>CAZYKZ010000019.1:0-23020 GCA_964648175.1 uncultured Anderseniella sp.
CGCGCATCTTCGCGATGATGGCGGTGCGCTTCATGATGTTGGCGTGCAGCGTCTCACGGCGCAGGTCGAGGAAGCGGTACTTGAGGCGGATGTCTTCAGGATAATCAGGCTCGCCGAACACGGGCAGCGGCAGTTCGCCGGCCTTCGACAATACCTCGATATCGCGGGCGAACATCTCGATCTCGCCGGTCGGCAGGTTCGGGTTCACGGTCTCGGCAGAGCGCGCCTTGACTTCGCCGTCGACGCGGATCACCCACTCGCCGCGCACGGTTTCGGCGGTCTTGAAGGCAGGGCTGTCCGGATCCGCCACGATCTGGGTCATGCCGTAATGGTCGCGCAGGTCAATGAACAGCAGGCCGCCATGGTCGCGCACCCGGTGCACCCAGCCGGACAGGCGGGCGGTTTCACCGACGTTTGACTTGTTGAGCTCAGCACAGGTGTGGCTGCGATAGGCGTGCATGAGAATTCCTCGTGGGCAACGTGACTCGGGGCGTGCGGGATAAGCGCGGCGGAAAAGCGCATGCGGACGCATATTTGTCAAGGTTTCGGCTTGAGATGACTGGTCATCCGGCGTACGACGGATGAGCGCATCACTGCCGCGCCCGCAACGCCTCAAGGCCGATGAAAGCCCTCCTGCCCCTTTCCCCGCTTCTTGCCGCCGCCGCCATCCTGCTGGCCGGCAACGGGCTGCAGGGCACACTGATCACCTTGCGCGCTGGCCAGGAAGGCTTCGACGCCTCGCTGATCGGCCTGATGGGTACGGGCTATTATGGCGGGTTCCTGCTGTCGTGCCTGTTCACTACGAGGCTCATTCGCGCTGTCGGCCACATCCGCGTGTTCTCCGGGCTGGCGGCCATTGCGGCGTCTGTCTCACTCACCATGGTGCTGTGGATCGAGCCGCTGTCCTGGATCGTGCTGCGGTTTCTTGCCGGTTACTGCTTTGCGGGCCTGTTCATGGTCATCGACAGCTGGCTCAACGCGGCCGTCAGCAACGAGGCGCGAGCGCGGACGCTTTCGGTCTACAGGCTGCTCGATCTTGCCGCCGTCACGGGCTCGCAGTTCCTGCTGCCGGTGTTTGGAGCGGACGGTTTTGAGATCTTTGCGGTGATGGCGATCCTGACCACGCTGTCGCTGGTGCCGGTGTCGCTGATGGACCGCTCGTCACCAGCACTTCCGGAAGAGTCGCGGTTCTCGATAAAGGCAGTGTGGGATATCTCGCCGCTGGCCTGCATAGGCTGCATCACCATCGGCCTTACAAATTCGACCTTCCGGCTGATGGGGCCACTCTATGCCTCGGAGATCGGCTTCGATACGGCCGGCATCGCCACCTTCATGTCGGCAGGCATCATCGGAGGGGCGGTGCTGCAATTGCCGCTTGGCTGGCTGTCCGACCGGCTGGACCGGCGCTGGGTGCTGCTGATTGCTACGCTTGGCGCGGCCGCATCAGGCTTCCTGCTGTCATGGGCGGGCGGGTCGTCGCACGTGATGGCGCTGACCGGCATCTTCCTGTTCGGCGCGTTCGCGCTGCCGCTCTACTCGCTGTCCGCCGCCCATGCCAACGACCGGGCAAAGCCCGGCCAGTTCGTGCTGATCGCCGCGGGCCTGAGCTTCTTCTTCTCCATCGGCGCCATGGCCGGTCCACCCATTGCCGCCCAGGTGCTGAAGCTGTTCGGCGCAGACTTCTTCTTCACCTATACCAGCCTCGTCCACCTCGCCTTCGTAGGCGCCACCTTCTGGCGCATGGCGGCACGGGGCACGCCGGACATGAAGGCCAAGAAGCGCTATGCGACGCTGCTGCGCACCTCACCGTTCATGTACAAGCTGGCGCACCAGCGCTCGGCGGCGCGTACCGAGAAAAAGCACCACTAACCGCGCTGCTGCTTGCAATCCTTGAGCGTTTGGTGTCTTTCTCCCGCCAGCCATGCAGATCATTACAACGACACAGGCCCTGGGCGAGCTTTGCAAGCGGCTGTCGAGCGAGACATTCGTCACCGTCGACACCGAATTCATGCGCGAGCACACCTTCTGGCCGATCCTGTGCCTGATCCAGATTGCCGGAGAAAAGGAAGAGGCCATCATCGACCCGATGGCGAAGGGGCTGGATCTTTCTCCCTTCTACGAGCTGATGGCAAACGAGGCCGTGCTCAAGGTATTTCACGCCGCGCGCCAGGACGTTGAAATCTTCGTCGCGGCCACGGGCGACACGCCGAAGCCGCTGTTCGACACGCAAGTTGCGGCCATGGTGTGCGGGTTTGGCGACCAGGTCGGCTATGAGGCGCTGGTGCGGAAACTGGCCGGCGAGCAGATCGACAAGTCGTCGCGCTTTACCGACTGGTCGCACAGGCCGCTGTCGGACAAGCAGCTCAGGTACGCCCTGTCGGACGTGACCCACCTGCGCGTGGTCTACGAGAAGCTCAAGGCGATGCTGGAGAAGAATGGCCGCGCGTCCTGGCTCAGCGAGGAAATGGCGATCATCGCCTCGGCCGACACCTACAAATCCAATCCGGACGACGCCTGGAAACGGCTGAAGTTCCGCCCGCGCAATGCCCGCCAGCTCGGCATCGCCATTGCGGTATCGCGGTGGCGCGAAGAGCGGGCGCAGGCCAAGAACATGCCGCGCCAGCGCATCGTCAAGGACGACGCCATCATCGAAATCGCCACCCAGGCGCCCGGCGACAAGGCCGCACTGTCCAAGTTGCGCGCCCTGCCCAAGGGGCTGGCGGAGGGCGGTCTCGGCGATGAAATTCTCAAGGCGATCCAGGCGGGCATCGCCATGAACAAGGACGACCTGCCCGAGCTCGAACCGCAAAAAGGGCCGCAGCCGGAAGGCGCTTCGGCAATTGCCGACATCCTGAAGCTTGGCCTGAAGGTCGTGGCAGAACGCGAGAACATCGCACCGCGGCTGATTGCCAACGCTGCCGAGATCGAGGAACTGGCCGGCAATGGCGGCGATCACCTGCCGATGATGCACGGCTGGCGGCGCGAGCTGTTCGGCAACATCGCGGTAGGCCTGAAGCAGGGAAAGCTGATGATCGGCATCCGCAAGGGCCGGCCGGACATCTTCGAGGCCTGAGCCTCGGCCCCTCGCCTAGCGGCGGACTTCCGCCTCCAGCCCCATGACGCCGGCAAGCTGGTTGAGCCGCTTCTGCACCGACTCTCCATAAAGCCCGGAAAGCTTGTTCGGCATGGCCAGAACCAGCTTCTTGTCCTCCACGAACAGCTTGATCTTCGGCAGCAGCCCGGTCATTGCGCCGGTCAGCACATAGGCCAGCCGCATGGCGCCAGCCAGGACGCGGGCGCGTTCAAGCTCATCTTCGGAAATGAGCTCGGCCAGTTCGCGCGGGGCCTGCTTGGTATTGACGCCCTGATAGCGGAAGAACACCGCCAGGGCGAGGAACACGCGGCCGGGATGATCCACCCCTACGATCGAAGCCTGTGAAATGATGGTCAGCGCGCGGCCCGAGCGATAGTCCGGATTTGCCCGCCACGATATGTCGGCCAGCATGCAGGCGGCATGGCGCAGACGGGTCTCAAGCGGCGCTTCGGCCATCTTGCCGCGGTTGAACAGCGGGTCGGTCCACTTGCACAGCTCAAGCTCATGATTGGGCGAGCGCGCATAGCGCTTGGCAAAATCCCAGCAGGCGTTCAGCAGCGGGTCGGTATCGCGCACCCGCTTGTTGAGCTGCTTGTACAGCACGCCTTCGCGCACACCGTAGACAGAGGTGGTGAAATGCGCCGGCATGCTGCGGGCGAGGATGCGCTCAAGCACGAGCGCCGACAGCGGCAACGTCTCGGCGCGGCTCTTGGATACCGACTCGATTCCCTTCAGCGTGTCGGGCGACAATTGCGACACGAAATTGGCCAGGGAACGGGCGGTCGAGTGGTCGAGCGTATAGCCCTGCACGATGGTCAACGGATAATGCACCTGCGCCATGTGCAGTCGGGCGAGGTTGCGCCAGGCGCCGCCCACCGCATAGAGGGTGCGTCCAGCCAGGCCCGCCAGAAGCCCGGCCTTGTCCAGCTGCTCGTCGATAAAGGCCCGCGCGGCTTCGGTGTCGGTACTGCCGATCTCGCCGATGATGCGCAAGGGTCCGAGCGGCAGGGTGACACCGGCGCGCAGCTTGCCGCCGCGCACGTCGACCAGTTCAAGGCTGCCGCCGCCCAGGTCACCCACGACGCCATCGGCATCAGGCGTGGCCGACAAGACGCCGTGGGCGGCGAAGTTGGCCTCCTGCTTGCCGGTCAGCACCGCGATGTCGGCTTTCAGGCACTTTTCGGCGCGCTTGATGAAATCGCGGCCGTTGCTGGCCTCGCGCACGGCGGCGGTGGCAACGGCAAACACCTCTTCCACCTTCATCTGCACGATCAGGGCGCGGAACCGGGTGAGCGCCAGCAGCGCGCGTTCGGACGCCTTGTCGTCCAGCGCACCGGTCTCGGCCACGCCGCGGCCAAGGCCGCACAGCACCTTTTCGTTGAACATCGGAGAGGGTGCACGCCGCAGTCCGTCATAGACCACCATGCGCACCGAGTTGGAGCCAATGTCGACCACCGCCACGGGCGGGGCGCCGGATATCCTGTCCAGTTTTCTGGCCGGGTTCACCTTAGCCTGCCTGCCTTCGTCTTCAATACCGGGTTGAACGCTAAGGTCTCCCGGTCGTGTTGTCCTTGCTTCCGGCAATAGCAGGTGGAAGGCTTTCTTTCAAAGAACTTCCTCGTCCGGACAGCGATGGGTTGTTCATAAAGTACTCGTGGGCGTTGAACGGCTCTTCATCCGGCCCCTGCGCAACCCTCTGCGAGCGGCCATCGGGCATGAGCAGCCAGCTTTGCTGGTTGTCCTTCAGGTTTGCGACCATGATCTGGTCGAGCACCTGCTGGTGGACGGTGGGCGTATCAACGGGCACCAGCGTTTCCACCCGGCGATGCAGGTTGCGCGGCATCCAGTCGGCGGACGAGATGTAGACCCGCGCCTTCTTGGACGGCAACCCCTCGCCATTGCCGAAGCAGACAATCCGGGAATGCTCCAGAAAGCGGCCGATGATCGACTTGACGCGGATGTTTTCCGACAGGCCGGGCACGCCGGGACGCAGGCAGCAGATGCCGCGGATCACCAGGTCGATCTGCACGCCCGCACAGCTTGCCTCGTACAGCGCGTCGATGATCTCCGGGTCCACCAGCGAGTTCATTTTCGCCCAGATGGCGGCGGGCCGCCCGGCTTTTGCGTGGGCGATCTCCTCGCCGATATGCTCGAGCAGGCGCTTCGACAGGGTGAGCGGCGACAGCGCAATGCGCTCCAGTTCCGCCGGCTCGGCATAACTGGAAATGTAATTGAACAACCGCGCGGCGTCCCGGCACAGGGCGGGATCGCAGGTGAAGAACGACAGGTCGGTATAGATGCGTGCTGTGATCGGGTGATAGTTGCCGGTGCCGAAGTGCACGTAGGTGCGCAGCTGACCGCCCTCGCGGCGCACCACCATGGACGTCTTGGCGTGGGTCTTCAGCTCGACGAAGCCGAACACCACCTGCACGCCGGCGCGTTCGAGATTGCGCGCCCACTGGATGTTCTTTTCCTCGTCGAAGCGCGCCTTCAGCTCGACCACCGCCATGACCGACTTGCCGGCTTCCGCCGCCGTGATCAGCGCCTCGACGATCGGGCTCTGGTTGGAGGTGCGGTAGAGCGTCTGCTTGATGGCGACCACATCCGGGTCGTTGGCGGCCTGGCGCACGAACTGCACTACCACGTCGAACGACTCGTAGGGGTGATGGACGATGATGTCCTTCTGGCGGATGGCCGCGAAGCAGTCGCCGCCATGATCGCGGATGCGTTCGGGAAAGCGGGGATTGTAGGGCGTGAAGCGCAGTTCGGGGCGTTCGTCGATGATCAGCTGCGAGGTATCGGAATAGCCGACCACGCCATTGCAGATCACCACGGCGTCGCCTTCCGCGCCCAGCTCGTGGGCGATGAAATCGCGCAGTTCGGGCGGGCAGCCGCCATCCACCTCGAGGCGAACCACGGATCCGCGGCGGCGGCGCTTCAGGGCACGCTCGAAATAGCGCACAAGGTCTTCGGCCTCTTCCTCGATTTCGATATCGCTGTCGCGCAGGATGCGGAACACTCCCCTGCCCGCCAGCTTGTAGCCGGGGAACAGGCGCGGGGCGAAATGGGTGACCATGTCCTCGATCTTGATGAAACGGGCCACTTCCTTGCCGTCGCCGGCGTCCGGCATCCGCACGAAGCGCTCAAGCTGCTGCGGAATCTGCACGATGGCGTTCATGCGCTCGCCATCACCCTTGCGCACCAGTTGCAGCGCGATCATCAGGCCGCGATTGGGCAGGAACGGAAACGGGTGCGCGGGGTCGATGGCCATGGGGGTGAGCACCAGCAGCACCTGCTCGTGGAAGCGGGCGTCGAGCCAGTCGCGGTCATCGTCCGACAGTTCGGCGGTATTGATAAGCCGAACGCCGTTGGCCTCGAGTTCCTCCAGCAAGGCCAGCCAGCGCTGGTCCTGCTCGCCCATCAGGTCGGCGCCGGCGGCGCGCACGCGCGACAGCTGCTCGGCCGGCGTCAGCCCGTCCTGCGAAACTTCCGACACCTGCTCGCGAATCTGGGCGGCAAGGCCGGCCACGCGAACCATGAAGAATTCATCGAGATTGTTGCCGGAAATCGACAGGAACCGCAGCCTTTCGAACAGCGGATGGCTGGCGTTGCGCGCCTCCATCAACACACGGTAGTTGAAGCCGAGCCAGCTGAGTTCACGGTTGAAGAACCGCTTTGGCGAGGTGCGCAGCTCCTCTGAATCCAGGTCGCTGGCAGCCTTCGCCATCGCCATGGCAAGGTCGGTTTCTGTGGGGTTCTCTATGTTCATTCGCTGCAACCGTCCGGGCAAAACATGGCAGAAATCGCTCGTGTGTCAGAGATTTGTAACACATGCATGAAACGGACCAAAAGGACCCGGCGCGCCAGCACCCGCATGGGCCGCTCAGTCGTCGCCAAACAGGTCCGGTTCGAACTCTTCCTGCATGACCCTCGCAACCAGGCCGCGGGTAATCTCGGCACGTTCTTCAAGGGCGCGGGCGTCGATGGCGGCAACCAGCAGGCGCGCGGCCTCGAACGAGCGCTCCATCCGCGTGACCATGTAGCTTATGACCGCCTCTCCGACGGCCAGTTGCCGGTCGGCGAACAGCTTAACCAGTACGCCGCGCAGCAGGGCATCGTCCGGATCGCCCAAGGCGACAACCTGGGCGGCGTTCAGGCGTGAGCGCAGGTCAGGCAGGGACACGTTCCACTGGGCCGGCAGCTTCCGGGCGGTCATCAGTATGCTGCCACCGGTCTCCCGCGCCAGGTTGATGAGATGGAACAGCGCGACTTCGTCCAGGGCGGCGCCCGGCGCGTCCTCCACCACCACGGCATGCGTCTCCAGCAGCGCCGGCACCGCGTCGCGGGAAAGCTGGCTTGCGTCCACCAGCCTCGCGCCGGAGCGCGCGCGCCAGACATCGGCCAGGTGGCTCTTGCCGGAGCCAGGCTCGCCTGCCAGCACGAGTACGGGATTGGGCCAGTTGGGCCATGCGTCGACCGCCGCCACAGCGGCCTCGTTGGCGGCGGACACCAGAAAGTCGTCGCGTCCCGTCGCGGCCCTGTGCGGCAGGTCGAAGGCGAGCTGGTTTGCTTTGCGGCTGATCACGGGCGGCAACACGAGTGATCAATCCGTTGGCGGCTTGGACTTGCCGGACGACGTGCCGAGGTACAGTTTCGACGACAGGTACTGATCAAGCAGGAAGCGCGACAGCACGCCGATGGCGGCGGCCAGCGGCACCGCCAGCAGAACGCCGGCAAACCCGAACAGATAGCCGAAAGCCAGCAGCGCAAACATCAGCCAGACCGGATGCACGCCGATCGAGCGGCCCACCAGCTTGGGACTGAGGAAGTTGCCCTCGATGAACTGGCCGGCAGCGAAAATCGCGGCGATGATCAGTACCTGCACCCAGTCGGGCCAGAACTGCACCAGCGCTGTGGCGATGGCGAGGATGCCGCCGACGGCAGCGCCGAAATACGGGATAAAGGACAAAAGCCCCGCCGTCAGCCCGATCAGAAGGCCGAAATTCAGCCCGGCGAGGATCAACGCGAGAGCATACATGATGCCCAGCACGAGGCAGACAGTGCCCTGCCCGCGGATGAAGCCGGCCATCGCCGTGTTGATGTCGCGGGCAATGGAACGCACGGTCTCGACATGTTCTCGCGGCACCCAGCTGTCGATGCGCTCGATCATGCGATCCCAGTCGTTCAGCATGTAGAAGGTGACCAGCGGCGTGATCACCAGCAGCGAGATGATGTTGAACACCACGTTGGCGCCGCTGACGATCGACTGCACGAGCTGGGCGATCCAGCCTGCGGCCTTGGTGGCAATTTCGGTAGCCGACTGGGGCAATGCGGTCTCGGTCCGCTGCAGGGCAGACTTGATCCACTCGGGCGCATGGGCATCGAACAACTGCACGAGCGTGGTGACATCCTGGGGCAATCTCGCAGCGAAGCGACCGATCTGATCGCCGATCATTGGCGCGACCAGCAGCAGCACCAGAACAAGGCCGAACGCGCTGGTCAGCACGATGACCAGCGTCGCAGCCAGGCGCGGGAGCTTCATGCGTTCGAGCGCGTCGGCGACGGGGTCTAGGAAGTAGGCCAGCACGATGCCGGCGAGGAACGGCAGCAGGATGTCCTTGAACAGCCACATGAAGGCGATGATCGCGCCAAGCACGATCAGCCAGATGGATACCTGCCGCTGGATGGTCATTGTAACTGGCCCAACCTTTTCCTGTGCCTCACCGCGAGCCCTGCGGTGCACCCGGCCCGCCATCGCTGTCCGGACCTGCCATGTGTTGTAGCCAGTCACGCAGATAAACTGCAAGGGACGCAAGCGTGAGCAGGCCCACGACGGCAGCGCCCACATCGACCAGCGACTGCGGCACACGAGCGAATGCAAGCCCGCCAAGCACCAGCACGACCAGCAGTATCTGCATCACCGTGTTGGCCTTGGACACCATGTGCGGGTCCATCTCGACCGGCTTGCCGAGCAGCCACGACAGCATGACGGCGCCGACGATTGCCACGTCGCGGCTGACGACCATGATGACCAGCCAGGCGGGCAGATGTTCGAAAATGCCAAGCACCACGTAGATGGCAACCAGCAGGACCTTGTCTGCGAGCGGGTCGAGATAGGCGCCCAGCTCCGACCGCAGGTTGAATTGCTTGGCGAGAAAACCGTCCAGCGCGTCGGACAGCCCGGCTATCAGGAACAGCATGAAGGCCAGGCCATAGGAGTGGGCAAACAGCAGCCACACGATCGCGGGCACCAGAAAGATGCGGGCGATGGTGATGAAATTGGGCAACGTCATTCAGACATCTGCCTCAGTTTGTTTGCAGGACCCATGTTCCGCCCACGTTCTGCAGGGCCAGCCCGCTGGCCCACAACGACTGCCGCAACTGCTCGAAAGCGCTCACATACGATAGCTGCACCATAGCGCCGCCTTGCGAGATGGTCGATATGTCGACGCTGGATACGCCGGGCGTGGCGAGAATGCGGGAGCGCAGGTTGGTCCACTCGTCGTTGGTGTAGAACGATACCGCCACCGGAAGCGTGGCAATCGGCAGGGCCCTGGTGATCGGCCGTTCCTCGGTCAGCTTTTTCCAGCGCTGCAGCATGACCTCGTGAAAGCGCAGGGCTGCAAGCTGCGTCGCTTCGGCAATGCCGCCGCCGTTCTCGGCAGCGTAGGTCTTGTCGAAAGCCAGCTTGCCGACCGGGCTGTCGCCTGACATGACGGCCTGTACCGTATCCTCGCCCACCGGCTGCGCGTAAGCAACCATCGCAGCCTCTGCATCGTATCGCAGCCGCAGCGCCTCAAGGGCCGAGGCATCGCCGGACGTGACCAGTTCCGGCGTCAGCGTGCTGGTGTCGGTCAGGTCGCCCAGCGGCACGATGATTGGCACGAGCGCGTTCTCGGCGCGCAAGGACAGCCATGCTTCGCGCCATGGATTGTCCTCCCACACCTGCCATGACCCGTCAGCTGCGCGCCAGACCGGAACTATCACGGTGCGGCCGGCAATTTTTTCCGAATAGCTGACGCCGAGCCTGTTCATCACGGCGCGCGCCTTGTCCGGCAGGAAGCGCACGGTCAGCTTGCCGATATAACGGCCCGGGCCGGTGCGCTCTTCCTCGATGGACAGCGAGTTGAGCATGGCGTCGATGTCTTTGGGCGGGATCTTGGCGATCTCGTCCAATACGGCCTGGTCGCTGCCGACGCGCTGGGCGAAGGCGGTGAACGCCTTGACGTTCGCCTCGGTGATCGCCTGCTTCTTGGCTTGCGCTGCGGTGTCGGCCTGAACGTCCACCTCGACGCCCTGGATGGTATACAACGGATTCTCCGTCGCGATGGCCACGGGCGCGTGCAACAGATGCAGCGCCAGCGCCAGAACGGCGAATCGCATGAGTTGGCCTACTGCCCACCGCAGCATGAAATCTCCTGCCCGCACCTGACCGTTTCCCCCGGACCGTCCACGGCGCACCTTCGCGCCACCCGGCATTGGCTTATCGTGGACAAAGCTTGGCATCAACCGGCGATTTTCCTTGCGCATGTCCCGTCCGATCCACCAATAAGGGGTGGCTTACGGCACCTGTCAACCGGCGCAGCGCGCCTGCATGGCAGAGCTGCCGGTACCGCTTACAAACCCAGCATCCGGGCAGCAACATGGCAAAGCGCAGCAATGGACTGACTTACTCGCAGGCAGGCGTGGACATCGATGCGGGCAACGCGCTCGTTGATGCGATCAAGCCGCTGGCGGCTTCCACCCGGCGCAAGGGCTCAAACCCGGCGCTGGGCGGCTTCGGCGGACTGTTCGACCTGAAGAAGTGCGGCTTCAAGGACCCGGTGCTGGTGGCCGCCAATGACGGCGTCGGCACCAAGCTGCGCGTGGCCATCGAGACCGGCATCCACTCCGGCGTCGGCATCGACCTTGTAGCCATGTCGGTCAACGACCTGGTGGTCCAGGGCGCGGAACCGCTGTTCTTCCTCGACTACTATGCCACCGGCAAGCTGGACGTGAAGGTGGCCCGCGACGTCATCGCCGGCATCGCCGAGGGCTGCCGCCAGGCGGGCTGCGCGCTGATCGGCGGCGAAACGGCGGAAATGCCGGGCATGTATCACGGCGCGGACTATGACCTTGCGGGCTTTGCCGTAGGCGCAGTTGAACGCCGCGCCATCCTGCCGAAGAAGACGGTGAAGGCAGGCGACGTGATCATCGGGCTGGCGTCGTCCGGCCCGCACTCAAACGGCTATTCGCTGATCCGCAAGATTGTCGACGTGTCGGGCGTCAAGTACAGCGCCAAGGCGCCGTTCGATGGTTCGAAGACGCTAGGCGAAGCGCTGATCGCGCCGACCCGCATCTACGTTAGGCCGGTTCTGGCTGCCATCCGCGCGCACAAGGGCGTCAAGGCGCTGGCCCATATCACCGGCGGCGGATTTACGGAGAACATCCCCCGCGTGCTGCCGGACGGGTGCGCGGCGCTCATCGACCTTGCCTCGTTCGAGGCGCCAGCGGTGTTCGGCTGGCTGGCGGAGCAAGGCGGCATCGCACCTTCCGAGATGCTGCGCACCTTCAACTGCGGCATCGGCATGGTGGTGGTGGTTGACGCCGCAGAAGCCGACGACGCCATGCTGACGCTGGCCGCCAACGGCGAGCAGGTGGTGCGGCTGGGCGAAATCATCGAGCGCAGCGGGCGGCAGGCGCGGGTCAAGTATGCCGGCAAGCTGAAGTTTGCCGCCGGTGCCTGACATGGCGCGAAGGCGGGTTGGCATTCTGATCTCGGGGCGTGGCTCCAACATGGCCTCGCTGATTGCCCGCTCGAAGCAGCCAGACTGCGCCTATGAGGTGGCCTGCGTCATCTCCAATCGCCCCGACGCAAAGGGGCTGGAAACGGCAGCGTCGCATGGCATCGCAACGGTGGCACTCGATCACAAGCAGCTTGGCAGCCGAGAGGCGCTGGATGCCGCGATGCACGAGGCGCTGATGGCGAATGGCTGCGAACTGGTGGCGTGTGCCGGTTTCATGCGCATCATGACAGGCGGTTTCATCAGCAAATGGGCGGGCCGGATGATCAACATCCACCCTTCCCTGCTGCCGTTGTTCAAGGGCGTCGACACCCACGAACGCGCGCTTGAGACTGGCGTTCGGGTGCATGGGTGCTCGGTACATTTCGTGTCGGAGGAGCTGGATGCCGGCGCGATCATTGCGCAGGGCGTGGTGCCAGTGCTGCCGGGCGACGACCCCGACCGGCTTGCCGCGCGGGTGCTGAGCGTGGAGCACAAGCTTTATCCGGCAGTGCTGGACGTGCTGGCCCAGGATCGTATTTCAATGCGCGAAGGCCGCACCGTCTTTGCAGACGACGCGGCCGCGACACTGTCGATCCTCCAGAACGGCTAGCCAGCCTTGACGGCAGCCTGACGGTTGCGCTCCAGCCAGCCATTGACGTTGGCCACGGTCGCATCGACGTGCGGGTTGCTCATGCCCATCGCACCGGCCAGCGACTGTACCACAAGGTCGACCCGCTCGATGGCCGTAGCGCCCGCCGCCAGTGCGCGCGCAGCCGACGACGGCTTGGCAAGCCCGCTTGCCGCGTTGGCATATTTCTCGAACGGCACCATGTCGTCCGGGCTTGCGCCCAGCTTCACGCACACCTCGCACACCCAGTCATAGATGGAGCGCGAGAGCTCGAGATCGGCATGCACCGCATCGCGGATCGGTCGGACCTCGTCGGCGCCAACGCAACGATAGTTGCCGGTCAGCAGCATGGCCCACTTGGCCAGCGGCACGTAGACCGATGAATGCAGCTTCAGCTTGACGGGCAGTTCGATCATCTCGCCGTCCACCGCGATACGCGATGCCGCGATGTCCGCCTCAAGCCGTTCCAGCAGGCGCGTGTGGGCATCGTCCTCGAAGCGGGCCACCTTGAAGTTGGTCGGCAGCGACACCTGCAGCACGTTGACCGGCTGGTCCGGCGGGCGGAAGGCCTGCGGGTCGGGGCTGGCGAGCGTCACCAGTTTCGGGTCGATCGCATCCCACACGATGCTGCTGGAATAGCACGGCTCAAGGATCGAGGTGTCGACACCCGGCAGCCGGGCCAGGAACGGCTTCGGCGGCATGTTCATGATCGACATGACCGGCTTGCGCGATGCAGCCACCCGGCCCATCAGCTCGCGCACGCCGTCGGCCCGGTACTGGGGCTCCTGCATGGCAAGGCAGACCAGATCGAACTTCGCCGGTTCCGCTTCGCCTGCGCCGCAAGCCTTCAGCCTGCCACGCGCCACACGGCTGTCGAGCTCCACCAGGCCTTCGCGACCGCGCACCGGCATGCGCACCTTGCAGCCGTGGGCATTGATGGCATTGGCCTCCGCCGGCAGGCAGACCAGCGTGACGTTGTGACCGGCAAAGGCCATGCGGGTGCCGAGCAGCGAGCCATAGGAAGCGCCAAGGATGAGGATGTTCAGCGGCGTGGTCATGCGGATCTCCTGTGATTGGTAAAATGTTTTTACCATTGCATTCTCCAAAAACGAGATAGCATTCCGCATTGTGGAAGATGTGGAATTGCCGGCTTCACAAGGTTTTGGCTTGAGACAAGCGCGGTTGCCGCTCACCATCCCCGGCGTTGTTCGCTACAAACGGGAGCTCGCATGTCCCTCATCCTTCACATCTTTGGCCCGGCGTTCGGGCTGCCCGACCCGAGCCCGTTTGCCATGAAGGGCGACATGCTGATGAAATTGTCCGGCCTCGATTACCGCACCCACGCGGGTGACGTGACCAAGGCGCCAAAGAAGAAGTTTCCGGTGCTGGTGGACAGCGGCGAGTTCATCCCCGATTCAACGTTCATCCGGCTGCATCTGGAGAACAAGTACCGCATCGATTTCGACAAAAGCTTGAGCGCGCGCGAACGCGGCATCGCTTATGCAGTCGAGAAGATGCTGGAGGACAATCTCTACTGGGCCATCATGTACGAGCGCTGGATGGTGGACGAGAACTTCGACCGCGGTCCGCGCTCGTTCTTCGATGCCATCCCCCAGCCGATCCGGATGGTCGCGGTGCCGATGATCCGCCGCCAGGTGAAGCGTAACCTGTGGGGCCACGGCATGGGCCGGCACAGCCGGGCGGAGATCTGCCAGCTGGGCGCAATGGCGCTGCAGTCGCTTTCGGATGTGCTGGGTGACAACCGTTATCTGATGGGTGACGCGCCCTGTGGGGCAGACGCCACGGCATTCGCCTTTGCTGCATCGGCGCTATGCCCGGTATTCGACAGCGAGCTGCTCGCCCACGCGCAAGGGCATGCGAACCTGCTGGCGTACAACGAGCGGATGATGGAGGAGTTTTATCCAGAACTGGCCAGAACCGGCTGACCTCAGCCTGCCAGCACCACGACCGGCACTGCCGCGCATGCAAGGGCGAGGCAGAACGCCATCAGCATCAGCTTGCCTGTATGGGAACGGGTCATGTGACGGTCGTCCTTCGCGATTGAACCGTACTCGGCAACGCAAACTCACATGAAATGCGGGAGAACCTTCCCGCATCGATCAGATGGTAACGCCAGGGGCGGAATTCAAGGCATCGACGCAGCTAGCACGGCCAGCGGCGCCATGGTCGCAACCGCGATGAGCACCGCGATGCAGATGTATTCAGCCACCGGAGGGCGTTGCCTGTCGAATATCATGGGCAGAAGCGTGCCGCGATTCTCATCGGCAGGAAACGATTCTTTTCAAGGGCTTGCGGACTCGGCCTGAGAGGTTGAGTCAAGCGGCCTTGACCCAGACGTGGATGTCGTGGAAGCAGCCGCCGCCAACCGGGGCCGGCTGGTCGGCGCCGACAAGCGTGTTGATGCCACAACCGTCCTCGAAGGCATGGTTGGGGAATATCCCTTCTGAAATCAGGACGCCGCGTTGCAGGGTCGCGTTGGCGGTCACGTGCAGGCGCACCTGGCCCAGCTCGTTGCCGAGGATGACTTTCTGCCCTTCAACGAGGCCGTTGGCGGCCATGTCGTCCGGGTGCATCTGAGCCTGAGGCCGGCCCTCGCGCTTCATCGACGACGGCGTCTCGTTGAACGAAGAGTTGAGGAAAGTGCGCGCCGGGCTGGTTGCGAGGCGGAACGGATGTACCTCATCCGCCTCCTGGATCACCGGCCAGTGGTCCGGGAACGATGGCATCGCATCCACCGGCCCCATCGTTCCGGTATGACGCTTGTGCTTGGACTCGTGCCACCGCGCGGCGAAGCGGTACTTGCCGTCCTTGTGGCCGAAACCGCCAAGGAAATGCGAGGTCTCGAAGTCAGGCTGCACGTCGATCCACTTCTGCTGCTCAAGCTCGGCGAGGCCGGGCCGTCCGGAATTGAGCATCGTCCAGTCGATCAGCTCGCGCGGGCTCATGTTGAAGCCCTCGTGCTCGGCCCCGACGCGGCTCGCCAGATCGCAGATGACGTCATGGTTCGACCGGCACTCGCCCGGCGCCTCGATCAGCCTCGGGCCAAGCATGATGTGCTGGTGGCCGCCGCCCTGGTAAAGGTCGTCATGCTCAAGGAATTGCGTTGCCGGCAGCACGATGTCGGCCAGCGCCGCCGTTTCGGTCATGAACTGCTCGTGCACGCAGATGAACAGATCGTCCCGGGCAAAGCCCTGCTTCACCCGGGTCTGGTCCGGCGCCACGGAGACCGGATTGGTATTCTGGGTGAACAGCACCGTCACCGGTGGACCGTCGCCAAGGTCATACTTGTCGCCGCACAACACCGCGCCGATGCGCGACTGGTCGAGCATCCTCACCTTGGGGTCGAACACGTCGAGGCCTTCGATCATGGTCTTGTTCCAGCGGTAGATGCCGGAATTGGAGTGCATGGCGCCGCCGCCTTCGTGTTGCCAATGGCCCATGACGGCGGGGATCGATGTTACGGCATGCATGCTGGCTGAGCCATTGCGCTGGCGGGCAAAGCCATAGCCCAGCCGGAAATAGGTGCGTTTCGTCTGGCCGATCAGGCCGGCAAGTTCTTCGATGCTCTCGACGGCCAGACCGGTGATGGCGCTTGCCCATTCCGGCGTCTTGTCCTTCAGGTGCGCTTCAAGGCCTGCCGGATCGTCGGTGTATCTCGCCATGTAATCACGGTCTGCATGGCCATCGCGAAAGGCCACGTGCATCACCGCGCAGGCAAGCGCACCGTCGGTGCCGGGGCGGATCACGTAGCCATGATCGGCCTGCTTCATGGTGCCGGTCTCGTAGATGTCCACCACCACGAGCTTCGCGCCGCGCTCCTTGCGGGCGGCGGTCGCGTGGGTCATCACGTTGACCTGCGTGTTCACCGGGTTGGTGCCCCATATCACGATCAGGTCCGACTTGCGCATCTCGCGCGGGTCCACGCCGCCCAGACGGCCAGTGCCGGCGAGGTAACCGGTCCACGGCAACGACACGCAGAAGGTGTCGTACATGCCGGAATAGCCCTTCACGTGGCGCAGCCGGTTGATGCCGTCGCGCATGACGAGGCCCATGGTGCCGGCGTAATAGTAGGGCCAGACAGCTTCCGCGCCGTAGCGCTCTTCGGCCTTTAGCATGGCTTCGGCCAGCTCATCCAGCGCATCATCCCAGGAAATGCGCTGCCACTCTCCATCGCCCCTTGCGCCCTTGCGCTTTAGCGGATGGAGCAAGCGGTCCGGATGGTGGACGCGCTCGGCATAGCGGCCCACCTTCTCGCAGATCACCCCGGCGGTGTAGCTGTTGTCCTTTGCTCCCCGTACCCGGCCGATGGTGTGGGCGTCGAGCACCTCCACCTCCAGCGCGCATTGCGACGGGCAATCGTGGGGACAGACGGAAAAACCGGTCTTGATATTGGGGCGCAAGTTCATGGGGCGCGACTCTAGCGCGGTCAGTGCCTGCCGCCAACGGCTTTCCCGGCCTGCGCAGGCACAATCTGGCAATTCGTCATGCTGCCGCCATGCAAGCGATGAAGACTCGGGAATTGCGGTCAGAAACCGCTATCTTCGCGCGAGAATCGTATACAGTCGCTACCGTCTGGTGCGTTGCGAGTGTACGTTCCGGAAAGCGAGACCAATGGCAAATGACGGCAAGCCAGGCTGGCTGATGAAGGCCATGCAGGTGTTCAGCGCGCGCAACCAGCTGCTGCAGGTTGCGGCCCTGCCGTGGCGCGTGCGCAACGACCGGATAGAGGTTTGCCTGGTCACATCGCGCGGCACCGGACGGTGGATACTGCCCAAGGGCTGGCCCGAAAAGCACCTGAGCCATGCCGAGGCCGCTGCCGTCGAGGCGTACGAGGAGGCCGGCCTGCGCGGCACGGCGGACCCCGAGCCGTGCGGCAGCTTTACCGCATCCAAGGGCGTCGAGCCCGGCCTGCAGCTCAACGTCCGGCTTGAGGTGTTCCTCATGGCAGAGCCGGAACAGTTGAAGAAGTTTCCGGAAAAGGGCGAGCGCAAGGTCAGGTGGATGCCCGTCGAAGAGGCCATCGAGGTAGCAGACGAGCCCGGCCTGAAGACACTGCTGGCCTCGCTGACGAAGTCCGGCGCATTCGGGCAACTGACGACCTGACGCCAACCCTGCCGAATATTACCGGGCATAAATCCGTTGAGCAGGTGGTCCGCAAGAGCGCGGACTGATAAGGACGCTGTCATAAAACTGTCATCAAACTGTCACACGAGCCCTGCCCATGAGCGACCACGCAAAAGATCAGCCTACCGGCTTGCGCAAGACGTCGCTGGACAAGGACCTGTCCAAGATCACCAGCGTCGAGTCGGCCAGCCGCGCTGTATCGCAGCAATTGATGGCGCCGGGCATCGCGCTGGTTTTCCTGGCCTGCGCCGGGTTGCTTGCAGCGGCTTACACGGGTGAAAGCACCAACGGCGCACTGATCGTGGCCGCTGCCATTCTGGGTGGTTACATGGCGCTCAACATCGGCGCCAACGATGTTGCGAACAATGTCGGGCCTGCCGTGGGCGCCAAGGCCATGACGCTGACGGCAGCGCTGGTCATTGCGGCCATATTCGAGAGCGCGGGCGCCATCATCGCAGGCGGCGACGTGGTGTCGACCATCTCCAAGGGCATTGTGGCGCCTGAAGCGGTGGCCGACCCCGCCACGTTCGTGTGGGCAATGATGGCGGCGCTGATCGCCTGTTCGGTCTGGGTCAACCTGGCCACCTGGCTGGGCGCGCCGGTTTCGACCACCCATGCCGTCGTGGGCGGCGTCATGGGTGCAGGCATTGCGGCGGCGGGCTTCGGCGCGGTGGACTGGCACGTGATGGGCGCGATTGCAGCAAGCTGGGTGATTTCTCCCCTGCTGGGCGGCGCCATCGCCGCCTTGTTCCTGTGGTTTATCAAGTCGAACATCATCTACCAGGAAGACAAGATCGCAGCCGCGCGGCGCTGGGTCCCTGCCCTGATCTCCGTGATGGCGGCCTCATTCACGGCCTATCTGGCCATGAAGGGGCTGAAGAAGATCTGGCCGCTGGACGGGCTGTCGATCGCGCTGCTTTCGGGTGTCATGTTCCTTGTGTCCATGGCCATCATCAACCCGATGATCCGGCGCCAGTCGGCGAAGATGGAGAACCGCAACCAGTCGCTGCGCAAGCTGTTCCACATGCCACTGGTGTTCGCCGCCATGCTGTTGTCGTTCGCACACGGGGCCAATGACGTGGCCAACGCGGTTGGTCCTCTGGCTGCCATCCTGCACACCATCCAGGCGGGCACGGTGGATGCCAAGGTCACCATCCCGCTCTGGGTCATGCTGATCGGCGCGTTCGGCATCAGCCTCGGGCTGTTCCTGTACGGGCCAAAGCTCATCCGCATGGTGGGCGAGCAGATCACCAAGATGAACCCGATGCGTGCGTTCTGCGTGGCGCTGTCGGCGGCGATCACCGTGCTGGTCGCCTCGTGGCTCGGTCTGCCGGTGTCGTCGACCCACATTGCCGTGGGCGGGGTGTTCGGCGTGGGCTTCCTGCGCGAATACTACACCACGCACTCATCCCGCCGGCGGGAATACATGGCGCGCAAGGCCGAGGCCGGCGGGCTCGTCGCAGCCAAGGCGGACGAACGCAGCGAGGACGACGTGGTCTACCGGAAGCTGGTGCGCCGGTCGCACTTCATGACCATCATCGCGGCCTGGCTCATCACCGTGCCGGCTGCGGCGCTGCTCGCGGCGGCGATGTTCTACCTGCTGACCCACCTCATGTGAGCCCAGCGGCCTACGGACACTCAGAATCCCTGACGAAGCGAGCCTTCACCCAGCCCCTGGTGGTATAGTCACCATCGTAGTGGGTGATCGGGCACCAGCGGCTGCCCCACGGGCGCGATTTCGGCACGCACTCGCCGCGCAGGGAAATAATGCCGTGGCGGCCGGGCCGCAGCCTGTCGACCACGCGCGAGGACGAGTCCGCGCGGGCGCGCACGTTGAGCGCATCCCAGCTTTCCACGTTCACCACCCTGAGGCATCCGGGACCGCTGGTGGCCATGGCCGCGCCTGCCGGGAAGAGGCCCGTCAGCGCCAGCGCAATGGCGATCATGCATGCTCTTTTCATGCGATCTTTCTCCCTTGTTTGAGCCGCCTCATCATCAGGTTAGCACCTTTCAACAACCTGCTGGCAAGATGAGTCCACATGGCGTTTTTCGCACGGCAAGGGTCGCCCACCCCCTTGCGGCGATGAACCCGGACAGGTTCAATCCAGCTCAACACACAAGACCGGTCTGAAGGGGTTCGAGCAATGAAGTCACATGCACGCGTGGTCATCGTCGGCGGCGGCATCATGGGGGTGGGCCTGTTGTACCACCTCGTCCAGGAAGGCTGGACGGACGTGGTTCTGGTCGAAAAGGGCGAACTGACGTCCGGCTCAACGTGGCATGCCGCCGGCCAGTGCCCGCACTTCGTCGGCTCGCTGAACCTTGCCAAGATCCACAATGAGGGCACCCTGCTCTACCCGAAGCTGGAACAGCTCACCGGAGAAGCAGTGTCGTGGCACGGCTGCGGTGGCATCCGGCTCGCCATCACCGACGAAGAGGTGGAGTGGTTCAAGCGCGTCTATGGCGTGTCAAAACTGATCGGCTACGAGGCGCACCTGCTAGGCCCGGACGAGATCAAGGAGCATCACCCCTATCTCGAGACCTTCGGCGTGAAGATGGGCTACATGACCGTGACGGACGGCCACGTTGCCCCTGCCGACGTGACCAACGCCATGGCCGCCGGCGCACGCCAGGGCGGTGCGCAGATCTACCGCCGCACGCTGGTGACCGACATCAAGCAGCTGCCTTCCGGCGAGTGGCAAGTGATCACCGACAAGGGCAACATCACCTGCGAGCACGTGGTCAACGCAGCAGGCTCCTATGCCGACGTGGTGGGCGCGTGGACCGGTCACAACGTGCCGATCTGCAACATGCTGCACCACTACATCATCACCGAGCCGCTGCAGGAGCTCATCGACCTGCCGAAAGAGCTTCCGGTGGTGCGCGACCCCTACTCGCACTCCTACCTGCGCGAGGAAACCCACGGCGTGCTGGTCGGGCCCTACGAAACCGAAGGCGCGCATGTGTGCTGGGACGGCAATCCGCCGACCTGGGACTTCGAGAACGAACTGGTCACGCCCGAGCTTGACCGCCTCATGCCGTGGCTGGAAAAGGCCACCGAGCGCATGCCGCTGTTCGGCAAGGCCGGCATCAAGTCGGTCATTTCCGGCGCCATCACCCACACGCCGGACGCCAACTTCCTGCTCGGCCCGGCACCGGGCCCGAAGAACTACTGGATGTGCAACGGCGCCTCCATCGGCATCTGCCAGGGTGCGGGCGCCGGCAAGTACCTGGCGCAGTGGATGGTGCACGGCGCCACCGACATCAACATGGCCGAGTTCGATCCGCGCCGGTTCGGCAACTGGGCCGACAAGGACTACGTGTCCACCCTCTCCGTGGTCGACTACCAGCACATGTACTACTGCTACCGCCCCGGCGAGCAGCACATGGACAAGCGCCCCTTGCGCACCTCGACGCTGTACGACCGGCTCAAGGACCGCGGCGCGCAGTTCCAGGCGGTGTTCGGCTGGGAGCGCGCGCGCTGGTTCGACCCCACCGGCAAGGGCGAGGAATACTCGTTCCGCCGCTCCAACTGGTTCGACGCCGTGGCTGAGGAATGCAAGGCGGTGCGCGAGGCGGCAGGCCTTATGGACCTGTCAACGTTTGCCAAGTTCGACGTGAAGGGCAAGGACGCGTTCGCCTTCCTCGAGCGCATCTCGGCCAACAAGGTGCCGGGCAAGGACGGCGGCGTGGTGCTGGCCCATCTCATCAAGGAAAACGGGCGCATCGAGAGCGAGATCACCATCACCCGGCTGGCGGAGGATCACTACTACGTGCTGTCCGCCGCGACCGCCCAGCTGCATGACATGGACGCCCTGACCTGGCGGCTGAACGACGGTGAGGACGTCACCATAACCGACATCACCGACGACTATGGCGTGCTGGTGCTGTCTGGCCCGAAGGCGCGCGACATTCTGCAGCCGCACACGCCGCAGGACCTGTCGAACGACGGGCTCAGGTGGCTGCGCGGCGCAGTGACGTCGGTCGCCGGCGTCGAGGGCGTGCGGCTGCTGCGGGTGTCTTATGTTGGCGAGCTCGGCTGGGAAATCCATGCGCCGATGGCGGGCTTGCCGGCCATCTTTGACGCCCTCATGGCAACCGGCGAGCCGATGGGGCTGAAGCTGTTCGGCACCTATGCCATGAACTCGCTTCGCATGGAGAAGGCCTATCGCGGCTGGGGCTCCGAGCTCACGCAGGAGATCACCATGATCGAGGCCGACATGGAGCGCTTCTGCCGCTTCGACAAGGAGTTCACCGGCAAGGCCGCTACCCTCGCCTCCAAGCAGCAGGGGCCGCGCATCCAGCTCGTCTACATGGAGATGGACGCGACGGATTCAGACTGCATGGGCAACGAACCGATCTACCAGAACGGCGAGATCGTCGGGCTGACCACCGGCGGCGCCTATGGCCACGCGGTGAAGAAGTCCCTCACCTTCGCCTATGTGGACCCGAAGAAGGTCAACATGGATGGCGGCTTCGAGATCATGATCTACAACGAGATGCACCCTGCCCGGATTATCCCGCAGCCTGCCTGGGACCCGGACAACGAGCGTCTGAGGGCTTGAGCTTGCACATGTGCCCCGGACTTGTTCCGGGGCCCAGACTGGGTCCCGGCACTCCGGCCGGGACACACGGCAACGAAGTTCCACACGATTGTCATCCCCGGCCTTGTGCCGGGGATCAATTTTTCTGAATGGAATCCAGACTCAGGAACTGGATAACCGCGACAAGCCCGGCGATGACGAATAGAAAAATTGAACTAGAAGGACTTGGGCAACCCGGCCTGCTTGAGGACCGCATTTGCCGTGTGACGCGACTTGATGGACCGGTCGACGGTTACTGACTTGGCAGTGGCCGACGAGCGCCATATCTCATGGTCACCCCTGCCTTGCCGGTGCAACTCCCAGCCATTGGCGCGCAGAATGTCTGTCAAGTCGCGGTAGAAGTTCGCCATTATCTGATTCCAATAGCTGCCTGCTGATGCAATCCTATTGAAATCACCACCCGTTTCTATGACCCGCAACGCACAAGAGATTCACGCAGCAGTCGGATTGGCCACCTTGTCGACTTGATGAGTGACAATGTGTACGGGAATTTCGGCAAGATCGAACTTCAACCCGTTCTCCTCGATCATGTCGGCGATCATGCCAGGTAGCTTGGCGCGCAGGGCTTCCAGTGTTTCGGCCTCCGCCACAAGACCGGGCACATCATCGCTCACCGCCGTCCAGACGGCGGCGCGAGCGTCCCATTCAGCTTTCACGATGATCGAGTTCATGGCATTTCCCTTCGGCGTACCAATGTACGGCGAGCGCGGGCAAATTTCTACTGCCCCGTGACCGCCTACTGGCTCAGCGTCAACGCCGGTTCGGCTTCGGCCACCACGTCGTC
>CAZYKZ010000020.1:0-21866 GCA_964648175.1 uncultured Anderseniella sp.
TGGGCATCTGGCCCCAGCAGTCGAACTTCTTGCGGTTGATGACGCCCTTGGCGCCAAGGCCCATCACGAAGTCGGTCTTGTCGTCCTCGGAAATCACGCCGATGGCATTGCCGCCGGCGGTGGCAATGAGCTGAACGGCCATCGAGCCGAGGCCGCCGGAGGCGCCCCACACGAGTACGTTCTGGCCGGGCTTGAGGGTGTGCGGGCGATGGCCGAACAGCATGCGGTAGGCGGTCGCCAGCGTCAGCGTGTAGCAGGCAGCCTCTTCCCAGGTCAGGTGCTGCGGGCGCGGCATCAACTGGCGAGCCTGGACGCGGCAGAACTGGGCGAAGGAGCCGTCGGGCGTCTCGTAGCCCCAGATGCGCTGCGAGGTCGAGAACATCGGGTCGCCGCCATTGCATTCCTCGTCGTCGCCGTCATCCTGGTTGCAGTGAATGACGACCTCGTCGCCAACCTTCCAGCGAGTGACCTTGCGCCCCACGGCCCACACGATGCCCGAGGCGTCGGATCCGGCGACATGGAAATCGTGCTTGTGGCCGTCGAACGGCGAGATCGGAATGCCGAGCGAAGCCCACACGCCGTTGTAGTTGACGCCCGCGGCCATCACCAGCACGAGCACCTCGTCTGAATCGATCTCCCAGGTTGGCACGACCTCAACCTGCATGGCCGTTTCCGGCTCGCCATGGCGTTCGCGCCGGATCGCCCAGGCGTACATCTGTTTGGGAACGTGACCGAGCGGCGGAATCTCGCCGATCTCATAGAGGTCCTTGCGCGGCGCGTTTGAATTCGCGGGCGGGGCAGCCTGCTCGAGGCTCGCTGCTGGTTGGGCCATGGGCATTCCTCCTGTTCATGTAGCACAAGATTTGCGCATCTAATGTTGCAATGCAACATGCCTTTTGCATGATTGCCGAGAATCTCCGTGCCGGGAGCGGTTTACCAAATATCAAGATTGACAAGTTATTTCTTGGGCTGATGTGGCAAGATTCCGCGTCTCTTGGTGGATGAAAGAGGGCTTCTTGACATGGATGGTTTCCTCCGGCTCATCGGAATAAATGCGCACTTTTCAAGCTATTCGCCGTTTGCCGAGGGCAATGGCGGATCCACTGCCTTGCTGGTGGTGGTGGCAATGTGCCTCGTCGGAACGACCATCATCAACGGCGTTCTCAAGTTCGACTCGTTGTTCAATACGCTGGTGAATTTTTCCGCACTGTTCGCGGGTGCTTACTTCGCCAATGTGCTGGCGCGTTCGTATCAGCTGCCGGGCATCGACGGCATGGTCATGGTGGCGATCACCGCCAATGCCGGCATGGCGGTCGCTGCAATTGGCCTGATGATCTACTACCGCACTTCGTTCACCTGATAGCGCTTCACGCCTGCCAGCTGAGGCCATCCTTCCCGTACGCCCAAGGTTTGGTTGCACCGCAGCAATCTGCGTGCTTGGATGCTCGCGCCAGATTGCCGGAGACCGACCGATGACCGACGAGACCAAGCGCGACCGCCCGTGGATTTTCCGAACCTATGCCGGCCACTCGACGGCCGAGGCCAGCAACGAGCTTTACCGGAAGAATCTCGACAAGGGGCAGACCGGACTGTCCGTGGCCTTCGATCTGCCCACTCAGACTGGCTATGACAGCGATCACGAACTGGCGCGCGGCGAGGTCGGCAAGGTCGGCGTTCCGGTCTCGCACATCGGCGACATGCGAGCCCTGTTCAAGGACATTCCGCTGGAGCGGATGAACACCTCGATGACGATCAACGCCACGGCGGCCTGGCTGCTGGCGCTCTACGTCGCCGTGGCAGAGGAACAGGGCGCAGATCGCAGGCAGCTCAACGGAACCACCCAGAACGACATCATCAAGGAGTATCTGTCGCGCGGCACGTATGTGTTTCCGCCGGAACCGTCGATGCGGCTGATCACCGACACGATCACCTGGTCGTGGGACCAGTGCCCGAAATGGAACCCGATGAACGTGTGTTCCTATCACCTGCAGGAAGCAGGCGCGACGCCGTCGCAGGAACTCGCTTACGCGCTGGCGACGGCCATTGCCGTGCTGGATGGCGTCAAGGCATCGGGGCGGGTTTCGGAGGCTGATTTCCCGCAAGTGGTCGGGCGGATCAGCTTCTTCGTCAATGCCGGCATCAAGTTCATCACTGAACTCAGCAAGATGCGCGCCTTCACCGAGCTGTGGGACGAGATCTGCCGCGACCGTTATGGGGTCGAGGACGAGAAGCTCCGGCGCTTCCGCTATGGGGTGCAGGTCAACTCTCTGGGGCTTACCGAGCAGCAGCCGGAGAACAATGTCTACCGCATCCTGATCGAGATGCTGGCGGTGGTACTGTCGAAGAACGCCCGCGCCCGTGCCGTGCAGTTGCCGGCGTGGAACGAGGCGCTGGGCCTGCCACGCGCTTGGGACCAGCAATGGTCGCTGCGCATGCAGCAGATCATGGCATTCGAGACCGACCTCCTCGAGCACGATGACATCTTCGACGGTTCTTCGGTGATCAGCGCCAAGGTCGAGGCGCTCAAGACTGCCGCCCGGGCCGAGCTGGAAGTCATCGAGAAGATGGGAGGCGCCGTAGCCGCGGTTGAAAGCGGTTACATGAAGGGCGAACTGGTCAAGTCCAACAGCGCGCGCATCAAGGCCATCGAGGATGGCCGCGAAACGGTCGTGGGGGTCAACGCCTTCGAGACCACAGAGCCGTCGCCCCTGTCCGGCGGCGATGGCCCCTCCATCCTGACCGTACCCGAGCATGTCGAGCAGGAGCAGATCGAACGGCTCAAGGCGTGGCGCAAGCAGCGCGATGCTGCTGTCGTGGAGGCCGCGCTGGCGGACCTCAAGGCTGCAGCCCTCGAAGGCCGAAACATCATGGAGCCGTCGATTGCCTGCGCCAAGGCAGGCGTAACGACAGGCGAGTGGGGCCAGACGCTGCGTGACGTGTTCGGCCAATACCGGGCACCGACCGGCGTCGGCACCGTGGTCCGGTTGTCGGGGGAAGACTCGGAAACCGTCCGTGCACAGGTCGAGGCCCTGTCGAAGCGTCTGGGCGTGCCGGTGAAGTTCCTGGTCGGCAAGCCGGGACTGGACGGTCACTCCAACGGGGCCGAGCAGATTGCGGTGCGTGCCGGCGAAGTTGGCATGGAGGTAATCTACGAAGGCATTCGACTGACGCCGGAAGAAATCGTCTCGGCTGCAATTGAACAGCAGGCGCACATTGTCGGGCTGTCAATCCTGTCGGGCAGCCACGTGCCGCTGGTGCGCGAGGTCATGAGCCGGATGCGCGAGGCTGGGCTGGACAAGGTGCCGGTCGTGGTAGGCGGGATCATTCCCGATGAGGATGCGCGGGTGCTGAAGCAGCTGGGCGTGGCCCGGGTCTACACGCCGAAGGACTTCCGCATGACCGGCATGATGGGCGAGATCGTGTCTCTGGTCGAACGCCGGCTTGACGATGCCGCCGCCTGACCCGGCTACACCTGCCGTCATTTTCCGGGGCGCACAAGCCGGGGACCTTCCCGCGATCATCGCGCTCATTGCCGACGATGGCCTCGGCCGGGGCAGGGACGATGCATCGCTGCCGCTGGATTCGTCCTATGTGCAGGCATTCGACGCGATGGCGAAGGACGCCAACCAGGTGATGCTGCTCGCCGAACTGAACGGAGAGTTGGTGGGCTATCTGCAGATCACCTTCATTCCCGGCCTGAGCCGAAAAGGTGCGTGGCGTGGGCAGATCGAGTCTGTCCGCGTCGCGACGCGATTGCGGGGCAAGGGCATCGGCGGAGCGATGCTTGAGCACGCCATCGGGCTGTGCCGTGAACGGGGATGCAGGCTGGTTCAGCTGACCAGCGACAAGACGCGCGCCGAGGCGCATCGCTTCTATGGAAGACTCGGTTTCGTTGCCAGCCACGATGGTTTCAAGCTGACGCTCTAGCTGCCGTCAGATGCGCCGTGCCACGAGCATGTGAACGTCCGCCGCACCGCCGGGCAGAACAGCCTCAAGGCTGTGGCTGACCGTCTCCAGTTGCAGGTCCGGCAGCAGCCGGTCAAACCGGTCCTGCTCCCAGACCGGACCGGCGATTGCGCAAACCATCAATCCGCCGGGTATCAGCAGGCCGGCGAGCGAGGCAAATCCCTTTGCGCCAACATGCCCATGCACGAAGGTGCCGGCGCTGACGACGGCATCGTAACTGGACAATGGAGCTTCGAAGGGCTGGTTTAGATCGGCCGCGGCCAACGTGCGGTAGACTTGCTTGCGGGCCGCCACGGCCAGCATTTCAGGCGAAATGTCGATACCGTCGATGTAGCGGAAGCCCATGTCATGCAACAGTGCACCAACTGCGCCGGTGCCACAGCCTGCATCCAGAATGGAACGGCCATCCTGTGGCGCCACATGTTTTGCGAGCAGCCCGGCAATGTGTGCCGAGCCGGTGACTTCCAGAGTGCCGAATACATCATTGTCGTAATGCTCGGCCCACGCGGCATAGAGGTCGCGAGCCTCATCCGCCCCGGCAATGCTGCGGGCGCGGCGGATCCGGGCGAGGGCTTCGTCCCTATCGCCGTTCATAGAGGTTGAGCCAGCTGTCAGGCGCGTCAGACGTGCGATAATTGACACCGGCCGTGCGGCTGATGCGCGTTGCGATGTTCTCCTGCTCGATGCGCTCAAGCGCATTCTCGAAGCCCATTTCCTGCCACACGCCGGCATTCACCGAGAACGCAAACAGGGCGCCTGGTTTCAGCACCCGGAACAGCTCATGCAGGCAGCCCGGGCCAACGTGGCCATGGGTGAAGGTCCCGGAGCAGATGGCGGCGTCCCAGGCGGCATCAGGCAGGTCGAGAGGTTTGTTCAGGTCTGCCTCAATCAACTTGCGGTAGATGCCGCGCTCGCCGGCGACGGCCAGCATTTCAGCCGAGTAGTCGAGCCCGTCGATCGCGGTAAAGCCGCGCCCGGCCAGTTCCGCCCCGGCCAGCCCTGTGCCGCAGCCAACGTCCAGAACAGCCCCGTCGCGGGTTGGGGCATTGTCTGCCAGCAGACCAGCCACCAGCGCCGGTGACACATATCCCAAACCGTCCAGCATGGTGGTGTCGTATGTGCCGGCCCAGTCGCGGTATAGCGCATGGGTGTCCTCGTCGGTCTCGAGCGAGTATGCACGCTCCAGCAATTCGGCAGCCTTGCCGTCGACGCTTGGAGGTATTCTGCTGGAACCGGACATGGCAATCAGTGTATCGCAGCCTTCAGCATTGGCAATGGCGCCACAAAAGCACGAGCCGACATGATCGAAGTCTTCAACACGGTCGCTCCCGTCTTCGTGCTGATCCTGCTGGGATTTGCAGGCGGCAGGTCGGGCCTGTTTGCGGAAGGCTCGGCGCGCGGGCTCTCGATGTTCGTGTTCGGCTTTGCCGTTCCGGCGCTGCTGTTCAGGGCGATGGTATCTTTCGGCTTGCCACCGTCGCCACCGTGGAAATTGTGGGCGGCGTTCTTTGGTGCGGTCGCGTCGATCTGGGTGATTGCCATCGTGTTGTCTCGAAAGGTGCCCGGACTTGGCGGTGCTGGCGGCGCATCGGCGGCGCTGGGGGCGGCATTCGGCAATACGGTGATGCTGGGTCTGCCGCTTGGCGTGGCGCATTATGGGGATGCAGCGCTTTTGCCGATGGCGCTGATCCTGTCGATCCACCTGCCGCTGCAATGGTTTGCGGCGACGTTGCTGGCGCAAACATCAGGCGCGGCGCGTGGCTCCGGCGGCATGGGGCTGGTGCGGGCGCTGGGACGCGACATCGCCTTCAACCCGATCGTACTGGCGCTGGTGGCCGGGATGGCCTGGAACTTCACCGGTCTCGGGCTGTCACCGGTTCCGGCGAAGGTCATCGGGATGCTGGGCGATGCAGCCGTGCCGGCTGCGCTCTTCGCGCTTGGCCTGTCGCTGTCGCGCTTCGGGCTCAAAGGCAACCGGGCGGCGGTGGCGACGTTGCTTGCTCTCAAGCTGGCGGTGATGCCGATGATTGCTGCGGTGCTTGCGTTGCAGGTGCTGGGCCTGCCGCCGGTCGAGGCCGGTATCGTCATCCTCTTCGCGGCGCTTCCCGCCGGCGCCAACGCTTTCATCTTCGCCGAGCGGCAAGGGCATGGCGAGGCTGCGGTGTCTGGCGCCATTGCGGCAGGCACGGCTCTGTCGGTGGTTAGCCTGTCCGTGGTGCTGGCGCTGCTGGGCTAGGCGGCGTCAAAGCCGAGTTCGCGACGGATCTCGTCTGCGGTCACGCCTGCTTCGCGCAAGGACGCGAGCGAGCGGTCGCCTGCACTCTTGGACAGTTTGCGACCGGTCTCGTCCGGGATCAGCCGGTGATGGATGTAGACCGGCTGCGGCAGCTCGAGGATCGACTGCAACACCCGGTGGATCGAGGTGGCATGGAACAGGTCCTGGCCGCGCGTGACGTGGGTGATCCCTTCCAGCGCATCATCGTGGACGACGGCGATATGGTAGCTGGTGCCGATATCCTTGCGCGCCAGCACCACGTCGCCCCAGGCCTTGGGATTGCACGGCACCAAGCCGGTCTCGCCCGCCGGGCCAACCCCTTCTTCCCTGAACGCGAGATTTTCTCCAGCGGCAACAATGGCCTTGGCCATGTCGAGCCTCAGCGCATAGGGCTCACCGGCGACCATGCGGCGCTGGCGCTCCCATTTCGTCATCAGCCGGCAGAAGCCGGGATAGACGGGAGCGCCGTCAGGGTCTTTAGGGCCGTCGATGGCATTCAGTTTGGCCCGGGTGCAGAAGCACGGATAGAGCAGCCGCAGCCGCTCCAGCCGGTCGATGAAGGCGATGTACTCGTGCAGGTGTTTCGACTGGCGGCGGACCGGCTCCGGCCATTTGAGACCAAGCCAGGCAAGGTCTTCGAAGATGCCGTCGACAAATTCCTGCTTGCAGCGGAAGGTGTCGATGTCCTCGATGCGCAGGGTGAACAGGCCGTCATGGCGGCGCGCCTCGCGCTGGGTGAACAGGGCCGAGTAGGCGTGACCGAGGTGCAGCCTGCCATTGGGGCTGGGGGCGAACCTGAACCTGCGTCGTGCCATCGGATTTCTTCGGCCTGTCAGTTGCCGGGCACTGGCTGCCCGCTATAGTCCGACTTCATGCAGGCAAACGGTTTTGCAATCAACACGGTCGGTGACCTCGAGCAGGCGGCGCAGGCGCTGATCGGGCTGGATGGACGGTTTGCCGTTCTGCACGAGCGAAACGGCTTGCCGCCGCTGAGGGTGCGGCCTGGCGGGCTTGAAGGGCTGGCATGGATCGTGACCGGGCAGCTGATCTCGGCGCGGGCTGCCGCTGCGATCTGGCAGCGTGTATCGGCGGCGCTGTCGCCGTTCGATGCGGCAGACATAGCAGGGATGGATGAATCCGGGCTTGCGGCGCTGGGCCTGACGCGAGCCAAGGCGCGCACCATCATCGAGGCGGCAAAGGCCGAGTGCGAAGGCACTTTCGACCATGCCGAGCTGGCGCGGCTGGACGACAAGGCAGCTGCGCGCGCCTTGATGGGATTGAACGGCATTGGCCGGTGGAGTGCGGACATCTACCTCATCACCTGTCTCGGCCGGCCCGATGCGTGGCCAGCGGGTGATCTCGCGGTGCGGGCTGCGGTGCAGAACTTCCTCGAGCTCGAACGGCTGCCCGCGATCAGAGAGATGGACGCGATTGCCGACGGTTGGCGGCCGTGGCGGGCGGTAGCCGCGCGCTACCTTTGGGAGCATCATGTGAAAGGCCGTCCCGGAAAGGCTGAGTGACAGGCGCTGCGGGCGCACACAAATTTCGGGCCTTCACACGTTCGTTGCACAAGATATAGTAAACGGAGTTCGCCGTTCGAATTCGCTGCAACCGAATCAGAGGAAGGAACGTGCTGCACGCCAACGTCGCGCCGGAGAGTTGTCCGGCCCTCGTCCTGAATGCCGACTACAGGCCGCTCAGCTATTATCCGCTGTCCCTGTGGTGCTGGCAGGATGTGGTCAAGGCGGTGTTTCTCGACAGGGTCGACATCGTGTCCGAGTACGACACGATGGTGCGCTCTCCCAGCTTCGAATTCCGGTTGCCCTCCGTCGTCAGCCTCAAGACCTACGTCAAGCCGGCCCGGCATCCCGCCTTCACCCGGTTCAACGTCTTCCTGCGCGACCGTTTCACCTGCCAGTATTGCGGGCATGGCGAGGAACTGACGTTCGACCACGTCGTTCCCCGGTCGAAGGGCGGGCAGACCACGTGGGACAACGTGGTCACCGCCTGCAGCCCGTGCAACCTGCGCAAGGCCAACAAGATGCCCCGGGATTGCGGCATGCACCCGGCGCACATGCCGGAGCGGCCGACGGTGCACCAGCTGCACGCCAACGGGCGGCATTTCCCGCCCAACTACCTGCACGAAAGCTGGCAGGACTATCTCTACTGGGATACGGAGCTCGATCCGTAAGCATAGGTCCGGCGGGCGCCCATCAGGGCGAGGCCAGCAAGCAACAGCGACACCACCACGTTCCAGCCGGCAAACGAGAGCCCGAGGAAACGCCACTGCGCCTCCGAGCAGTTGATCACCCGCGCCTTGGTCAGATCCGGCAAGCCGCCCGACAGACCGGCGCCGGTGGAGCATGCATCAGGTCCGGCCCACCACTGCCATTCGACGCCTGAGTGATATACGCCAAGACCGGCATTGAGCAGCATGGCGAGCATCACAGCAAGGAAGCCCCAGCGGACAACGTCGATGTCCGCGCGCCCGCCATAGACGCGCAGCCAGATCAGCGCCAGTACGGGCAAGGCGAAGTAGTAGGCCCAGCGCTGCTGCAGGCACAGGGCGCAAGGCTTGTAGCCGCCGATCAGTTCGAAGCCCCAGGCGCCAATGATGGTTGCTGCGGCAAGCAGAAAGGTTGCAGCTGCGACGTTGGTTATCGACATGCGTTTGGACATGAACCGGACTCTAGATCGATCAGAACAGGTATTTCACGGCGGCAAATCCGCCCACGAGCGCGATGCCCGCAGCCAGCGTCAGCCAGCCCAGATATTTCTCGATGAAGACCCGCATCGGATCACCCAGCCACCACAGCAGGCCGCAGACCAGGAAGAACCGGAGGCCACGTGACACCACGGAAGCCGCGATGAAGATGGCCAGCGACATCTCGGTCACGCCGCTCATCAGGGTGATGACCTTGTAGGGGAAGGGAGTGAGCCCGGCAAAGAACACGATGGGCAGGCCCCATTCGTTGAACTTGTCCTGGAAGTCCACGAACTTGGCGCCCAGATTGTAGAAGTCGAGGATCATCTGGCCCAGCGTCTCGAACATCCAGTAGCCGATGGCGTAGCCTGCCAGGCCGCCGAGCACCGAAGCGATGGTGCAGAGGGTGGCATAGCGCCAGGCGCGCTCGGGCCTTGCAAGCGTCATAGGCACCAGCATGGCGTCCGGCGGGATCGGGAAGATGGAGCTTTCAATGAAAGAGACCAATGCCAGGTACCACTGCGCGTGGCGGTGGCCGGCAAGCCTCATTACCCAATCGTAGATCGATCTCAACATGGGCAATGCCAATACGCGCGCGCGCACGATTTGTCCATCACGGGCGGCGCCTGCGGCCTGCGGCCTGTTTGCAGTTGACGGGTGCGTTGCGGTGCCTATGATCCGGCGCGTTTTGAGTGCCCCTGTGGCGGAACTGGTAGACGCGGCAGACTCAAAATCTGTTGCCCGAAAGGGCGTGCTGGTTCGATTCCGGCCAGGGGCACCATTTTTCCGTTCAGGTTTGCCCACATTCCGTCCGCTTGCATTGCGGTGGCGGCGCCAGATCGCGCCGGAAGGCGGCGTGAGGCCCGATGCCGCGACGGGCTGCCATTGATCCGGACATGCCGTCAATGTTAGGCATGGTAAGCTGTCCGGGGGTAAAAGACAGAAGACTGGAGCTTATCTTGCGACGCGCGACCCTGCATGACTCCCCCGCCGTATTCAGGACGCTTATCGCGGCGCTGATGCTGTTGCTGCCGCTGGCCGGCGCCGCAAGAGCCGAGCCGCCCGTACTGGTATTCGATGCCGCCGACGGCAAGGCCATCGTTGCCCGCGATGCAGGCAAGCCATGGTACCCGGCGTCGCTGACCAAGATTGTCACGGCTTACGTCGTGTTCGAGGCGATCCAGCAAGGCAAGCTCTCGCTGGACACCAAACTCACCGTCTCCAAGACGTCATCGGCGCCGCCGCCGAGCAAGATCGGCTTCAAGCCGGGAACGAAGGTCAGCGTGGACTTCGCCCTGCAGGCGCTGCTGGCCTATTCGGCCAACGACATGGCCGCGCTGCTGGCGGAAGGCGTGGCCGGGACGCAAGAGAACTTTGCGCGGCTGATGAACGACACGGCGCGCAAGCTCGGCATGACCGGGTCGCATTTCGTCAACCCGCACGGTCTCTATGACCGCCAGCAGGTGACCACCGCCCGCGACATGGGGATTGTCACCTATGCCCTGCTCAAACGCTACCCGCAGGCGCGCAAGTACTACTCCGCCCCGTTCGTGAGTGTCGGCGACAAGAAGCTGCGCAACCGCAACTATCTCCTGAGAATTTGGGACAAGGCCGATGGCCTCAAGACCGGTTTCATATGCCCGTCGGGTTTCAATCTTGTTGCCACCGCAAATGTGGGCGGGCGCAAGCTGGTCTCGGTCTTGTTCGGCACGCGCAGCGGCAAGGCGCGCGCGGAAATGGCCAAGGTGGTGCTGGAGAATTCCGCCGGGTATGGCGGGTCGGTGCCGCTCACGTCGCTGAACAATGAATCCGGCACGCCACCGAACCTGCGCCAGGAGGTGTGCGGCGGAAAGGGCCTGAAAATGGTGGACGCCAACCAGTTCAATGGCTGGGGTGCCTCGTTCGGCAAGTTCAAGAGTGCGGCGGAGGCGGAGGCCGTGGCCAGCGGTATCGGCGCGGTGCGGGCAAAGTCCTTGGGGAATGCCTCGACCGGCGTGGTGCGGGTGCCGTTTACCAAGGATTTCGTACCGGTGTCCTACAACATGACCCAGTCCGACAGCACGGCGCTTTGCCAGCTTGTGCAATCCTCCGGCGGTTCTTGCGACGTGATTTCGCCGGCGACGTTTGCCTCATTTGCCAATCTGGCTGGCCGCGAGAAGGCCAAGGGAGCGCCCGCCCCTGCTGCCGCGCAACCTGCCAAGTCTGCCAAGAAGGAACGGCGGAAACGGACGGATCGCTGAACGGCGCCGGTTCCAGGGGGCAAGCGCAAGAAATGACCGACATGGCCAGGGGGATCCTGTTTGCGCTCGCAGGGGGCGTGGTGTACGGGCTCGCGCCTCCCTTCACCCGCCTTGCATTCGTCAACGGCGTACCTCCCATCGAGACGGCATTCTGGCGGGTCAGCGTGCTCGTCTGCATCGTGGGCATCATTGCCCTGGCGAAGCGGTGGCGGTTGTCCGTCCCGCGTGAGGCCCGCTTGCCGCTGGGCCTGATGATCCTGTCGACGGCGTCGATCTCGATCGGTTACCTGGGTGCAGTGCAGTTCATTCCCGTAGCGCTGACGGTGATCGTGTTCTTCACGTTTCCGGTGGTTATCCTGCTGTTGTCTCCGCTGATCGAAGGCCATCGCATCCCCTTCGCGCAGATCATGATCGGTATTATGGCCTTCACCGGCTTGCTGATTGCCATCGGGCCGGGTAGTGGCGGAGCCGACTGGCGGGGTTTGGCACTGGCAGGGCTGGCTTCGGCGGGTGCAGCGATGCAGTTCTTTACCGGACGGGCCATAGCCGGGCGCATGGACACGCTGCATTTCGGGTTGCTGACCCATCTTGCCATCGTGCCCATCGTGGCGGTGGTGATCATGCTGCTTGGCGGGGAGTTCCGCAGCCTGTTCGACCCGGCCGCGATTACCGGCACCGGTTATCTGGCCTTGTCTCTCGTTGCGGTGTCCTATGGCGCAGGGTTCTTCTGCCAGATGTTTGCGCTCAAGGCTGCGCCTGCTTCAGCCGTGGCGCCCTACTTCAACATCGAGCCGATCACGTCCGTGGCCGTGGCAGCCCTGATACTCGCCGAGCCGCCTGCGGGCCGTGAACTGGCGGGTGGTGCGCTGGTGCTGGCGGCATTGATTGCCGCCGGGCTTGCCCGCAAGCCCCGCAACGCGCAAGACTTGGCGCCACCAAGGCCACAAGAGACGAGTGAGTGATCCCATGTCCCAGACGCTTCCTGTTTCGGTGCTGACCGGTTTCCTTGGAGCCGGCAAGACCACCTTGTTGAACACACTGCTAAAGGACCCTGCGCTGGCCAACGCCGCCGTGATCATCAACGAGTTCGGCGAGATCGGACTGGATCACCTGCTGGTCGAGGCGACTGATGGCAACGTGTTCGAGATGTCGTCCGGCTGCCTGTGCTGCACCATTCGCGGTGACCTGGTGGACACTTTGGAAGACCTGGCGGCAAGGCGGCAGGCGGGCGAGATCAAGGCGTTTGACCGGGTGGTGATCGAGACCACGGGCCTCGCCGATCCGGCGCCGGTGCTGCAGACGCTGATGGGGCACCCCGGCTTGCTGGATCACTACGAACTGGAGAACGTGGTGACGGTGGTGGACAGCGTGAACGGCTTGTCGACGCTGGACGCGCACAAGGAGGCGGTGAACCAGGTGGCCGTGGCCGACCGGGTGGTGCTGACCAAGACCGACCTGCTGCATGGCGTTGAAGGCGAGGACATGCTCCACGCCATCATCGCGCGGGTGCGCAAGCTGGCGCCGGCGGCGCGCATCCTGAGCACGCACCGCGGCGAGGCGACGGCAGCGCGGCTGTTCGATCTGGACCCCTCCGAAGCCCGCCCCGAGCGGGCGAAACGCTGGCTGGCAGCGGAGGCATTCGAAGCGCCGTTGCGGGCAGGGCGGCGAAAGGCGCGGCGCATGCAGTCAGGTGAAGCAGGTCAGCACGACCATGGCGGCGATCACGGCCATCATCATGATCACCATCACGATCACGATCACGATCATGACCATGCCCACGACGTGAACCGGCACGACGATCACATCAGCTCTTTTTCGGTCGCGACCGATCATGCCATCGGCATGATGCAGCTGGAGTTGTTTCTGCAACTGCTTCAGAGCTATCATGGCCCCAATCTGTTGCGGATGAAGGGCATCGTGAAGATGCAGGACGACCCGGCGCGGCCTGTCGTGCTGCATGGTGTCCAGCATGTATTGCATCCGCCGGTGCGGCTGGAGAAGTGGCCGGACGAGGATCATCGCACGCGGCTGGTGTTCATTACCCGGGACATCGAGCGTAGCGAGCTGGAAAACCTGCTGAAGGCTTTCACGGACCCGATCACGGGCGGGGCTGAAGCCTTTACCGACGACACGCTGTCGTTGCGACGGGGACAATAGCCGATGGACGTTTATGGACTGAAGAACTGCGACACTTGCCGCAAGGCCCTGAAATGGCTCGATGACAGCGGGCTCGCCTACAAATTTCACGACATCAGGCAGGCGGGTCTGGGCGAAACCGAGATTGCCGACTGGGCCGAGAAGGCGGGCTGGGAAGCACTGCTGAACCGGCGCGGTACCACCTGGCGAGGCCTGTCCGACGCGGAGCGCGAAGGCGTCAACGAGGTTAGCGCGGTGCGGCTGATGGCAGCCTATCCGGCGTTGATGAAGCGGCCCGTTTTCGTCTCCAGCGGCGCCGTGCTGGTAGGTTTTGATCCCGAGGTCCAGGCACGGCTGGCGGGCAACAGCTGACGGCCAAGCTATGCCGAAAGCTCACTTGGCATGAGTTTTCCTGATTATGAAGACGAGTGTGCCGGCATCTTCACCGGACCACAGCAGCTCATTGCCACTTTCGTTGCAGTAGTGCGGAAAGTCGATTGCTGCAGCCGGGTCGGTTGCAAAAATCTTTAATGATTCTCCGTGTTTAACCGATTGAAGCCGCTTGCGTGCCTTGAGCACCGGCAATGGGCACTGGAGGCCGCGAACGTCGAGTTCATGGTCGCTTTGAGGCATCATGAGGGGCTCCATCAGGTATAACTTTTTATTCTGCCAGATGAGAATTAGGGGTGTTGCTTCAAGACCCGGCAACAGCCATTATTGCGCGCAATTGCGGCGAGGCGTGCTGTTGACGCGACTGACAGCCGTTTAGCCCATTTGCACGAATGCAGGAAAGAGCCATGAACAAGCATGCAAGCAGCGACGGCTTCAAGCCGATCCGCCCGGGACGCGGCGGCAAGACCAAGGGGCGGGCGTTTCCGAAAGGCCGTGTGCTCGATGTCGCCGCCCATGACGAGATCATCGCGCTGCTGGCGCCGCACCAGCCGCTCAAGCGCGACATGCTGATCGAGTATCTGCACCTGATCCAGGACAAGTGGGGCTGCCTGTCGGCGGGCCACTTGCATGGCCTCGCCGAAGAAATGCGGCTGCCGCAGGCCGAGGTGTTCGAGGTGGCGACTTTCTACCATCACTTCGACGTGGTGAAGGAAGGCGAGGAAAAGCCCGCAGAGATCACCATCCGGGTGTGCGACTCGCTATCCTGCGAGATGGCCGGTGCGCATGACATCATCAAGGCGCTCGGCGACAACGCGCCGGAGAACGTGCGCGTGGTGCACGGGCCGTGCATGGGCCTTTGCGACGTGGCGCCAGCTGCTGCGGTGGGTCACAATTACGTGGGCAACGTGTCGGTCGAGAAGCTGACCATCATGGCTCGCAACAAGGAAACCAGGCCACAGATGCCGGACTACCAGTCCCTGGCCGACTACAAGGCCGAGGGCGGATACAAGCAGCTCGAAGCCCTGCGTGGCGGATCGAAATCTCCGGACGACGTGATCCAGACTCTGCTCGATGCGGGGCTCAAGGGCCTTGGCGGCGCCGGCTTCCCGTCGGGCCAGAAGTGGAAGTTCGTGCGCGCCGGCGAAGGCCCCCGCTACCTGTGCATCAATGGCGACGAAGGCGAGCCGGGGACGTTCAAGGACCGCTACTACCTGCATGCGCGCCCGCACCAGTTCCTGGAAGGCATGCTGATTGCCGCCTGGGGCGTGGATGCGTCCGCTGCCTACATCTACCTGCGTGACGAGTATCCGGCCGCGCGGCAGGTGCTGCTCGACGAGATCTCGAGGCTTGAAGCCGAAGGCATTGCGCCGAAGGGCTTCATCCATCTGCGCCGTGGCGCGGGCGCCTATATTTGCGGTGAAGAAAGCGCGATGATCGAGTCGCTCGAGGGCAATCGCGGTCTGCCGCGCCATCGCCCGCCCTACGTGGCGCAGGTCGGCCTGTTCAATCGCCCGACGCTCGTGCACAACATCGAGACCGTCTACTGGATGCCGAAGATTCTGGCGGAAGGGCCGGAATGGTTCGCCGCGCAGGGGAAGGGTGATGCTCACAAGGGGCCTCGTTCCTACTCGGTGTCGGGCCGGGTCAAGAAGCCCGGCGTGGTGCTGGCGCCTGCGGGCACATCGGTCAACGAGCTGATCGAGATGTGCGGCGGCATGGCCGATGGCCACAGTTTCAAGGGTTATCTGCCGGGCGGGGCGTCCGGCGGCATCCTGCCGGCCTCGCTGGGTGACGTGCCGCTGGACTTCGGCGGCGAGCTTGCCAAGCTTGGCTGCTTCGTCGGTTCGCACGCGATCGTGGTATTGTCCGACAAGGACTCGATGCGCGATGCGGCGGTGAACCTGCTGAAGTTCTTCGAGGACGAGTCGTGCGGCCAGTGCACGCCGTGCCGCGTGGGCTGCGAGAAGGCGGTCAAGCTGATGCAGAAGGGTCCGTGGGACGAGGCGCTGCTGACCGAACTGACCCGGACCATGGCCGACGCCTCTATCTGCGGTCTTGGTCAAGCTGCTCCCAACCCGATCCGCACCGTCATGACGCACTTCAAGGAAGACGTGTCATGATGAGGCCAATTCCGGTGATGACAATGCATACAGGCGCTTCAGGGCACGGCGAACACGCCGGCCTGGCGCACTAACGGTTTCTGGAGGAACGAACATGTCCGGCAAGACCATCAAGTTCACGCTCGACGGCCGCGAAGTCGAGGCGCGCGACGGCGAAACCATCTGGCAGGTGGCCAAGCGCGAAGGCACATCCATCCCGCACCTGTGCTGGCGCGACGAGCCCGGCTACCGGGCTGACGGCAACTGCCGCGCCTGCATGGTGGAAATCGAGGGCGAGCGCGTGCTGGCGGCGTCGTGCATCCGCAAGCCGGCCGAGGGCATGGTGGTCAACTCGCAGAACGAGCGAGCCAGCACGGCCCGCAAGATGGTGATCGAGCTGCTGATGGCCGACCAGCCCGCGCGCGAGGATGCGCATGACCAGCAGTCGTCGTTCTTCAAGTGGGCCGACGCCATGCAGGTCGACGTGTCCCGCTTCCCGCGGGACAATGCGCCGAAGCCCGACGTGTCCCACCCGGCAATGGCCGTCAACCTGGATGCCTGCATCCACTGCAACCTGTGCGTTCGCGCCTGCCGCGAAGTGCAGGTCAACGACGTGATCGGCATGGCATTCCGGGGCCCGCACGAGAAGATCGTGTTCGACTTCGACGACCCGATGGGCGCCTCTACCTGCGTGGCCTGCGGCGAGTGCGTGCAGGCCTGCCCGACCGGGGCATTGATGCCCAAGTCGATCGTCGACGAGAACCAGCGCGGCACGCGCGGCGCCGAGCGCCAGGTGGACAGCGTGTGCCCGTATTGCGGCGTGGGCTGCCAGATCACCTACAACATCCGCACCGACGAGAAGACCGGCAACGAATACATCGCCTATGTCGAAGGCAAGGGCGGGCCGGCCAACGAGAACCGGCTGTGCGTGAAGGGCCGTTTCGGCTTCGACTACGTGGCCTCGCCGGAGCGCCTGACCAAGCCGCTGATCCGCAAGCCGGGGCTTGAGAAGGGCATCAACATGGACCCGCTCAATCCCTACACCCATTTCCGGGAAGCCACGTGGGAAGAAGCGCTGGAGTTTGCTTCAAAGGGTCTGCGCGATATCCGTGACGCCCATGGCGGCAATGCGCTGGCGGGCTTCGGTTCGGCCAAGTGCTCCAACGAGGAAGCCTACATCTTCCAGAAGCTGGTGCGCACCGGCTTCGGCACCAACAATGTCGACCACTGCACGCGCCTGTGCCATGCCTCGTCGGTCGCCGCGCTGATGGAAACCATCGGCTCGGGCGCGGTGACGGCACCGTTCACCGCAGTGAAGGACTCGGACGTCATCGTCGTGATCGGCGCCAACCCGACCGAGAACCACCCGGTTGCGGCGACCTACTTCAAGCAGGCGGCCAAGCGCGGGGCTGAGCTGATCATCATGGATCCGCGCGGCACGGCGATGAAGCGCTATGCCAGCCACATGCTGCAGTTCAAGAACGGCGCCGACGTATCGCTTCTCAACGCGATGATGAACGTCATCGTGGAAGAGAAGCTCTACGACCAGCAGTACATCCAGGCCCACTCGGAAGGCTTCGACAAGCTCAAGGAGCACCTGAAGAAGTTCAAGCCGGAAGACATGGAGAAGATCTGCGGTATCTCGGCTGAAGAGATTCGTACTGTCGCCCGCAAGTACGCAACTGCAAATGCGGCGATCATCTTCTGGGGCATGGGCGTCTCGCAGCATACCCACGGCACCGACAATGCACGCTGCCTGATCTCGCTGGCGCTGATGTGCGGCCAGACGGGGCGCGCCGGTACCGGCCTGCACCCGCTGCGCGGCCAGAACAACGTGCAGGGTGCGTCCGACGCCGGCCTCATTCCGATGGTGTTCCCGGACTACTCGAAGGTGGGCGATCCGAAGAACCTCGAGAAGTTCGAGAAGCTGTGGGACGCCAAGCTTGATCCGAAGCCGGGCCTGACCGTGGTCGAGATCATGGACGCAATCCACAACGACAAGATCAAGGGCATGTACATCATGGGTGAAAACCCGGCCATGTCGGACCCTGATGCGAACCATGCCCGTGAAGCGCTCGCCAAGCTCGAGCACCTGGTGGTGCAGGACATCTTCCTGACCGAGACGGCGATGTTTGCCGATGTGATTCTGCCGGCCACCGCCTGGGCGGAGAAGGACGGCACCGTGTCGAACACCAACCGCCAGGTTCAGATGGGCCGCAAGGCGATCAATCCGCCCGGCGAGGCGCGCGACGACTGGTGGATCACCCAGGAGATCGCCCGCGGTATTGGCCTTGACTGGAAGTACAACGGCCCGGCCGACGTGTTTGCCGAGATGAAGCTCGCCATGCCGTCGCTCGACAACATCACCTGGGACCGCCTTATCACTGAAGACGTTGTGGCCTATCCGTGCCCGGCGCCGGATCATCCGGGCATGGACATCGTGTTCTCCGACCGGTTCCCGACCGCCACCGGCCTCGGCAAGATGGTGCCGGCAGAAGTGCTGCCGCCGGACGAGCAGCCGGATGCGGAGTATCCCTACATCCTGTCCACCGGACGCCAGCTCGAGCACTGGCACACCGGCTCGATGACGCGCCGGTCCTATGTGCTGGACGCGGTCAACCCGGAGCCGATCGTGCAGATGAGCTCGCGCGACATCCTGAAACTCGGCATAAAGCCCGGCGACATGGTGCGCATTGCCAGCCGGCGCGGCGAGATCGAGATCATGGTGCGCGAGGACAACCAGGTTCCGCCCGGTGCCGTGTTCATTCCGTTCGCCTTCGTCGAGGCGGCCGCCAACGAACTCACCAACCCGAAGCTTGATCCGTTCGGCAAGATTCCGGAGTTCAAGTTCTGCGCGGTGAAGGTGGAGCCCGCCGAGAGCGGGCACATGGAAGCAGCTGAGTAGGCTACTACATCAACGCGGGCCGGATCAGGTGAATTCCGGCCCGTGCACCCAGCAGGTCAGCGAATGCCGCTCGCCGCGCGTCACCGGGGCGACGCGGTGCAGGACAAAGCTCGCGAACAGGATGGCGTCTCCAATCCCGCGGCTGGCGGCAAATGGGCGTCCGGCGGGGTTGAGCTGAAGTTCGCCGCCCTCGTACTCTTCCGGCCGGGTCAGCTGCGCCACTATCGTCAGTTTGCGCCGGGCGGCAAGCGGTCCGCCGCCCATGTCCGAATGCCAGTCGAAGTGCCCCTGCTCCCCTTCATCATAAGCGGCGACCTGAAGCCGCTCCTCGAAACCTTCGAGGCGGAAGTGAAACGTCTCCCGGTTGGCCTCGGCGACGGCGGACATGACCCTCTGCATAACCCAGTCTGCAGGGCCTTCGTCATCCAGCCATGCAATCTGCGCGCGCCGGATATCGTGGTGCGTGGCGCCGCCGACCAGCGATGCCTGGGCCAGGCCGGCTTCGCGGGCCAGCCGGACGATCTCGCCCGCTTCGGCCTCGGAAAAGAGTGATTTGATGACATGGGTGAACATGGAGGCGTTGCCTAATCCGTGCTTCAGATGATGTCTTTACCAGCAGCGACACGGCAAAGGTCGCTAATCATCGCTCGCGCAACAGGTTCCATACCACTGCCGAAAGCACGATGCCGCCGCCGATCCAGGTGGTGAGCGGGGGCAACTCGCTCAGGACCAGCCAGGCCCAGACCGGCGCAAGCGGCGTTTCCAGCGTACCGACAAGGCCGGTGCGGGCCGGGGGAATGAGGCGGGCGCCCTCGGTCAGCATGATGTGCGCAGCCGCGAACGCCAGTCCGAAGCCGGCAAGGATCCAGAGGTCGCGGGCCGATGCCATGAGCGGGTCAGTGAACAAGGTGGCAAGCGCTCCGGTTATGGCGCCGGAAATGCAGGCGGCCAGGACCATCGGCTCCTTCGGGTAACGGCGGATCAGCACCATCAGCGTGGCCATGCCGATAGCCATAAGGATGCCAAGTCCGTCGCCCACGATGTTCGGCGTGCCGAGCGAGCCCCATACCATGATGAGCACACCGCCAAGCGCCACCAGTGCGGCGAACAGGGTTAGCGTTGACGTGCGCTCGCGAAACAGCAGCCAGCCGATTGCTGCAGCGAGGAACGGGGTGCAGGCATAGAAGGTCGCCACGTTGGCAATCGAGGTGTGCTTGAAGGCGGTGATGAAGCAATAGGTGGCGGCGGCACCCACCAGCACCACGGCCCAACCGGCCTTACCCATGTTTCTCAGCTGCGCCAGCTGGCCGGGACCGTCCTTCCAGCGCACGTACAGCAGGATGGGCAGGATGGAGAAGACCGAGCGCCAGAAGATGACGCCCCAGGCGTCTACCGTCGCCGCCTTGGTGAACAGGCCGGCAGCGCTCCACAGCACCGCCGACATGGCTACCAGCGTGGTGCCGAGCACGGCGGCTTTGGCATCGGTGTCTTGAGGCGCCGTGATGGTCATCCGGTCATCTTGCAGTTGGTCAGCTGACATCGTCCCGTCAGCAGGAATGCGGTTTGTTGCAGGCTTCGCGATGTTATACACGAAGCGCAAATCGCAAAGGACAAAGCATGGCGGTTCTGAAGAAATCGAAGCTCACCGGCCGCGTCGCTGCGTTGCTCAGCAACCCGGACCGGATGGCGGGTCTTGAGAAGCAACCCGTGCAGCGGCTCGACATGGTGTTCGACGGCATTGTGGGCGATTGTCATTCCAGCCGCATCTACAAGTCCGACTCGCGCCTGCTGCAGCAGTATCCGCGCGGTATTCCCATCGCCAACACCCGGCAGGTTTCCATCGTCTCGCAGGAGGAACTGGCCGAGGTGGGCCAGGCAATGGAAACAGGGCCGCTCGAACCGGAATGGCTGGGCGCCAACATGGTGACGTCCGGTATCCCTGAGCTGACGCTGCTGCCGCCGTCGACACGCATGATGTTCTCCTCCGGCGCGACGCTGATCGTGGACGGCGAGAACGCACCGTGCAGGCAGGTGGGGGACGTCATCGAAACGCATCATCCCGGCAAGGGCTGGCAATTCCCGAAGCTTGCCCGCAACAAGCGCGGGCTGGTGGCGTGGGTGGAGCGCGAAGGCGCAATTGCCGTTGGAGACGAGATCGTGCTGCACATTCCGCCGCAACGGATATACTCACACGCATGAACCGGCCACGTGACATATCGGAATTCGCCATCGTCCCCGATCCGGACGACGAGCGGCTGTCGCGCGCCGTCACCGGCATCGACCAGACCGGCGCCGAGGTGGAAGCACACGTGGTGCACGAGCGCCCGCTGACGATCTATCTCAACCGGCAGGAGATCGTCACCGCCATGACCATCGGCGATCATCCGGACTGGCTGGCGGTGGGCTACCTGCTCAACCAGGGCATGCTCAAGGCCGACGACGAGATCACGGCCATTGACTACGACGAAGACCTTGAGGTGATCGTGGTGCGCACGGTGCGCGAGACGAACTTCGAGGAAAAGATGAAGAAGAAGACGCGCACATCCGGCTGCGCGCAGGGCACCGTGTTCGGCGACATGATGGAGAACTTCGAGACCATCGAGCTGTCAAAGGACGCGGTGATCCGGACGAGCTGGCTCTATGCGCTGACGAGGAAGATCAACACGGCACCGTCGCTCTATCTCAAGGCCGGCGCCATCCATGGCTGCGTGCTGTGTCAGGGTGACAGGCCGCTGGTTTATCTGGAGGACGTGGGGCGGCACAACGCGGTCGACAAGATCGCCGGCTGGATGTTCCTCAACAAGGTCTCGCCGGACGACAAGATCTTCTACACGACTGGCAGGCTCACCTCCGAGATGATCCTCAAGTGCGCGGCCATGCGCATCCCGATCCTCGTGTCACGGTCCGGCTTTACGGCGTGGGGCGTGGACCTTGCCCGGCAGGTGGGGATGACGGTGATCGGACGCGCGCGCGGCAAGCGGTTCCTTGCGCTTTCGGGTGCGGAGCGCATCGTGTTCGACGCCGATCTTTCGCAGGTCGAGGAAGAAGACCGCAAGCACCGCCGCAAGGGAGCCGACGGCGATGACTGAGGTGATCGGCTGCATTCTGGCGGGCGGCCTTGCCCGGCGCATGGGCGGCGGCGACAAGG
>CAZYKZ010000021.1:0-20395 GCA_964648175.1 uncultured Anderseniella sp.
CGCCCTGGTCGAAACCGACATAGCCGGGCGGCGCACCGATCAGGCGCGAAACCGAATGCCGCTCCATGTACTCCGACATGTCGAAGCGCAGCATCTCGACGCCCAGCACCTCGGCCAGCCGCTTGGCCACCTCGGTCTTGCCGACGCCGGTGGGGCCTGAGAACAGATAGCTGCCGATCGGCTTTTCCGGTTCGCGCAGGCCGGCACGCGCCAGCTTGATGGCCGACGCCAATGCCTCGATGGCCTGGTCCTGGCCGAAAACCACACGCTTGAGCTCGACATTCAGGTCCTTCAGCAGGTCCTGGTCGGACTTCGACACGGTCTTGGGCGGGATGCGCGCCATGGTGGCGATCACGTCCTCGATATCGGCCACGTCGATGGTCTTCTTCCGCTTGTTGGCCGGCAGCAGCATCTGCGATGCGCCGGTCTCGTCGATTACGTCGATGGCCTTGTCCGGCAACTTGCGGTCGTTGATGTAGCGCGACGACAGTTCCACCGCCGACTTGATGGCGTCGTTGGTGTACTTCACCTTGTGGAAGTCCTCGAAGTACGGCTTCAGGCCGGTGAGGATCTTGATCGCATCGGGCACCGACGGCTCGTTCACGTCGATCTTCTGGAACCGGCGCACCAATGCGCGGTCCTTCTCGAAGTGCTGGCGGTACTCCTTGTAGGTAGTGGAGCCGATGCAGCGCAGATTGCCCGACGACAATGCGGGCTTCAGCAGGTTGGACGCATCCATAGCCCCGCCAGACGTGGCGCCGGCGCCGATGACCGTGTGGATTTCGTCGATGAACATGATGGCGCCGTCATATTCCTCGATTTCCTTCACCACCGCCTTGAGCCGTTCCTCGAAGTCGCCGCGATAGCGCGTGCCGGCCAGCAGCACGCCCATGTCGAGCTGGAAGATGGTGCAGTCCTTGAGCACTTCCGGCACTTCGCCATTGATGATCTTGCGGGCCAGACCCTCTGCGATTGCCGTCTTGCCCACGCCCGGATCGCCCACGAACAGCGGGTTGTTCTTCGACCGGCGGCACAGCACCTGGATGGTGCGGTTCACTTCCGCCTCGCGCCCGATCAGCGGGTCGATCTTGCCGTCCATGGCCTTCTGGTTGAGGTTGATGCAGAAGCTGTCCAGCGCATCGCCGGCCTTCTCGTTCTCGGGGCCTTCGTCCTCTCCGGCATCGTTGTCCGGATGCTGGGCGCCCTGCACCGACCGGTTCTCCGACAGGCCAGGCTTCTTCGCGATGCCGTGCGAGATGAAGTTGACCGCATCGTAGCGGGTCATGTCCTGCTCCTGCAGGAAGTAGGCTGCATGGCTCTCGCGCTCGGCAAAGATCGCCACGAGCACGTTGGCCCCGGTCACTTCTTCCCGGCCCGACGACTGCACGTGAATCACCGCGCGCTGGATCACCCGCTGGAAGCCGGCCGTCGGCTTGGCGTCTTCTCCGCTCGCCATGATCAGGCTTGCGAGGTCATGATCGACGTAATTTTCGAGGTTGGAGCGAAGCTGCTCCAGGTCCACGCCGCAAGCGCGCATCACCGACGCCGCATCACGGTCATCCACCAGCGCCAGCAGCAGGTGCTCCAGCGTGGCGTACTCGTGACTGCGGTCGCTGGCCAGCGCCAGCGCCCGGTGCAGGGCTTGTTCGAGGCTTCCTGAGAATGTGGGCACTTGGGGCGAGCTCCTATTCCTTTTCCATGGTGCACTGCAGCGGATGTGAATGCTGCCGGGCAAAATCCATGACCTGTGTCACTTTGGTTTCGGCGATCTCGTAGGTGTAGACACCGCACACCCCGACACCCTTCTGGTGAACATGCAACATGATGACCGTCGCTTCCTCCCGCCCCTTGCCGAAGAAGCGCTCAAGCACATGCACCACGAATTCCATCGGCGTGTAATCGTCGTTCAGCAGAAGCACCTTGTACAGGCTGGGCTTCTTGGTCTTGGACTGGGTGCGCGTAATGACGCCGGTTTGGCCGCTGCCACCCTTGCCGCCCCCATCCTTGTCCTTGTCTGCCAAATAGACTTTCATCCGATCCGCTGGTCCTGCCTGCCCCCGGGCAAACAACAGCCACGGGCAACAATCAATCATCCTTGCCTCATCATATAGGCGTCAATGGCTGTAATGCGAGAGCCAGCGGAAAGGCTTTCCATCAGCCGCAATAATTTGAACGCATGGGCGCGGATTCGGGCCATGCATGAGCCGAATCGGCACCAGACAAGCAAAAACCGCCCGGCACGTGAGTGCCAGGCGGTCAAATCCGGCAGCCCGGCGTGATGGGCTGCCTCGTGTCCGGAAACCGGATTACTTGGAGACGGCAGCCTTCGGCATGACCTTCTCGATCTGGGCTTCGAACGGCTTGTAGGCGTCCTTGGCAGCGTCCATGTAGATCTGGTTGATCTTGTTGGCCTGTGCCATGAAGCCTTCATAGGCCTTGGTCACGTGTGCCTGCTGCAGTTCCATGGCCTTCTCGAGCGACTTCGAAGCAATGACCTTCTCGGTCAGGGCAACGGTGTCTTCGAACGACTTCTTGGTGTAGTCGGCGGTTTCGGTGGCAATGGTCTGGAAGCCCTTGGTGAAAGCGTTGGCGCTGGCAACGTAAGCGTCAAAACCCTGCTTGGCGACAGACTGGAAATCTTCAAACGACTTGTACATGGCTTTGCTCCTCTCTGGAAAAAATGGCCCGGCGTTCATCGGATGGCTGATATATATGCACTGCACAATTTGCTGTCAAGAATTTTTTGTGCGGTGCACAAATTCGTAGCGCAGCACCCGTTTTTTCAACTCCTGGTCGGGTTTTCGCCAAGAATTTACTCAAAAGTAAGGATGCGCCTGCACAATTCGAAAACCATTGGATCGGCAATGCGCGCCTGAATCACATGCCTTGGCGGGGGTGAGGCAAAATCAGGCAGTCCGGTCTGGAACAGGGATCATGGCTCGCAGACGCCGGTATTTATTGCCGGAGCCCACACCTCGCCCTACCGGACCACGGCACCGCATCTGACGGTCAAGAGGCGCCGGAACGCACATCCGGTCAGTGACTGACAATCGCGCCCGAGTCGCAGGCGCACAACGGGATTTGGTGGGTGAGCGTAAATGGGTTTTGTTTCTGTAGGTGCACCGGTTGCGCGGTCCGGGTTTAACCGCGGGTTGGGGCTGGTAATTACACTGATCCTGGCTCTCATGCTTGCGGCTGGCATCAGCCGCCCGGCAAAGGCCAACCCCAAGTTTGCCGCCATCACCGTCGACGCCACCACGGGTGAGGTGATCTACGGCAACGATATCGACGAACATCGCTATCCGGCATCGCTGACCAAGGTGATGACCCTTTACATCCTGTTCCAGGAGATCAAGTCCGGCCGGATGAGCTTCGACACCCGCATGCAGGTCTCCGCCAAGGCAGCAGCTCAGGCGCCTTCAAAGCTTGGCTTGCGCGCCGGCAGCAGCATCACCGCGCGCGACGCCATGCTGGCGCTGATCACCAAGTCCGCCAACGATGCTGCAATGGTCATCGCCGAACATATCGAAGGTTCGCAAGCGGGCTTCGCCGAGCGCATGACCCGCACTGCCCGCGGCCTCGGCATGACCCGCACCACGTTCACCAATCCCAATGGCCTGCCCGATGCGCGCCAGGTCACGACGGCACGGGACATGGCCACGCTGGGCTTGCGCATCCAGCGTGATTTCCCTGACTACTACAAGTATTTCGCCACGCGCAGCTTCTCCTATGGCAAGCGCCGCTATGGCAATCACAACCGCTTGCTGGGCCGCGTCAAGGGCGTGGACGGCATCAAGACCGGCTACACCCGCGCCTCCGGCTTCAACCTTCTTTCTTCCATGGAAGTGGGCAACCGCCGCATCGTTGGCGTCGTGCTGGGCGGTCGTACGGGCGGCTCCCGCAATGCGTTCATGACGAAGATCCTGAACCGCGACATCGCCAAGGCAACCCGCTCGCGCAGCAACCAGATTGCAGCAGTGGCTGGCGATCCGAAGGGATACAATCCGGCTGCCGCCGCCAAGGTCATTGCCATGGCAAAACCTGAGCCTTCAATCGAAACCCCGCCAATTCCGCGCGCCAAGCCTGAGGACCTCGTCCCTGCTGTTGCTGCGGTCCCGGCGACTCAGCCGCTGACGGCGGAAGAAATGGCGGCAGTTGCCGCCAAGGCTGCCAAGGCAGCGGCCGTCGCTGTCGCGCAGCAGCCTGCGCAGGAGCAGCCGCAGTCGGTGACCGAACTGGCAATGCAGGCGCTGCCCGCCCAGGGCGTGACCTTCAAGACCGTCACCGTGCCGACCGCGGATACAAAGTCCGACAGCCTCATCGTTGCCAGCGCTGCTCAGGCGATGCCGGTGCCGGCGCCCGCCCCCAAGCTGCAGAAGCGTCTGTCTGACACCGAAACCGCTGCCGCCCCTGCACCTGCAATCGAGAAGCCGGCAGGCACGAAGGTGATCGCCAATCCTGCCAAGGTTCAGGAGAAGCTGGCCGAACACCAGTCAACCTGGAACATCCAGGTCGGTGCATTCCCCACGGCTGAAGGCGCCAAGAGCCGCATCGACGCAGCAAAGTCGACCAGGGTGAGCGCACTGCGCCAGGCAACCCCGTTCCTGATGGCTGTCGACAAGGATGGCGACACCATCTACCGCGCCCGTTTCTCCGGCCTCAGCAAGCAGCAGGCGCGCAGTGCATGCAAGCAGCTCAAGCGCGCTGGAGTCGGCTGCTTCGAGCTGGCGCCGCAAAGCTGATCGCGGCACACCTTGCGAAGACCATGCACCCGCCGGCGACGGCGGGTGTTTTCGTTTGGAACTTGTTGGCTGGCTAACCCTTGTTGCCGAGCAGGACGTTTCTGGCCTCGTTGATCCGCGCGGCAAACCACGCGGAACCACCCTGGTCCGGGTGGTGCTTCTTCATCAGGTCCCGGTAGGCCTTGCGGATGGCGGCGTCGCTTGCCCCCTCCTTCAGCCCGAGAACTTCAAGCGCTTCGGCACGGGTCATGCTGCCCGGGGTGGCCCCGGCTGCACCTTGCTGCTGACTGCCGCCCTGTTCTCTCCACTCTGGGTGCGACCGGTCGAGATAGGCCATCAGCAGGGCCTCGCTCCGGTCGCCGGCAGCCACGCACTCCCTTAGCAACTCTTGCAGGTCGGCCAGCGCCATGGCGGAGAGCCTGTTGCCCGCAAAACGCCCTGACAGAACCTCGCCGTCCATCTCGCCCGTATCGTGATCGAGGCTCATGTCGAGCATCGAGGTTCGCACCGACGATGTCTGGCCCTTGTCCTTGTTTGCCTTCCTGAATGCGCCCTGCGCCCCGAATATCGCAAGGCCCATCAGGAACAGCGGCACCGCCACCGGAAACAGTCCCCTGAGCGCGGTAAAGGCGGCCATGCCCATCAGCGTGCCTCCCAGCGTACGGCGCGCGCCATTGGCCGCCGTTGAAGGGTTCACGGTCGCGAGCTTCGGCAAAAGCAGCGTCACCAGGATGAAGATCAGGATGATGGCGAGCGCGTAGTGCATCAGCGCAACTGCTCCAGCAATCCGGCAATCGATCCGCCGCGATCCTTCGACAGGTTCTCCAGCGCCGCGCGTCCGCCAGCCGCATAGGCTGCAACGGCGCCCAGCAACTCGCGCAACTGGCGGGCGGATGAGGCATCGAACCGGCTGTAGGCGCCGCCGGTCAGCCGGGCAATCTCCCGGAAGGCCCGCTCGGCCACCGGATCACGGCCTTCCTGGAACATGAACATCTTGACGCCAAGCAGGCCCAGTTCGCCTGCCAGCTGACACAGGTGGTCGACATGTTCTTCCATGCAGTCGCCAACATAGACGACGGCATCCACCTTCGCGTCCTGAGCTTCCTTCCGGATGTGCTTGAGAACCTTGAGGATTTGGGTATTGCCACCGCGGCAGTCCACGGTCGTCATCAGTCGCGCCAGGGCATCTGCGTTCGACACCCATTTCGAAGCGCGGCATTCACCAAACCCGCGGAAATAGACCAGCTGAACATCGAGCCCGCCGACGCGGCCGGCCTCGGAGAACATCTCGGCCTGCGTCTGCAACGCCGCGTCCCAGGTGGGCTGGCGGCTCATCGTGGCGTCCATCGCGAAGATCAGCCGCCCGTTGCCTGCCTTGGCCACCGGCGGGGTTGCCTTCACCTGCGCCAGGAACGCATCCACGTCTTCCCGCACGGCAGGAGCATTGCCGGTCCCGCCAGACGTGACCGGTGCATTCGCGGTCTTTGACCTGTCACGCGTGTTCATCAACGTGCCTCCCCCAAATCAAGGACAGTTCGGTCAAGACATGGTGCGCAGGACTGTCCAATACAATATGGACCTATGTGCCCGGCGCCCTGAGATAATCCTCATCGCTGACATGTTCCATCCAGCTTGCATGGGTCCCGTCGAGCGACTCCTGGAAGGCCAGATGGCACATCATGGTGTCAGGCGCCGCACCGTGCCAATGCCTTTCGTGCGGCGGTATCCAGATCACATCGCCCGGCTTGATCTCGACCACAGGCTCGCCGTCGGTCTGGAACCGTCCCACGCCGGATACCACGACCAGCGTCTGGCCCAGCGGATGGCTGTGCCACGCGGTGCGGCTGCCCGGTTCGAATGTCACCCGCAAGCCCCGGATGCGGGCGGGTTCCGGCGCCTCTACAATGGGGTCTTGCCACACGGTGCCGGTGAAATAATCACTGGTAGCCTTTTTCGTAGGGCGCGAGCCGGCCTTGAAGTGCTGCATCTGCTTGTTTCCTCCTGAAAGGTCTGATTGTCTGGCTTATCTCCAACAGCATAGCGCGAGACCAGTTCCATGACAGCCATGATGGACGGCTTTCCTCCTTCCGAGCAAACCCAGGTAACGCTGGCCAACTGGCGTCAGCACCCGTACAGCGCCTGGGCGTTCAGTCACGTCCGCGAAATCATCCCGTCGGCGGACATTCCCAACGATCCGGAAGGCGTTCGCCCGCTTGGCACCGCGCTGGAAGACATCGGCCACATCGAGGTCCAGCCGTCCATGAACCTCGCGCAATACCTCGACGCAACCTGGACGGACGGCTACCTCGTCCTGCAGGACGGCGCGATCATTCACGAGGTCTATCGCAACGAGCTGAAGCCGCGCCGCCAGCACATCCTGATGTCGGTGTCGAAGTCCATGCTCGGCGTACTTGCGGGCATCCTGGCGAACAAGGGCAAACTCGACCTTGCAGCGCCTGTTACCCTGTACGTGCCGGAAATGCGATCAACCGCGTGGAACAAGGCCACGGTACAGAACGTGCTCGACATGCGCGTGGGCATCGAGTTCGCCGAGGACTACGAAGCCACCTCCGGCGCGATCGTCGAATACCGCAAGTCCACCGGCTGGAACCCGCTGGGCCCGGGAGAATCGCCCACCGATCTGCGCTCGTTCTTTTCAGAACTCACCGAGTCAGACGGCCCCCATGAAGGCCGCTTCCACTACGTCTCGCCGAACACCGACCTTGCCGCCTGGATCATCGAGCGCGCCGCCGGCACCCGCTATGCGGACCTCATGTCGGAGCACCTGTGGCAGCCGATGGGCGCAGGATCGCCAGCCTATATCACCGTGGACAGGCTTGGCGCGCCTCGCGCCGCCGGCGGCATGTGCGTCACCCTGCGAGACCTCGCCCGCGTCGGCCAGCTGATCGTCGACGGCGGCATGGCCGGCACCACGCAGGTCATTGCGCCCGAGTGGATCGACGACCTCTTCAACGGCGGCGACCCCGTTGCCTGGCAGAACGGCGACTTTGCTGATTATTTCGCCGGACGCGACATGCATTACCGCAACAAGTGGTACGTGCTGCGAGGGCAACGCCCGATGGCCTTCGGCAGCGGCATCCACGGGCAAAACCTGTGGGTGCTGCCGCATGAGCGCATCGTCATCGCCAAGCTGTCATCGCGGCCCAAGGCCCAGGACGAGGCCGTCGGCGCGCTAAACTTCAAGATGACAGAGGCGGTGAAGCGGCATCTGTCCGAGTGATCACCGCTCCACCTCCATGCTCATCAGCGCTGCGTTGCCGCCGGACGCCGTGGTATCCACCGACAGCACCCGCTCGGCCGCAAAGCGGTAGAGATAGTGCGGGCCGCCAGCCTTTGGCCCTGTGCCTGACAGGCCCTCGCCGCCGAACGGCTGTGAGCCGACGATGGCGCCGATCTGGTTGCGATTGACGTACATGTTGCCGACGCGCACCGAGCGCGCCACCTGCTCTATGGTATCCTCGATGCGCGAGTGCACGCCCAGCGTCAGGCCGTAGCCGGTGGCGTTCAGCGCCTCACATACCTTGTCCAGCTTGTCCGCCTTGTAGCGCACCACGTGCAGGCACGGCCCGAACACCTCTTCCTTCAATGGCTCGATTGATGGCAGTTCATAGATCGCCGGCGTGACGAACGTTCCCGCCTTGCACGCCGCCGGCATCGGCAGGTCGATCAGCGTCTTCATCTCCCGCGCCATCCGCGCCTTGTGCGCCTCGAGCCGTTCGCGCGCTTCCTCGTCGATCACCGGCCCAACGTCGGTTGAGAAGTCGAGCGGATCGCCAACCTTCAGCTCCGCCGCCGCGCCCGCCAGCATCTCGATAGTGCGCTTCGCGGCTTCTTCCTGGACGAACAGAATGCGCGCCGCCGAACAGCGCTGCCCGGCGGAATCGAACGCCGACAGGATCAGGTCGCGCACCGCCTGCTCCGGCAAGGCGGACGAGTCCACGATCATCGCGTTCATGCCGCCGGTCTCGGCAATCAGCGGCAGGATGGCGCCATGGCGCGCCGCCAGCGCCCGGTTGATGATGTGCGCCGTCTGGGTCGAGCCGGTGAACGCCACTCCGCCCAGCAGCGGGTGCTTGAGCAGCGTGCCGCCAATGCGCGCGCCATCGCCCGGAAGCAGCGACAACACCTCTGCCGGCACGCCCGCCTGGTGCATCAGCTTCACCGCCTCGTAGGCAATCAGGGGCGTCTGCTCGGCAGGCTTCGCCAGCACCGCATTGCCAGCCGCCAGTGCCGCCGCGGTTTGCCCGGTAAAGATCGCCAGCGGGAAGTTCCACGGCGCGATGCACGCGAATACGCCACGCCCATGCAGGTAGAGTTCGTTGCGCTCTCCCGTCGGTCCCGGCATGTCTTCCGGCGCGAAGAACTTCTCGCGCGCCTGTGCCGCGTAATACCGAAGGAAGTCCACCGCTTCGCGCAAGTCAGCCTGTGCGTTGTCCAGCGTCTTGCCGGCCTCGCGGATCAGCAGCGCGTAAAGCCGCGCGGCATTCTGCTCATACAGATCAGCTGCGCGCTCAAGCGCCTCCGCCCTGCCCCGGCCACCGAGGCCGTTCCAGGCCTCTTGCGCCTTGTGAGCGGCCTTTATGGCCGCCTCCACCTGCGCGTCGGAGGCCTCCGACACCGTCCCAACTTTCACCGACCGGTCATGCGGCGAGGTAATGTCGCGTGGGCGCTCTCCCTTGGCGCTGCCGGGCACCAGCGCCGTGGCATCAACTGGAGACTTCAGGGCCGCTTCGATCTGCTGCATCAGCGGCTTGCGCGTGGCGTCGTCCCACAGCGGCAGGCCGGCGGAATTCTTGCGCGGCGAAAACAGCCTGGCTGGAGGTGTAATGCGCGGATGCGGCAGGTTGTCGAGACGGCGCACAACGGCCACCGGATCCTCGACGATCTCCTCGATGGGCGCCTCGTCATCCGCCAGCCGGTTGACGAACGAGGTGTTTGCGCCGTTCTCCAGCAGGCGGCGCACGAGATAGGCCAGCAGGTCCTCATGGCTGCCCACCGGCGCATAGATGCGGCACGGCTGGGCCAAGCCTTCGGCGCTGGTTACCGCGTCGTACAGCGCCTGCCCCATGCCGTGCAGCCGCTGGAACTCGAATTCCCGGTCATTGCCGGCCATCACCGATACTGCCGCCACCGTGTGCGCATTGTGGGTCGCAAACTGCGGATAGAACGCGTCGCGGTTCTTCAGCAGGTAACGGGCGCAAGCGAGGTAGGACACATCGGTCGAGACCTTGCGCGTGAACAAAGGAAAACCCTCGTAGCCGCCGATCTGCGCCAGCTTGATCTCGGTGTCCCAGTAAGCGCCCTTCACCAGGCGCACCGGAAACCGGCGCTTCGTGTCGCGGGCCAGTTCCGCCAGCCACTCCAGCGCCGGCATGGCGCGCCGGGAATAGGCTTGAACAGCCAGTCCCAAGCCATTCCAGCCTTTCAGTTTTTCGTCATGAGCCAGGCGTCCGAACAGCTTGAATGAGAGCTCCAGCCGGTCCACCTCCTCTGCGTCGATGGTAAGCGCCATGCCGCCTTCCTTGGCCTGCACGCACAGGGCGAGGATGCGCGGATAAAGCTCGTCCATCACCCGGGCTTCCTTGCGCGCCTCGTAGCGCGGGTGCAGCGCGGACAGCTTGACCGAAATCGACGGAAGTTCGTGGATCGGCCGGTCCATCGGATCGGACTTGGCAATGGCCTTGATGGCGTCCGAATAGGACTGCAAGTAGCGCTCGGCGTCCTTCATGGTGCGCGCCGCCTCGCCCAGCATGTCGTAGCTAAACCGGTAGCCCTCGCTCTTAAGCGGCTTCGACACGTCCAGCGCCTCGCCGATGGTGCGGCCCAGCACGAACTGCTTGCCCATGATCTTCATGGCGTGGCGCATCGCCTGCCGTACCACCGGCTCGCCGGAGCGCTTGACGATCCTGGAGAAGTAGCCGGACGGGTTCTTCACCGCCTCGCCGCCCAGTTCGACGAACCGGCCCGTCAGCATCAGCCCCCACGTGGAAGCGTTGACGAACAGCGAGTCGGACGCGCCAAGGTGCTTTTCCCAGTCCCGGCCGCCGATCTTGTCGGCAATCAGCTTGTCCGCCGTGTGATCGTCCGGAATGCGCAGCAGCGCTTCCGCAAGGCACATCAGCACCACGCCTTCCTCGCTCGACAGCGAGTATTCCTGCATGAACTCGTCGACGCCGCCCTTCTGCTTGCGGCCCTTGCGCACCTGCTGGACGAGACTTGTCGCCAGTTCCTGCGTCTTCTTCGCGTCCTCCCCATCCAGCCGCGCCCTCGCCGCGAGCTCGCGCACAACGTCTGTTTCATCCGCAAACAGGTTCTGCGAAATCCGGGAGAATGAGGGCAATTGAGGCGCGGTCATGGGAAGTCTCCAACAGAAAGCTGATACCGTCTCATACGCTGCTCACGGTAGTGCTTCTCACTATCTTTCATTGCTTTGACAGTGTATTTGACGCGTAAGGCAACGCTTGGAGCGGAATGATGAAGCTCGACATCTACGATCTAAACCTCCTCGACGCACTTCAGCAGGACGGCCGCGCCAGCATTACCGATCTGGCCCGGCGCATAAACCTGTCCGCAACACCGTGCGCCCAACGGCTGCGCAAACTGGAGGCGTCAGGCCTGATCGCCAGCTACCGCGCCCTGATCGACCCGCGCACATTGGGCCTCGACCTTCTGGTTTTCATCGAGGTTACGCTCAAGGAAACCGGCGAACAAACCCTGCAGGCGTTCAACGCCGCAATCCGCGCGGTGCCGCACATCCTTGAATGTCACATGGTCGGCGGCAATTTCGACTACCTGCTGAAGGCGCGCGTGGCGGACATGCCCCAGTATCGTGCGCTTCTCGGCAGTGAAATCGGCTCGTTGCCGATGGTCCAGAGCACCCATTCGTATTTCGTCATGGAAGAAGTGAAGGACATGGGGCCACTGCCGCTCAAGCCCGTGCGGACTGCCGGCAAAAGGTGATAGAATTCGCGCTGAACCATTTCCATCAAGCCGATTCCCGTGCGCCCTGCTGACAACATGCCGAAAACCCTTCAGACCGTCCGCACCATCGAGGCCATGCGCCAGTGGGTTTCCCGCTGGCGCGGCCAGGGCATGCGCTCGGCCGTGGTACCCACCATGGGCGCGCTGCACGATGGCCATCTGCAACTGGTGGAGCGGGGTCTGCGTATTGCCGACCGGGTCATCGTCACGATTTTCGTCAATCCCACGCAGTTTGCGCCCGGTGAGGATCTCGACGCCTATCCGCGCACCGAGAAGCAGGACATCATGAAGTTGCGCGCCGCCGGCGCCCACGTGGTTTTCGCGCCAAACCGGCTGGAAATGTACCCGGAAGGTTTCTCGGCCAAAGTATCCATGGGAGGCCCCGCCAAGGCCGGGCTGGAAGATGCCTACAGGCCCCACTTCTTCGATGGCGTTGCAACCGTGGTCGCCAAGCTTCTCAATGCGGCAGGCTGCGATTACGCCATGTTCGGCGAAAAGGACTTTCAGCAACTGAAGGTCGTCACCGCCATGGCGCGCGATCTCGCCATTCCGACAATCATCGTGGGCGTTCCAACGGTCCGAGAGGCCGACGGGCTGGCCATGTCGTCGCGCAATGCCTATCTCACCGCCGAAGAACGCGCTACCGCCCCGCTACTCCACCAGACGCTGCAGGAACTGGCCGGCAATATCCGCGCTGGCAAGAACATCGCCCGGTCATGTACGAGCGCCCGCCACAAGCTCGAAAAGGCCGGCTTCCGGCCTGATTACGTGGAAGCCCGCGCCGCGGAAACGCTGGCGCCCGTCAAGAGCCTCGGCGAGACGGATATCCGTTTGCTTGCCGCGGCCTGGCTTGGCAAGACCCGGTTGATCGACAACATCGACGTGTAGGAGACGCCATGAACCCGCTTATCGGCATATGGCTCGTGATGCGCTTGGTATCGTTTGCGCTCATGGCCTTCATCCTGGTCTTCATGATTGGTGGCCACGGCCTGGGCGCCACAGGCCGCGCCATTGCCTTCATGGAGCCGGGCCTGCTGGTTGAAAGCCCTGTGGCTTTCGGCATCTGTGCGGTGCTCTGGCTCGCCTGGGCAATTGCGTCCTGGCGCTTCCTGTTCGGCAAGTAGGCTCGACTAGAGCAGGCCGAGTTCAGCCAGTTCGTTGCGCATTTTCTCGGGGATGCCGGCGAGATCCTGTCCGGCAGGAAGGTCTGCTGGCGCGTCTTCTGCCTTCAAATAGCGCCAGCCCTGGAACGGCCGCCGGGGCTGGGGGCGCACGGGCACGATTTCCTTGTCGAGCACCAGGTTGCAACGGGTGATGCCGTCATCGTCCTCGAACGGTTCGATGGCGATGATCTTCTGGCGGCAGCTGACCATGCCCTTGATGACCCAGTAGAGCGAGCCCTTGCCGACGATCTCGTCGGCCCGCTTCGGAATCATCCGGGTGGTGTGGAAAATCCGGCCCACGGTGCGCAGCCGCATTTCCTGCCAGTCAGCAAGGTCCTGGATGTCCGGCGCACCGACGCAAAGCTTGAGAATATGGAGAGCCATACCCTCACAATTCGCCCGCATTCGCATTGGTTGCAATGCGAACTTGCCGGAGTTTGCACAGATTTATCACCCGTTTTCCGGCGCGCTACCGTCTGAAATAGGCAGGATCAACCTCCTTCAGCACATGCAAAGGCTCGGGCTTGACCCCGACGCCATGCCGGATCATCAGCTCTGCAAGCCCCTCTCCCTCGATCAGCGTGATCCGGCGCGGGATCGCGCTGACGAACTTGTGCGCCGATTTCGGCAGGAAGGCCGTAGTCACGAAAACGCCCTTCGGCGCCTTGTGGGCTTCGAGCGATCCGGCGAAGTCGCGAACCTCTGAAATCGGCACGATTGTCGACGGCTTGTAGCGCTTGGCCTGGATGTAGAAGAAGTCGAGCCCCAGTTCGTCCTCGTAGATGACGCCATCCACGCCACCGTCGCCCCGCCCGCCAAGGCGTTGGGCCTGGTGGCCGGCAAGTCTCGGCGCGTATCCCATCGCCACCAGCAGGTCGAGGATGAGTTGCTCGAAAAAGGCGGGCTCGCGGGCGAGGATATGACCAAGCAGGTCGCGCTTGAGCCGACGGTTGGCCTGCCGGAACAGCCGTGAGAGTTCATCCGTTTTTGGATGCTCATCATCAACTGCATCGGGCGCTTGAACAGGGAACGCTTCATAGTGGGCCGCCGCTTCGGCCATGCCACCGGAGCTGCTGGCGTATACCATATCGCCATCCGGCGACAGCCGGACCTTGCCCTCGATGGACAGATAAGACAGCGCCCACCTGAGGTCATTCGACAGGGCAGTCTCCCGCCCGCTGCCCAGACGCCTTTCCCGTTGTTCCGGCCCGACGGAAAGGATGGCGGCGACCCGGTCCAGCAGTTCGCCGAACTCCAGTTCGCCGCCTGCCCTTCCGAGCACCGTCAGTGCAGGTTGCATCAGCTCCCGATAATCCGCAGTCAAGCCTCATGTCCCCCGGGCTTGCGCGAAAAGCGCTTCAGTCAGAAATTCTCGTCACCACGTCTTCTCAACCGGTTCGATCGGTGCTTCGGCCTTCTTCCAGGCGCCGAAACCGCCAATCAGGTTGTAGACAGGCTTGAGCCCCATGCGCTGGGCGATCTGCGTCGTCAGCGCCGATCTCAGGCCGCCGGCGCACATGAAGATGAATGGCCCGTCGCCGCCGAAGAAATCCTTGTAATAGGGACTTTCCGGATCGATCCAGAACTCGACCATGCCGCGCGGCACATGCCGGGAACCCGGCACCTTGCCGTCCCTCCAGAGCTCGCGGATATCGCGTATGTCGATAAGGGTTGCACCCTTGTTGTCGATCAGGTCACGCGCGCCATCGACATCCACTTCCTGGATTTCGGCCTTGGCCTCGGCGCACAGTTGCTTGATTCCGATGGTGATGTTTTGCGCCACCGCTTCCTCCCCATTTCTCTTTCAGCGTTGCAGCAAGGCTAGCGCAACCAACGCGATTGTCTACACTGTCGCCAGCCGTAATCTCACAAACGGGCCGGCAGATACCGCCACGCGACAAACCCGCAGATCATCGCCCACCCGCCCAGCAGCAGGAACACCGCAGAAAGCGGTGCGTAGAGCAAGACGATGGAAAACAGTGCTGTTGGCAGCAATTCGGAAAGATCGAGGTAGGTCCGGTAGACGCCTGTCATTTCCGCGCGCTCATGCGAATGAACAGCGCGAAGGAACGGGATCGACCCCACACCGTCTATGGCGGTGGCGGCCAGTGATCCGCCGAGCAGCAACGCGGCCGTGATGTATGGATGGTTGACGCCAACCAGCCCGGCGCTCGCGGTAAAACCGGCCATTGCAAGAAATGCCAGCGCAATCACCTTTCGCACGCCAACGCGCTGGGCAAATTTTCCGAACAGGAATGCCGTGATCAGCATGGCGTTGCCGGCAGATATCAGGAAGCCGCCCGCCTGCTTGCCCAGTCCGCTTTCCACCATCAGGATTGGCGCGTAGACAAAGAACGTCACCCAGAAGCAGGACCGGCCAAAGGCAATCATCCATGCCAGCCGCAGGCGCGGCTGCTTGACGAACCGGTGGATATTCCGCAGCGGATTGGTTGGCTTGACCTTTCCGGGCCGGATCGCAGTGTTGTCCGACAGCCGCAAATACCAGAAGACCGCAAGAAGAACGACAGAACAGACCGCCGTGAAGGCGTGCGGCGCCCACACCCCGTAGGTGGTGTACAGCCAGACACCCAGAGACGGCCCGATGGTCCAGGAAAAGGTGGCAAACGTCATCCGCAGCGGTTCGACCCGGACATAATCCGTCTTCCGGATGTGGTCGAGGATGTAGAGGCTGGTCGTGACATTCAGGCAGGCTGACCCGAAAACCCGCAGGAACATGCCGGCCACCTGCCCTTCCAGCGTGTAGCTCGCCAATGCGAGGGCCGCCAGTATGAGGGCGAGGCCGCCGAACGAGTATATGAAGCGCCGCGCCGTTTTCTGGATGAGCAGTGGAATCAGCAGCGTTCCAAGCAGCGAGCCGACGGCCACGAGCGTGTAAACCTGGGAGACCTTCTGGCCAGACTGCAGGATATCGTAGGCTTGCAGCGCAATGACGGTCGCAACGCTCGCGCGGGCCAGAGATTCGATCACGAAAAGCAGCGTAAAGGCAGCAGCGGTCGGACGCGGCGCGGTGGGCAACCAGATCGGGTAACGGGCGGAAAACGCCATCTCGCGCGCCTTGAATGTCAACGCCGCCACCAGGCACAGAATCCCGGCAGCCAGCCTGTTGCCTCGTTAAGTCACCCGGGCGGTTTTGAAAAGCCCAATCGAGACAGCTTAAGTTCCGCGCGCGTCCGCAGTGCCGCTTCGCCGAAGGCCGGAATCCTGTGGCAACCTTTCGTTAGGCCATCCGGCGGTATGATAAGCCTGATTGCAAGTATTCAAGTTGGTGTCGAAAGGGTTGCCGGAGCATGGGTAAGAGTCTGTTCGGAAAGTTGAAGAGCGTACTGTCTCGCAAGAAGACATCGGAGATTTCCGCCGCCGCGCCGCAGCCCCAGGCAACGGCAAACCTGTCACGCATCGGCCTTGGCAACAGCGCGCCTTACACGCCTGACAGCGCAATGAACGCACCCGATATCAGCGGCTTTACCGCCGCCCTGCCCTCTGGCGCTCCTGCAATGGGGGCCGCCTCCCAAACCGCCAGCGCCAGCATCAAGCCGGTAGGCGTCCAGTTCTTCGCAGAAGTTCCGCTTCAGCAGTCGGCCGAAGAAATCGTCAATGTGTCCCGCCGCGCCTCGAACTGCATCGATGCCACCATGTCGCCCGACGGCAACGGGGCATGGTCTGTGTCGATCACGCTGAACATGCCGCCGGTCCCGCAGGAAATCCATAACGTCGAGACCGTTCTGGCCGAATGGACCGGCAAGCTTGGCGGCGCGTCGAAGGGCTGGGGCCTCGCCCAGGGCCAGGCGGCAGCCTGAACTCCTGCTTGCAGTCAGGGTTGATCCCAGACCGGGGCAACGCTTTCCGGCTCGCAAACCCGTACGTGCTTTGCCTTCAGCGCGGAAATCCGGCTGAATTCATCGTCTGACAGCTTGATTTCGGATGAAGCAAGGTTGGAGGCAAGCCGCTCCGGCTTTGACGAACGCGGAATGGCGATGACATCGCCATGCGCCATATGCCAGGCAAGCGTAATGTCCGCCGGGCTCACCCCATGCTCGGTGGCAATTTCCTGCATCACCGGTTCATCGGCCACCCGGTTGCGCGCAATCGGGCAGTAGGCGGTCATCACCATGCCCGCTTCCCGGCAAGCGGCATGCACCTTGTCCTGGTTGATGAGCGGATGAAACTCGACCTGGTTGCACAAGAGCGGCGCATCGGACAGGGCAACCGCCTCCCGGATCTGGGCGACAGTGAAATTGGAAATGCCGATATGGCGGCAGAGCCCTGCGCGCCGCGCCTTGTTGAGGGCCGAAATGGTTTCGCTGAATGGCACCGTCCGCGAAGGCCAGTGCAACAGCAGCAGGTCCACCGGCCCGCAATCGAGCAACTCGAGGCGCTCGTCCACCGCGCGGGCAAAGTCATCCGCGGCATGGCAGTCCGGCCAGATCTTGGTGGTCAGAAACACCTCTGAACGCGCCACGCCGGAGGCCCGAATGCCTTCGCCGACTTCACGCTCATTGGCGTACATCTGCGCGGTATCGACATGCCTGTAGCCCATGTCGAGCGCTGCCTTCACCAGTTCTGCGCATTGCTGGCCGCGAAGCTCCCACGTGCCAAGACCGAGTGCGGGAATGGTGACGCCATGAGCTTCAACCGTTTTCATGTCGATTTTTCCTTTCTGTCTGTTAGCGTTCCATAACATGAACGCCGAAGCACCCAACAGGATTCCCTGGCCGCCGCTGATCTTTGCCACTGCCGTGGTGGCAGGGCTGCTGGCACACTGGGTCACGCCATTAAATCTGCCGGTAGCGCTGGTGACGCCTGGTTTCGTTCTGCTCGCGGCAGGCCTGGCACTGGACGTGTGGGCCATGTGGACGATGTTTTCGGCCCGCACCAATATCCTGCCACACAGGGCCGCGGACCGGCTGGTCACCAGCGGCCCGTTCGGCTTGATGCGAAACCCGATCTACGTCGGCAACACCGTTGCCACGATCGGGCTTGGCATGGCGTTGCAGAACGGATGGCTGCTGGCGGCGGCGGTGGCGGCGGCAGCCTTCACCCACCGGCTGGCAGTCGTGCGCGAGGAAGCCCACTTGAAGCAGAAGTTCGGCAAGGCCTGGGACGAGTACGCCGCGCGCGTGAAACGCTGGTGGCTGGTATGAGGCGGCCTACCAGGCCCAGGGCTTCTGCATGAACCGGATGAACGGTGTTTCCAGCGCGATTGTCCGGTAGAATTGCAGAAGACGGTCATCCTTTACGTCTGCCAGCCAGAACACGTTGGCCGCGCCAGCGGCTTGCGCTGCGTCGTAGACGCCCTGCACCAGCGCCCTGCCCGCACCGAGGCCACGGGCAGACTCATCGACATACAGGTCCTGCAGGAAGCAAACCGGCGTGGCGGTCCATGCGAAAGGCGTGAAGCTGTAATGCACCAGCCCGCACGCCCGGCCCCCTGCAATGGCGAGGAGGCTGTTCAGCGGCGCGCTATCGTCCAGCAGCAACCGCCAGGTCTGGGCAGACGCCTGAGCCGGTATCGCACCGCCAAAGTGTATCTGGAATCCCTGCCATAATGCGCGCCAGTCCTGCTCGTCCGAGGCTTCTGGCGGCCGCACGATTACATCAGCCACAGCGCCGCAAGCCCCAGGAAGGCGAAGAAGCCAACCACGTCGGTCACCGTGGTGACGAACACCCCGGACGCAATCGCCGGGTCGATCTCGTAGTGATCAAGCGCCAGCGGAATGAGAATGCCGGCCAGGGCAGCCGCCAGCATGTTGATGATCATGGCTGCGCCAATCACGATGCCAAGCTGATCCGAACCGAACCACCACCAGGCGAACAGTCCCATGATGATGGCGAACGCGATGCCGTTGAGCACCCCCACCGCGCTTTCGCGCCAGATGACGCGCACGGCGTTCACCGGCGACAGGTTTCTCTGTGCCAGCGCCCGCACCGCAACGGTCATCGTCTGGGTGCCTGCATTGCCCCCCATGGAGGCGACGATGGGCATCAGAATGGCAAGCGCCACCATCTGTTCGATGGTGGCGTCGAACAGCGAGATCACCCACGAGGCAAGCACCGCCGTGGCCAGGTTGATCACCAGCCAGCCGAAGCGCGACTGCGTGATCGACAATATGGTGTCGGTGATTTCTTCGTCGCCGACCCCGCCGAGGCGCAGGATGTCCTCGCTGGCCTCGTCCTGGATGACGTTGACGATGTCGTCGACAGTAATCGAGCCAACCAGCCGGTTGTTCTCGTCCACCACGGCCGCAGAGCCCAGGTGATACTGGTTGAACTTGTAGGCCACGTCGTCCTGCTCGTCGGTGACCTTGAAGATCACTTCGTGCTCTCTCATGATCTCCGATATCTGCTGCGAGCGTGGATGGCGTAGCACCAGGCTCACCGGCACGAAACCCACCGTATGAAAGGCCGGGTCGACCACGTAGATCTCGATGAAATCTTCCGGCAGGTCTTCCTCGTTGCGCATGTAGTCGATGGTCTGGCCAACCGACCAGAACGCCGGCACGGCGACGAATGTCGTCTGCATCAGGCGGCCGGCCGAGTATTCGGGATACTCCAGGCCGCGGCTCAGCGCCGTGCGGTCTTCCCTCGGAACCTTGGCAAGAATTTCCTGCTGGTCCTCGGCATCCATGTCCTCGATGAGGTACAGTGCGTCGTCAGTGTCGAGCTTGCGCACGGCTGACGAGATGAACTGGTTGGGCAGCGCCTCCATCAGTTCGTCGCGCACCGCCTCGTCAAGTTCGGGCAGCGCCTCCACGTCGAACGAACGGCCAAGCTTCAGGATAAACTGGACGCGGTCATCCGACGGCAGGAACTCGATCAGGTCGGCAACGTCGGCCTGGTGAAGGTCGCGAACAAGCTTGCGCAGGTCTTTCGCGTCGTCCTGCTCCAGCGCATCGGCGACAGCGCGCACGAAGTCGGCACGAAGCGCGCCGTCCTCGTCGTGAATCTCCTCGAAATCGAGCAGGTCCGCCATCGTCCCTCAGTGCCAAATGCCGTCGCGATGCGCCGCAGTTCAGCGCGCCAGCTCCGTCATAACATGCAGTTCTTGCGGTTCCACAACGGATTCGCGCAGCAAATGACAGTAAATGCCTGTCAGATGCAGTGATTTTGCAACGCGACCGTCTACCGGCACTGCGGGCTGTTGCCCGGATTCTTGTGGCCGTCACAGGCGGTGCTTTGGCCTGCACGCGTGATTTGCTCGATCGGGAAGGCACGAATCACCGGCCGCGTCCACGATTGCAGACGCGCCGGACAGGCGCTCTCGGCGCCAATGTTTCGGGACAATTTCGTTCCACCTCACGCAGGAAATCTGCGCGAAAGTCACTTTACTGCAGCCCTGGACTGCGCCGCCAGCAGGCCGCGCGCCCCGGAGAAAATATTTCCGGACGCTGCTTCTGCCAAAAATCTGTCAGGATTTGGTGCGGTCGAGAAGACTCGAACTTCCACGGGAGTTACCCCACAGCGACCTCA
>CAZYKZ010000022.1:0-20012 GCA_964648175.1 uncultured Anderseniella sp.
CCGAGGTTGCGGAGAAGCCGGCGCCTCAGGCGAAAGCAGATGACCAGTTGAAGCTGTTCTAGCTCAAGCAACTCCAGGAAAAGTGGGCACCGGTTTTCCGTCCGGAGTTGCGTCAATCATTTATCAGTTTGCGAGCCATGCACAGACGCGGCTCGACCTCGTAGCCCAACGCCTCGTAGAAGCCGCGCACGGCTTCGTTCTCGGCCCGCACCAGCAGGTTGAGCTTCCACACGCCGCGCTGCGTCAGCCAGTGCTCGGCAGCCCGCATGGTGGCCTTGCCGAGGCCCTTTCGCTGATAGTCCGGGTGGGTGGCGACGTAGTAGACGATGCCCCGGTGACCGTCGTGGCCGACCATGACCGAGGCGATGACGGTATCGCCATCAACGGCGACCAGCACGTCCGAGGCTGGCCCCGAGCGGGCGAAGGCAATGTCCTTTTCCGGGTCGTTCCATGGCCTGACCAGATCGCAGGCCTTCCACAGTTCGATCAGGCTGGCGACCTCTTCATCACGCACGGGCCGGTGTTCGATGCTTGCCATGTCAGAGCACCTTGCCTGGGTTCATGATGCCGTTGGGGTCGAGCATCTGCTTGATCCCCCGCATGATGCCTATTTCGACTGGTTGCTTGGTGGTGGCCATCTCGTCGCGCTTCAGGGTGCCGATGCCGTGCTCGGCGCTGATCGAGCCGCCCAGATCCCGTACGATGGCGTGGACTTCATGGGCCACGTCCTCCCAATGAGCCAGGAATGCCTCTCGGTCAGCGCCCACCGGCTGTGAAATGTTGAAGTGAATGTTGCCGTCGCCGATGTGGCCGAACGGCACCGGTCGGCAGCCGGGGATCATGTGCCTGACCTTGTTCGTGGCCGCATCGAGGAACTCGGGCACCTTTGACACCGGCACCGAAATGTCGTGCTTGATGGAGCCTCCCTCCAGCCGCTGCACCTCGGACATCATTTCGCGCAGCCGCCACAACTCGGCTGCCTGCTGGCCGCTGGCGGCAATGGTAGCATCGGCCACAAGACCTTCCTCGAATGCAACGGCGAGGATGCCGGTGGCGGCCTCTTCCATCTCCGGCGCGTCATTGAACCCCGCCAGTTCGAACAGCACGTACCAGTCCGATGGCGCTTGCAGCGGGTCGCGGCAGCCGGCGTGGGCGATGACCATGTCGAGGCCGGAGCGTGGCATGATTTCGAACGCCACGACGGCGCTGCCGCTCATCTTCTTGACCAGCGACAGCAGCGCCAGCGCGTCTGACGGCGAGCCCACGGAGGCAAACACCGTGGCCTTGTCAGACGGTTTCGGCAAAAGCTTCATCGACGCGGCGGTGATGATGCCGAGCGTTCCTTCCGCACCGATGAACAGGTGTTTCAGGTCGTAGCCGGTATTGTCCTTGCGCAGCGTCTTGAGCCCGTTCCACACCTCGCCGGAGGCCAGCACCACCTCGAGCCCGAGGCACAGGTCTCTCGTGTTGCCATAGGCGATGACGTTGATCCCGCCGGCATTGGTCGACAGGTTGCCGCCCACCTGGGCCGTGCCCTGCGAGGCGATCCACAGCGGGAATATCAGCCCCTTGCGCTCGGCGGCTTCCTGCGCGTGCTGCAGGGTGACGCCCGCTTCCACGGTGATGACGGCATCGGCTTCGTCCAGATGCCGGATGCGGTTCATCCGGGAAAGCGACACCACTACCTCCGGTCCAAGCGGAATTTGCCCGCCGACAAGGCCCGTGTTGCCGCCCTGCGGCACCACCGCCGTGCCGGTCTCGTTGGCCAGCTTCAGGATGGCGGCGACCTCTTCCGTCGAGCCGGGCTTCAGCACCAGCTGCGACTTGCCGATGAACTTGCCGCGCGGTTCGGTCAGATGAGGGGCAATCTCGGCTTCGTCCGTCAGCGCGTTGTGGGCGCCGACAATGGCAGTGAACCGGGCGATGAGGTCGGGGTCGAGCATGGGGGCACGATAGTTGGGCGCGTTGGTCGCGTCTAGCGCGGTGCGGCGGCGCGGTTGAGCCGGTCATTGATGGCCGCGCCAAGTCCCTCGTCAGGAATCGGGGCGACGGCGATTGCCGCAGCGCCGGTGGCGTCCAGCGCATGCAGCATGGCGAACAGGTTGGCGGCAGCTTCCTTGAGGTCGCCGGAAGGTGACAGGTTCATGGCGCCGTCCACGTTGCCGAAGCCCAGCATCACCTCGCCTTCGCGCGCCGAGGTGGCGTTGAGCCGGACCCTGGCATTGGGGGCATAGTGGCTTTCAAGCTGGCCGGGCGCGACGGGTGCAAGCGGGTTGCCAGCGTCGATGCTGACAGGCTTCCCCAGCACCACGTCGAGTTGCTCGCGCGAAATGCCGCCGGGCCTGAGCAGCACCGGTTCTTCGCCGAGGCAGGAGACGATGGTAGATTCGAGCCCCACTTCGCACGCTCCCATGTCGAGCACCCCCCAGATGCGGCCCTCAAGCCCTGCCAGCACGTGCTCAGGCCGCGTCGGGCTGATCTGCCCGGACCGGTTCGCTGATGGCGCGGCCACAGGCACGCCTGCCGCCTCAAGCAGCTTTCGCGCCCCCTCGTGGCCCGGCACCCGGATGGCGATGGAGTTTAGCCCGGCGCTGACCAGTTCGCTGACCGGACACGCAGCCGCCCGCTCCACCACGATGGTCAGTGGCCCCGGCCAGAACGCGGCCGCCAGCTTGCGGGCGTCGGCGTTGAACTGCCCGAGCCGCATGGCAGCCTCGGCCGTCGGCACGTGCACGATCAGCGGATTGAAGCTGGGCCGGCCCTTGGCTTCATAGATCGCGGCCACGGCCTGGCCATTGGTCGCGTCGGCGCCGAGGCCATAGACGGTCTCGGTGGCGAACGCTACCAGTTCGCCGCGTCTCAGCGCGTCTGCTGCTAGTCCAATGTCGGTCGTGACGATGGTCATTTCGGATAGTAGAAAGAAACTCAAGTTCCGGTCAGGCGTTTGCCTTGCCGTGACTGCGTCCACGCCGTCAAGCAAAACAATAAGGAAGCCAAGGGCATGTTTACCCCGCACACCGCAACCCTGCTCGATACGCTGAACGATGTTGCGGACCTTGACCGGTTGATCTCAGACGGCACATTTGGCGAGTTGTCGGGCGATGTGGTGGCCGCTGTTCTTGAGGAAGCGGGACGCTTTGCCGCCGAAGTGATCGCGCCGCTCAATCAGGCAGGTGACCGGCATGGCTGCAAGCTCGACACGGACAGCAATGACATCACCACCGCGCCGGGCTGGAAGGACGCCTATGGCCAGTGGGTCGAAGCCGGATGGGGCGCCCTGCCGGCGCCGGAGGAGTTCGGCGGGCAGGGCCTGCCGACGCTGGTCTCGCTGGCAGTGCAGGAGCTTTGGAACACCGCCGCCAACGCCTACGGCATCGGCACGTTGCTCACGCAAGGCGCAGTGGAGGCGATAGAGGAGCACGCCACGGACGAACTCAAGCAGCTTTACCTGCCGAAGATGGTGTCGGGCGAGTGGACCGGCACCATGAACCTCACCGAGCCGCAGGCAGGATCCGACCTGTCCGGTGTGAAGACCCAGGCCCGGCCCAACGGCGACGGCAGCTACTCGATCACCGGTACCAAGATCTACATCACCTACGGTGAGCACGACCTGACGGACAACATCATCCACCTGGTGCTGGCGCGGCTTCCCGATGCGCCGGAGGGCACGCGCGGCATCTCGCTGTTCCTGGTGCCGAAATTCCTGCTCAACGCCGATGGCACGCCGGGCAAGCGCAACGACGTCAAGTGCATCGGACTCGAACACAAGCTCGGCATTCACGGCTCGCCCACCTGCACCATGCGCTATGGCGACGACGGCGGGGCCATCGGCTGGATGGTGGGTGAGGAAAACCGCGGCCTCAACTGCATGTTCACGCTGATGAACAATGCCCGGCTTCACGTCGGCATGCAGGGCGTGGCCATCGGCGAGCGCGCCTACCAGCAGGCGCTGGCCTTTGCCAAGGAGCGCCGCCAGGGCCGCCGCAAGGGCGAGCGCGAGCCCATGCCCATCATCGAGCACCCGGACGTGCGCCGGATGCTGATGGACATGAAGACGAAGGTGCAGGCCGCCCGCACCATCTGTTTCCTGTGCGCCCGCGCCATCGACCTGTCGCGCCATGCCGAAACGGAAGACGAGCGCGAACGGCAGGCCAATCTCGCCGCCCTGCTGACGCCCGTCGCCAAGGCGTTCTCGACCGATATCGGCGTCGAGGTGGCCTCCGACGGCGTGCAGATCCATGGCGGCATGGGCTATATCGAGGAAACCGGCGCCGCCCAACACCTGCGCGATGCCCGCATCACGCCCATCTATGAAGGCACCAACGGCATCCAGGCGCTCGACCTCGTCACCCGCAAGCTGCCGCTGGAAGCAGGCGGCACGGTAGAGCAGCTTGTGTCCGACATGAGCCAGGTTGCCCGCGAACTGGGCGAGCAGGGCGAAGGCCTGGCTGACGCCGTCAAGGCGTTCGGAGCCACCTCGCGCCAGCTGGGCAAGTGGCTGATGGAAGGCGACGAGCGCGCGATTGCCGCCGCCACGCCTTATCTGCGCCAGTTTGGCCTGACTCTTGGAGCCTACGGGCTTGGCAAGCAGGCGCTGGCCGCACGTGGCCGCAATGCTCCCGATGCCGCCCACAAGGTGCAAATGTTCGACTATTTCTCGAGGCTTCACCTGCCGCAGGTCACCGCCCTTGCCGCGATCATCACCAGCGGCGCCGGCGCCATCACGGACGTGAGCGAGGATGTGCTGAACGTGGCGTGAGGCTCGGGCTTCAGCCTTCCGGCTGCCCGTTGACATAAGGATGCAGCGCACGCCACGCCATCTCGTGCGCCGGCGTGGCGATGCCATGCTCCCGTCCCAGCCGGACCACTTCGCCGCTCAGGTCGTTCAGCTCCAGCCGCTTGCCCCGGTTCAGGTCATCCAGCATCGAGGCATGCATGTGGCCCGGCATGCCCTTGAGCATCGCCAACGCCTTGTCTGCCGCGTTATCCGGTAGCGCCGGGCAGACCTTGCGCCCGACGGCGGCGGTCTCCTGAGCCGCGCGCTCAACCAGCCCGGCACAGGCCTCGTCGGCGAAGATGGGGCCGATATTGAGCCGGGTGAGCGTGGTGATGGCGCTGAGCGTGGACAGCATGATGAACTTCTCCCACACCCGCACCTGGATGTTCGCAACGGCCTCTGCATCGATACCAGCTGATTTCAGCAGGTCCAGCAGGGCCTTGCAGCGCGTGCTCTCGCTGCCGTCCGGCTCACCGAAGACCAGCCGTGCGAACGGTCCGCTGTGGCGCACGATGCCGGGCGCCCGGACGTCGGCGGGTATGACCGCGATCCCCGGAATGATGCGGCCTTCTCCGGCGATCCGGCCAATGCGTTCACTGCTGTTGACGCCGTTCTGGAAGGTGACGATGGACGTCTCCGGGCCAAGCAGCGGGGCGATCGCACGGGCCGCCTCCTCGGTGTCGTAGAGCTTGACCAGGAACAGCACCGTGTCGACCGGGCCCACATCGGCAGGATCACTGGTGGCATTGACCTTTGGCAGATGCAGGTCGCCCAGCGGGCTTTCGATCTTCAGGCCATTGCTGCGCAGCGCCTCAAGGTGCGCGCCGCGTGCGATGAAGGAGACGTCCGCGCCAGCCGCGGCAAGGCGTCCGCCGAAATATCCACCCAGCGCACCTGCGCCCATCACTGCAATCTTCATCTGCCCCAGCCCCTACGATTTGAGAGCTTGAACCTTAATGGGCCGGGCGGGACCTGTCACGCAACCGCGTGCGCTTCTCCATCGGGCTCGCGGTCGCGCCGGAACGGGGCAGGCGAAGCGACCGCGCACAGGGCGGCGATGTCCTGGCCACGGTCCTGCCGCAGCACGCAAGGGCTGACGCTGATCCCGGCAAAGCCTGCATCCCGCAGCAGTCCCTCGATATAGTTGCGAGAGTGCGCGAAGCGGCGGCTTTCGCGCAGTTCCACCGGCTTGTCGCCAGCCTCGACCGTGAACGCCAGCACGCCGCCGGCATTGAGCGAGCCTGCGCACCAGCCGATGATGCGCTCCAGCGCGCCCAGATAGATGAACACGTCCGCCGCCACGATCAGGTCGAACCGGTCTTCGCCCAGTTGAAGCTGGCTGATGTCGCGCTTTTCCAGAAGGTCGTAGACGCCCTTGCGGCGCGCCTGCGCCAGCATGCCGCCGGAAATGTCATAGCCGCCCAGCCAGTCGCAATGGGGTCTGAGCGCCTCGCCCATCAGCCCGGTGCCACAGCCCAGGTCCAGCGCGCGGGCAGCGCGGGTGAGGCCGCTGGCCTGGAGCGTCTTCAGCACGATCTCCGGCCCGCGATAGTTGAGCTTGCCGACGAGCGACCGGTCGAAGCCGTCGGCATACTGGTCGAACAGCGTCTCCACGAAACGCGCAGGCATCGACTCGTGCAGCCGTGTCTGCAGCAGCAGGTCCCGCTTCAGGCTGGCGCCCAGCCGGTCCGACGGATCGGCGGCGATGGCGCGTTCCCACGCATTGCCTGCAGCCTCGGTCTTGCCTGCCCGTTCCAGGAATTCGCCCAGCCGGTACCAGCCGGCCGCCCATTGCGGCACAAGCTCCATGGCCTGGGACAGCACCTCGATGGCCGCCTCGATGTCGCCATCGCCAGCCAGTGCCTCAGCATATTCGGCGCGCCGGTCCGCACGCGGATCGGGCGATGGAAAGGGTATGGAAGCCAAGATCAGCTCGTCAGGAAGGTCCGCTCATTGGCCCGGTCAGCTGGGCTCACGCGGCGGACGGCACGCTGCAAGCGGGGTGTGCCGCTCACATCGCCCGCCATTAGAGCGTGTGCGATGCGGCTGTCAATCGGCTTCGATTGCGTACGGGACTTCAGTCGATGTTGAGCAGCATCGCGGTGGCGATCATGGCGGCGGCAAAGGTGAGGGCGAAGGTGAAAAAGTAGAGGAAACTCGCGGCCAGCCAGATTTCCGAGCCGCGGATCAGGCTGCCAAGCCCGGCGATGTCGTAATGAAACAGCGCGCCCGCCACGAACAGCCCCACGCCCGCGCCCATCAGGGCCTGCTCGAAGAACAGCCTGAGCAGTCTGGGGGCTGACATGTAACGGCGAAACAGTGTCCGCATGTATTGCTCCGGCAAGCCAAACATCAATGAAGCCTGAGCATAAATCATGTCAGGGCCGTGGCGCACCGGCTTGTGCCCTTGATTGTCCGCGGTGAATCCGCCCACTATCTGTAGTGAATTCGCCTGTCCCGTCCGGAGTTCCGATGAGTACCCTTCTCCTTCACCACGATGTCTTCACCGAGCATGCGCCGCCCGAGGGTCATCCCGAGCGGCCGGACCGCATGCGGGCGGTGGAGCGCATTCTCTCGCACCCGCATTTCGAGGAACTGCGCCGGGAAGAAGCGCCGATGGGCACCCGCGAGCACGCATTGCTGGTGCACCCGGAGGACTATGTCCACATGATCGAGCAATCGAGCCCGACTGACGGGCTTGTTTCGCTCGACCCGGACACCTGGATGAATGCGTCCAGCCTTGAAGCGGCCTATCGCGCCGTGGGGGCAGGCGTGCGGGCAGTGGACGCGGTCATGAACCTTGAGGTCAACAACGCCTTCTGCGCCGTGCGCCCGCCGGGCCACCACGCCGAGCAGAACCGGGCCATGGGCTTCTGCCTGTTCGGTTCCGTCGCCATTGCCGCGAAATATGCCCGCGAGGCCTATGATCTCGACCGGGTGGCCGTCGTCGACTTCGACGTGCACCACGGCAACGGCACGCAGGACATCTTCTGGTCGGACGAAGACCTGTTCTTCGGCTCCACCCACCAGATGCCGCTGTTTCCAGGCACCGGAGCGGTCTCCGAAACCGGGCAGGGCAACATCTTCAACGCGCCCCTGAGCGCCGGCGATGGCGGCGACGTGTTCCGCGACGCCATGCTGTCGCGCATCTTCCCGGCGCTTGACGCCTTCCAGCCCGACCTGATCCTGATCTCGGCGGGTTTCGACGCCCACCAGCGCGACCCGCTCGGCTCGCTGCAACTGACCGAGGAGGATTTCGCCTGGGTGACGCTGCGGCTCATGGACATGGCTGACAAGCACTGCGACGGGCGCATTGTCTCGATGCTTGAAGGCGGCTATGACCTTGCCGGTCTGTCCGGCTCGGTGGGCGTGCACGTCAAGTCGCTGATGCACGGCTCCGGCCAGCGGGCGGCAAAGGACAGCGTGGAGGCCACCGATGAGTGAAGCACAGCCCGACATCTCGAAAATGACCTTCGAGGCCGCGCTGGCGGAGCTTGAAGCGATCGTCGAAAAGCTGGAAGCCGGCAAGGTGAGCCTTGAGGACTCCATCGCCATCTATGAGCGCGGCGAGAAGCTGAAAGGCCACTGCGACAAGCTGCTCAAGGCGGCGGAAGCCCGTATCGAGAAGATTACCCTCAAGGCTGACGGCAGCGCAGGCGGCACCGAACCCCTCGACGTGGAATGAGACCATGACCGCGGGCCGGTTGCGGCTTGACCAGGCGCTGGTGGCGCGTGGCCTTGCACCCAGCCGGGCGCGGGCGCAACAGCTCATCGAGGGTGGTTTTGTATCGATTGAAGATACAGTAATAACCAGAACTGCCTCTTTGATATCGGATACGCAGCAAATAACGGTTTCCAACGCGGCTGGGCGTTATGTCTCCCGAGCCGCCGCCAAGCTGATTGCGGGTCTCGATGCCTTTCGAATTGACCCGGCCGGCAAGGCCTGTCTCGACATCGGCGCATCCACGGGCGGCTTCACGCAAGTGCTGGTGGAACGTGGCGCTAGAACCGTGATTGCCATCGATGTTGGCCACGGACAGATGCATGAAACTATCGCATCTCTTCCCCAAGTCGTTTCCATCGAAGGGCTCAATGCCCGCGATCTGAACGAAGAACATTTGCAGGGGCATGAAATTGCTCTGGTTGTCAGCGATGTCAGCTTCATTTCGTTGAAGCTTGCCCTGCCGCCGGCGCTGGATCTGGCGGCGTCCGGCGCCACGCTGGTGGCGCTGATCAAGCCGCAGTTCGAGGCAGGCCGCGGCAACATCGGCAAGGGCGGCATTGTGCGCGACCAGACGGTGCGTGAAGCCGTTTGCGCAGAAATCAGCCGCTGGCTGACCCAGGACATGGGCTGGCAGGTATTGGGCCTCGTGCCCAGCCCCGTGGTGGGCAGCGACGGTAACCAGGAATACCTGATCGCCGCCCGCAAGCCTTGAAACCAAAGCGCGCGAGGCGCATTCTTGAAGGATGCTCAGCCCGATCGACAAGCTTGCCTACGCTGCCCGCCAGGCTTCCCGCGTCGCCTGGTACATGGGGCATGGCATTGCCACGGGCCAGTTCCGCCAGACAAAGCCTGGCGTGTCGGACGTAACCCGTGAGCGCCCGCGCGAGAAAGGCCCCGGTCTTGAGCGCCTGATGCGTGATCTGGCGGTCTGCTTCCAGCGCGATCTCGACAATGTAGCGAGTGGCTACTATCCCTTGCCGCGTGATGCCGACGGCTCGCCGGCAGAGCTGTTGAAGCGGTCACGCGCCTTCATGGCAGACGTGCCGGTCGCAGCGGAAAGGAAGGCCAAGGGGGCCGGAACGGAAGTCTATTCCGCTGAAAAGGCTGAAGAATTGCCGGCTTACTTCCTGCAGAACTTCCATTACCAGACCGGCGGCTACCTGACCGAGGAATCTGCTGAGATCTATGACATGCAGGTGGACGTGCTGTTTTCAGGCTCCACCAACGCCATGCGCCGCGAGTGCCTCGTTCCCCTGTACGAGTGGATGAAGGGCAAGGACCAGCGCAAGGTGCACATTGCGGACATCGCCTGCGGCACCGGGCGCTTCGGCCGCTTCGTCAAGCAGGCGTACCCGCGGGTGCAGCTCACCCTGTCGGACCTGTCCGAGGCCTATCTCAACGAGGCCCGGCGTCACCTGAAGGACTATTCCGGCGTGAACTTCGAGGTGGCCAACGCCGAGAAACTGCCGTTCGACGACAATTCCATCGACGTCCTGACCTCGATCTACCTGTTCCACGAGGTGCCGCCCAAGGTGCGCCGCATCATCGCGAAGGAATGGGCGCGGGTGCTCAAGCCCGGCGGCCGGCTGATCTTCATGGACAGCCTGCAACTGGGAGATACAGCTGGCTATGACGGCATGCTCCAGTCGTTTCCGGTGAACTTCCACGAGCCTTATTACGGCAGCTACATCAAGGAAGACCTGGCAGCGATCTTCGAAGAGGCCGGCCTCACCCACGCCGAAAGCCGCCCGGTGTTCCTGTCCAAGCTGGTGGTTTGCGACAAGCCGGCCTGATCAGCAGCCCAGTTGGTCCGCCAGCTCTTCAAAGCTCTCCGCCACGTTCGTCCAGGCACCCTCGCGCGTCGGAGCGATCTTTACATCCGGACCAAACTCATCCGGCCGCAGCACATAAGCCGTCGCCATGCCGAGTTCCGCAGCCGCCTCCAGATCATCCTGATGCGCGGCCACCATCATGCATTCCTCGGGCTTGAGGCCGATGGCGTCAGCCGACCCGAGATAGGCCTGCGGGTGCGGCTTGTAGGCCTGGGCGACTTCTGCTCCCAGCACAACGTCCCACGGCAGGCCAGCGCGTTTGGCCATGTTGGTGATCAGCGCGATGTTGCCGTTCGAGCACGGCGCGATGATGAATTTCGACTTGAGCCGGGTGAGACCGGCGACCGAATCCGGCCACGGGTCCAGCCGGTGCCACGCCGTCACCAGCCGGTGCCGGTCAGCGCCGGAAGGCTCGCCCAGCCCGAACTGGTGGCAGACTTCGTGCAGGTTTTCCTCGTGCAGCAGGTCGAGCCGCACGAAGCCGCGATTGCCCGAGCGGATGCGCTCCATGGCAGGCTGGTACAGCCCGCGCCAGGCATCTGCCACCTTGTCCCATTCCGCGACGATGCCGCGTTCCTCGCCCCATGCCTTGAGTTCGCGGATGATGCCGGAGCGCCAGTCCACCACGGTGCCGAACACGTCGAACAGCAGCGCCTTCGTGTTGTAGCCGGCTGTCATGGCCAATTATCCGATCTGCCCGCGATGGCGCAGGAAATGGTCGGCCAGCACGATGGCCATCATCGCCTCGCCCACCGGTACGGCGCGGATGCCGACGCAGGGGTCATGCCGGCCCTTGGTGACGATGTCGGTCTCGTTGCCGTTTGCATCCACCGTGCGGCGGGGCGTGAGGATGGATGAGGTCGGCTTGACCGCGAACCGGCACACCACGTCCTGGCCCGTTGAAATGCCACCGAGGATGCCGCCGGCATTGTTGGACAGGAATTCCGGTTTGCCGTCCTTCATGCGGATTTCGTCGGCATTTTCTTCGCCCGTTATGGCGGCAGCCTCGAAGCCGTTGCCGATCTCCACACCCTTGACGGCATTGATGCTCATCATGGCGGAGGCCAGGTCCTGGTCGAGCTTGCCGTAGACCGGCGCGCCCCAGCCGGCCGGCACGCCGGAGGCGACCACCTCGATCACCGCACCGCACGACGAACCCGCCTTGCGGATGCCGTCGAGATAGGCTTCCCAGGCCTTGGCGGCTTCAGCGTCCGGACAGAAGAACGGGTTGTTGTCGACCTCTGCCCAATCCCAGTTGGCGCGGTTGATCTTGTGCGGGCCCATCTGCACCAGCGCGCCGCGGATGGTGACGCCGGCAACGACCTTCCGCGCCACAGCACCTGCCGCGACGCGTGCAGCAGTCTCACGCGCCGACGACCGGCCGCCGCCGCGATAATCGCGTACGCCGTACTTCTCGATATAGGTGAAGTCGGCATGGCCCGGGCGGAACTTGTCGCGAATCTCCGAGTAATCCTTCGAGCGCTGGTCGACGTTCTCGATCATCAGCGCAATCGGCGTGCCGGTGGTCACCTGGCCGCCGGTGCGGTCGTCCTCGAATACGCCGGACAGGATCTTGACCTCGTCGGGCTCGCGCCGCTGCGTCGTGAAGCGGTTCTGGCCCGGCTTGCGCTTGTCGAGGAACGATTGGATATCTGCTTCCGTCAGCTTGATACCGGGCGGACAGCCATCGACCACGCAGCCGAGCGCCACCCCGTGGCTTTCGCCAAAGGTGGTGATGCGGAACAGGTGGCCGAACGAATTGTGTGACATGAGTGGGCGCCCTCTTGGCTCTGGCTTTTAGGCGAGGGCGCCCTGTTCCGTCAAACGTTATGGATCGCCGAACCAACCGGCTCAGCGGGCGTACACGCGCATCAGTGGCGAGCGGCCCGGGAGGAACTTGGAATAGACGACCGTTATGCGGCGGATATCGCGCCGGTTTCCGCGAAGATCGATGGCGCGGGAGCAGGTGCCGGGAAAGAACAGCTGACGCAGCGCCACATCCTGCCGCGCGCCGTTGCGGAAGACCACCTGCAGCCGCTGCATGGTCAGCGGCGCGCGCGATACGCAAATCCGGATGGCGCGGTGACGGTCCCTGCCACGCACATTGATCACATCACGGTCGCGGTAATGGTCTGCCTGCTTGGTGCCGATCAGCTCCCACGCCTGTGCGGGCGCGGCAGCGGTCATCAGTCCAAGGGTGGCGGCGGCAGCAATGAAAACGGTCCTGAATTGCATTGGAATCAACGATCTCCTGGGTTGGACAAGGCGAAAAACCTGCTGCGGTTTTGCGGTATTCTTGTGACGCCTACGGATGGATCAGTCAATCTGGCCGGAGGTCCTGAACCAGTCGATTTCGCCATCCTTCAGCCGGTAGAATTTCCACTGCGGATTGGGCAGCAGCGGCACCTCCCGCACGGGCAAGTCGAGCACCAGTCCGCGCACGATGCGGCTGATGCCTCCATGCGCAACCGCGAGGGTAGGACCGCGCAGGCTGTCGAGCCACTCCTTCACCCTGACGGTGGCGTCGGCATAGCTCTCGCCGCCTTCCGGGCGCCAGGCATGGTAGCCCTCGGGATCATTCTCCGGATCGATGCCGAGGACGTTCAATTCAGGCCAGGTCTTGCCTTCGGCCTCGCCGAAATTGAGCTCGATCAGACGCTCGTCGATCCGCGCTTCGCGCGAACGAGGGCCGAACGCTTCAAGGATATGGGCAAGGGTCTGCCGCGGCCGCTTGAGCGGGCTCACGTGGACGTGCAGGTGGTCAATGCTGTCGTGCAGGCCCCGCAGCGCTGCGGCAATGGCGCGGGCCTGTGCGTGGCCGGTCTCGTTGAGCTCGATGTCGGTCTGGCCCTGGATGCGGCGTGCCTTGTTCCAGTCCGTTTCGCCGTGCCGCACGAACCAGATTTCAGGATACGCCGGCAAGCCTACTTTTCCTGCTCCAGGCTCATGTCCGGGGCGTAGGGGTTCTTCATGCCCACGACATGATAACCCGAATCGACGTGCAGGATTTCGCCGGTGACGCCGCGGCTCATGTCCGACAGCAGATACGCACCCGATTCGCCCACCTCATCGATGGTGACGGTGCGCCTGAGCGGCGAGTTGTACTCGTTCCACTTCAGGATGTAGCGGAAGTCGCCGATGCCTGACGCTGCCAGCGTCTTGATCGGACCGGCCGAGATGGCGTTGACGCGGATGTTCTTCTCGCCAAGGTCCGCCGCCAGGTAGCGAACCGATGCCTCAAGCGCTGCCTTGGCCACGCCCATGACGTTGTAGTGCGGCATCCACTTCTCGGCGCCGTAATAGGTCAGCGTCAGCAGCGACCCGCCATCGGTCATCAGCTTCTCGGCGCGCTGGGCGACAGCCGTGAATGAATAGCAGGAGATGTTGAGCGAGCGGTTGAAGTTCTCTTCCGAGGTGTCGACATAGCGCCCGGTCAGCTCGTCCTTGTCGGAAAACGCAATGGCGTGCACCACGAAGTCCAGCTTGCCCCACTGCTTCTCGATCTCGGCGAAGGTTGCGTCCATCGATGCGGCGTTGGTGACATCGCATTCCAGCACGATGTTCGAGCCAAGCTCCTCGGCCAGCGGCTTGACCCGCTTGCCCAGCGCGTCACCCTGGTAGGTGAAGGCCAGTTCCGCACCGTGCTTGTGGGCCGCCTTGGCGATGCCCCACGCGATGGACCGGTTGTTGGCAACGCCCATTACAAGCCCGCGCTTGCCGGCCATGATTGATCCCGCCTGGGTCATGGACAACACCCTCTTGTTCCCTGAAAACGACAGATGATTAAGTGTGGACCGTGTATTTGCACGAAAACATGAGCCGGGTCCACCGCCAATTGCCGGGCTTGCGAAATGCCACAGGCAATGGCCATATCAGCCCTCATAACCTGCCTGCACAACAAAGAGAGCCGGTCAATGGACGCCAAGACAGCCGATTTCACCACCCGCGACGAACCGTTCGCGCTGTTCGCCGAATGGCTCGAGGCGGCAACGCAAAGTGAACCCAATGACCCCAACGCCATGAGCCTCGCCACGGTGGATGCGGACGGCTTGCCCAATGTGCGCATGGTGCTGTTGAAGGGCTTCGACGAGAACGGCTTCGTCTTCTACACAAACTTCGAAAGCCAGAAGGGAACGGAAATCCTCGGGCACATGAAGGCGGCGATCTGCCTGCACTGGAAATCCCTGCGCCGCCAGGTGCGGGTGCGCGGCCTCGTCGAGCAGGTCTCGGACGCGGAAGCCGACGAATATTACAACTCCCGCGCCCGCGACAGCCGCATCGGTGCCTGGGCCTCGCAGCAGTCGCGCCCGCTGGAAAGCCGCTTCGCGCTGGAAAAGGCGGTGGCGAAATATGCCGCCAAGTATGCCATCGGCGATATCCCGCGCCCGCCCCACTGGTCGGGCTTCCGCATCAGGCCGCTCTATATCGAGTTCTGGAAGGACGGCGCCTTCCGGCTGCACGATCGCGTCGTGTTCCGCCGGGCCTCGCCAGATGAACCGTGGACAAAGACGCGGCTTTATCCCTGACCGGGTTTGGCCTATAGCTTGATCCCCACATCTCGGAGATTTCGATGCCCGGTACGCAGACTGCAAACTCGGAGCGCAAGACGCTGATCCTCACCGGCGCCTCGCGCGGCATTGGCCATGCCACGGTGAAGCGGTTTTCTTCCGCCGGCTGGCGCGTCATCACCTGTTCGCGCCATCCCTTCCCCGAGAACTGCCCCTGGGAAATGGGGCCTGAAGACCATATCCAGATCGACCTGTCGGACATGGACGACGTGGAGCGTGGCGTGGCCGAGATGCGCGAGCGGCTCAAGGACCAGGGCTCGCGCCTCAACGCATTGGTCAACAACGCCGCCATCTCGCCCAAGCTCGAGGGCGGGGCGCGCATGAACACCTTCGACACCAGCGCCACCGACTGGCTCCGGGTGTTCAACGTCAACTTCTTCGCGCCCGTCATGCTGGCGCGCGGCCTCGTGGACGAACTGAAGCGGGCTCAAGGGTCGGTGGTCAATGTCACCTCGATCGCGGGCTCTTCGGTGCACCCGTTCGCGGGCGCGGCCTACTCCACCTCCAAGGCCGCCCTTGCCTCGCTGACCCGCGAAATGGCGCACGACTTCGGCCCGCTGGGCGTGCGCGTCAACGCCATATCGCCGGGCGAGATCGAAACCTCGATCCTGTCGCCAGGCACGGAAAAAATCATTCCGCAGATCCCGCTGCGCCGTCTGGGCCAGCCGGAAGAGGTGGCCAAGGCCATCTACTTCCTGTGCACGGAAGCCTCGTCCTACGTGACCGGCGCCGAAATCCACATCAATGGCGGCCAGCATGTCTGACGGCAAGCGCCGCCCCGAGACCATTGCCGCGCAGGCGCTCGATGCGGTGGACAAGACCACCGGCGCCATCGTGCCGCCGCTCTACACCGCCACCACCTATGCCCGCGATGACGACTATCAGCTCGTCGGCAAGCACCTGTACTCGCGCTATGGCAACGAGACCATCGACCACGCCGAGCGCATCATTGCAGCGCTCGAGGGCGGCCACGCCGCGATGGTCTATGCTTCGGGCCTGGCGGGCCTTGCCGGTCTGCTGGAGACGCTTCAACCCGGCGGGAAGGTCGTCGCGCCCAACATCTTCTACTGGGGCAGCCGGGACCTCCTGAACCACATGGCCCGCACCGGCCGCATCACGGTTGAGTATGTCGACATGACCGATGAGGCTGCCGTGAAGACGGCGGCGAAGGGCGCGGAACTTGTCTGGATGGAAACGCCGGTCAATCCGACCTGGGACGTGGTGGACATCCGCAAGATGGCGGATATTGCCCACGCCGCCGGCGCCATTCTCGCCGTTGATTCCACCGCGGCCAGTCCGGTTGTCACACGGCCGTTCGAGCACGGCGCGGACATCGTGTTCCACTCGGTCACCAAGTACCTCAACGGCCATTCTGACGTGCTCGGCGGCGCGCTTGTGACGCAGGAAGACAATGTCCGCTGGCAGGCGGCGAAGCACGTGCGCGCCATCACCGGCGGCATCCTCGCGCCGTTCGAAAGCTGGCTGCTGATCCGCGGCATGCGCACGCTGCACGTCCGCGTCAGGCAGGCAAGCCACAACGCGCTGGCCATCGCCCGCCACCTTGAGCATCATCCCAAGGTGGAGCGCGTGCTCTATCCGGGCTTGCAGTCTCACCCCGGCCATGAGATCGCGCGCCGCCAGATGGGCGACGGCTTTGGCGGCATGCTGTCGGTGTGCGTCAAGGGCGGCATGGCCGAGACTGGCCGCTTCGTGCGCGCGCTGAAGCTTTTCCTGCCTGCCACCTCGCTGGGCGGGGTGGAGAGCCTCGCCGAGCATCGCAAGGTGATCGAGGGGCCGGACAGCCCGATCCCCGACAACCTGGTGCGCATCTCCGTCGGCATCGAGGCCGAGGCCGACCTGATCGCCGACCTGGAACAGGCGCTGGACAAGGCATGAGGCGGCTGCTGCTGGCAGCTTTTGCCGCGACGGCCATGCTGGTTCCGGCCACCCTGAACGACAATGGCCGGCGGCTTGAGTTCGCCACCGGCCAGAAGAGGCTTTCGATTGTGATCCCGTAAGAGGGTCGAAGGTCAGCCGCTGCCTAGGCGACTGCCTTGACCTCCAGCTGCACACCCGTCGCTTCCTGCAAATGATGCATGATGGCGAAGAGGTTCTCAGCCCGTGGGTTGCCGGTCTTGCCGAGCATCCGCATCAGGCTTTTCGGATCCTTGCCGACGCTTTCCGCCAGTGCCTCAAACCCGACAGTGGCGTTGATGTAGTCGCGCAGCACAGACTTTCCGGTTGCCGTATCGCCGTCCAGCAGGGCCTCGACAGCCTCGGAGAGAAGCGCCGCCCTGAATGCGGCGTCACGTTCGGCGCGCGCCTTGACCGTCTCCTTGAAGTTTCTTGTAAGAGGCATTATCCGCGCTCCTTCTTGCGTTGCTTGTAATCTGCCCAGCGCATATGAGCCTGCTCGATGTCTTTCTGCTGCCGCCGCTTCGTGCCGCCCGCCAGCAGGATCACCAGTTCGTCGCCGTCCTTGCCAAAATAGATGCGGTAGCCTGGGCCCCAATCGATACGGTACTCGACAACGCCAGAGCCAACTGGCTTTGCGTTTGACAAGTTGCCCTGTTCCATCCGCGTCAGGGAGACGGTGACTTTGGCCGCTGCTTGAGCATCCAACGAAACGAACCAGTCACCAAAGGGACTTCTGCCGCTGGTGTCCAGATACTCAAGTAGCTTCATGATCAATATGGTAACCTATATGGTACCATGTTTCAAGCGTGCAAAGGCCGGCGGCTTGAGTTCGCCACCGGCCAGAAGAAACGTTCGATTGTGATCCCGTGAGGGCGTCGAAGGTCAGCCGCGCAGGCCTTCCTTCTTGATCCACGCTGCCGTGTCGTTCAGAGCGCCTTCGTAGCGGTCGAACATCTCGTTGATCTCGCTTTCGGTGATGATCAGCGGCGGGCACAGGGCGACCGAGTCGACCATGGCGCGCACCATCAGGCCGCGCTGTTGGGCGAACTTCATCATCGTCGCGCCGACCAGCTTCTTCGGGTCGAACGAGGCCTTGGTAGCCTTGTTCTCGACGATTTCCGCCGCGCCGATGAAGCCCTTGGTGCGCACGTCGCCGATCAGCTCGTGGTCCTTCAGCTTGTTGAAGCGGCCCTCGAACACCGGCGCCAGCTTGGCCACGTGATCGATGATGCCGTCGCGCTTGTAGATTTCCAGCGTCTTCAGCGCCACGGCGGCGGCCACCGGGTGGGCGGTGTAGGTGTAGCCGTGGCCGAACACGCCGATCTTCTTCGACTGGTCGAGCATCGCCTGGTAGAGGTCTTCCTCGATGGTGATGCCGCCCAGCGGCATGTAGGCCGAGGTGATCGCCTTGGCCATCGACACCGAGTGCGGCTTCATGCCCATGGTTTCCGAGCCGAACCACTTGCCGGTGCGCCCGAAGCCGCAGATCACTTCATCGGCGATGAAGCGCACGTCGTACTTCTCCAGCACCGCCTGGATCTTCGGGTAGTAGCCTTCCGGCGGCAGGATGACGCCGCCCGCGCCCATGATCGGCTCGGCGAAGAAGCCGGCCACCGTGTCCGGGCCTTCGCGGATGATCATCTCTTCAAGCTCTGCCGCCATGCGGGTGGTGAACTCGTCCTCGGTCTCGCCGTCCTTGCCGAAGCGGTAATAGTGCGGGCACGAGGTGTGCATGATGTTCTTGATCGGCAGGTCGAAGTCTGCGTGCACCGGCGGCAGGCCGGTCAGCGAGCCCGATGCCACGGTGACGCCGTGATAACCCTTGATGCGGCTGATCAGCTTCTTCTTCTCGGGCTTGCCGCGGGCATTGTTGTAATACCAGGTCAGCTTCACCTGCATGTCGTTGGCTTCCGAGCCCGACGAGCAGAACAGCAGCTTCGACGCCTCGCACGGCACCAGCTCCTTCAGCGTCTCGGCCAGTTCGATGGCGAGGTCGTTGGACTTGCCGGCGAAGATGTGGGTGTAGGGCAGCCGCTTCATCTGGGTCGCGGCAGCGTCCACCAGTTCCTCGTTGCCATAGCCCAGCGAGGTGCACCACAGGCCAGCAAGGCCCTCGATGTATTCCTTGCCCTCGTGGTCATAGACATAGATGCCCTTGCCTTCCTCGATCACCGTCGGGCCGGTTTCGCGGAATGCCGACAGGTTCGTATAGGGGTGGATCAGGGTTTCGATGTCTCGCATGGCGAGGTTGGAAAGCGGCTGGTTCATTTGACAAATACCTTTTGACATGCGCGCGCGGCTGCGCACGATCTGGGTCCGCAATATGTCAGAAGTCACAAGGGGCGCACAATGGCAGACATGTCACTCATCAAGCAGACCGCGACTGCACTGGTTGCAGGGCTGAACAAGGGCGAGATCACGCCGCACGACCTGCTTGATGCGCTGGAGGCACGCATTGCCGAAGTGGACGGCAAGGTCAATGCGCTGCCCACCCTGTGCTTCGACCGGGCCCGCGCCCATGCTGATGTGCTCATGAAGAAGCCGCTGGGCGAGCGCGGACGGCTGGCCGGCATGCCGGTGCCCATCAAGGACCTGTCCGACGTGGCCGGCGTGCGCTCCACCCAAGGCTCGCTGATCTTCAAGGACACGGTGCCGGAGGTGTCCGACATTCTCGTCACGCATCTGGAAGCCGAAGGCGGCGTCGTCTACGCCAAGTCAAACACGCCGGAGTTTGGCGCCGGCGCAAACACCTTTAACGAGGTATTCGGCGCAACGCTGAACCCGTGGAACACCTCGCGCTCGGCGGCCGGGTCGTCCGGCGGGGCGGGCGTGGCGCTGGCAACCGGCATGGCCTGGGTGGCGCACGGCTCCGACATGGGCGGAAGCTTGCGCAACCCCGCCTCGTTCAACTCGATCTGTGGGATGCGGCCTTCGCCGGGCCGCGTGGCGACGTCGCGCGGCGGCAAGGTGGACGGCAACATGGGCCAGGAAGGCCCGATGGCGCGCAACGTGGAAGACCTGGCGCTCCTGTTCGACGCCATGTGCGGCGAGGAACCGGGCGATCCCGTGTCGAAGCCGCGCCCGCATAAAAGCTATCTCGACCAGTGCCGCTCTGGCTGGAAGCCGAGGAAGGTGGCGTTCTCGCGCGACCTCGGCATCACGCCAGTGGACCCGGAGGTGGCGAAGATCGTCGA
>CAZYKZ010000023.1:0-19830 GCA_964648175.1 uncultured Anderseniella sp.
CCAGCAGGCCCGCATAGAAGATCTTGCGGAACTGCTCTTCCGAGATCGACTTGCGGTAGCGGGTACCCAGCCAAAGCCCCAGTGCCGCCGGGACCAGTGCCCCCGCCGATACTGCCATCAGGTCCGGCGTCAGCATCGAGCGCTGCGTCATCGACAGGGCAAGGGCTGCGGAAATGGTGCAGAAGGTCAGCCCAAGCGCCTGTACCATCATGTCCCGCTTCAACCCCAGCGCCTGCAGGAACAGGATGCCCGGCACGATGAAGTTGCCGGTCATGCCGAACATGATGCCGCCGAGCCCGCCGCAAAGGGCTGACCACACCCGCTCGCGCTCGGGCCGTGGCGGAGGAATCCGGAACCTTGTGAACGAGATGATCGAGTTGACGATCAGGATCACGCCGAGGATCGCCACCAGCACCTCGGAGCGCGCCGAAGCCAGCACCTGCACGCCCGTATAGACGGTGATGATCGCAGCAGCCAGGAACTGCCAAAGCCGCCCGATCAGTTCCTTCAGGTACCCGCCCTGCAGCGCCTGCCATGCATTTGTGACCAGCAACGGAATGACGAGGATGCCAAGCGTCGGCTTCAACCCCAGCGGCAGCGTGAGCAGCGCCAGCGTCACAGTTGGCAGGCCAAGCCCGATCGCGCCCTTGACGAAACCGGCGGCAACAAACGTGAGCGCTATTGCGATGAGGAGTTCAGGCGAGAGCATGATCCCGCCGCCATACCAGTACGCGCGCAGTTTGAACAGCGGCTCATAGATGAATGAAACATTGACCTAGCGTTCATCCACTGTTCAGCTGGCAGATGGTCATATCCGGTCATCAAACCAAAGGGCAAACCGAACTCAGGGATCAAATCATGAAACGCCTCCTCCTCACCGCACTTGCCGCCTTGCCGCTGGCCACAGGCCTCCTCATCACCGATTCGCCGAAAGCCGAGGCTGCCTGCGTCGTCAACGTCGAAAGCTGGGACCGCCTCAACGCGCGCTCCGGCCCCGGTACCAGCTACGGCGTTCGCTTCTCCATCCGCCCGGGCAATTGCGGCGTCGACATCATCGGCCCCTGCGAAGGGCGCTGGTGCCGCATCCAGTATCGCGGCATGAAGGGTTGGGTAAACACCCGCTACGTCGGCTCCGAGGATGAAGGTGGTGACGACAGCGCCGGACGCCAGCGCCGGTTCAACCAGCCGCGCTACGACGGCATCCGGCTTGATGCCCGCCGCTACCGCTATGAAGGCTTCGACATGGTGGGCACCGCCAACCGCTTCTGCCGCTCCAAGGGCTTTGGCGGCATGGTCGACTATCGCGTCCAGACCTCACGCCGCACCATTGCCATGGGCGACGGCTTCATCTTCAACAATGGTCCGAGCTCCAACACCACCTACCGCTACATCGTCTGTGAATGAGGGCCATGGAGCGAAACGGCGGGCGGCAGCCAGAACCGGCTTCCGTCCGCTTGCCTTCTCCAGCTAAGGTCCGTCCATGACCGCCACCAGACTTCCACCCATTGCCTACATGGAGCGCACCCGCGCGTGGTACCTTGCGCTGGGCTATGACAATCCCTACCGGTGGGCGCACCACGACAACGTGCCGTTCATCCGGTTGCGCAAGCCGTTGGCCCAGTCCACCGTCGCGCTTGTGACGACAGCCGCCCCCTACCGCGCAGACCTGCCGGGCCAGGGACCGGGCGATGCCTACAACGGAGAGGCCAAGTTCTTCTCTGTCTGGTCGAAACCTGTATCGCCCGCGCCGGACGTGCGCATTTCCCACATCGCCTATGACCGCAAGCACTCCTCGGCCAAGGACCCCGACACCTGGTTCCCGCTGAAACGCCTGAAGGAAGCGGCTGCGCAGGGCCGCATCGGTGCATTGAGCGCCCGCGTGCACGGGTTTCCGACCAACCGGTCCCAGCGCACCAACATGGAGACGGACGCGCCCGCCCTGCTCGCGGCGTTGCGGGAAGACGGCGCAGACGCCGCCGTGCTGGTTCCCAACTGCCCGGTCTGCCACCAGTCCGTCTCGCTGGCGGCTCGGCATCTGGAAGCCAATGGCATCTCGACCGTCATCATGGGCTGCGCGAGGGACATCGTGGAACATTGCGGCGTGCCAAGGTTCCTGTTCTCCGACTTCCCGCTCGGCAATGCCGCAGGCCGCCCGTTCGACACGGCGAGCCAGCACGCCACGCTGGCGATGGCACTAAACCTGCTGGAAACCGCCAAAGCCCCGCGAACCACCTTCGTCTCGCCGCTGGAATGGAGCGAGGATCATTCCTGGAAGTGGGACTATTCCAATCCCGCCCGCGCCTCGGCGGAAGAAATCGCCCGCAAGCGCGAGGAGTTTGACCGGGTGAAACAACAAGCAGCTCAGGCGCGACAAACCTAGAACAGCAGTTGCCACACCACCGGCAGGAGGATCGCCGTCGCCAGCGCATTCAGCCCCATGGCAAGGCCTGAAAACGCACCCGCGACTTCGCTCACCTGCAGCGCCCTCGCCGTTCCTATGCCGTGGCTCGCGGTGCCCATGGCAAGCCCCCGTGCCGCCCAGTCGCGCACCCCGATCAGGTTCAGCACCAGCGGTCCCAGCATTGCGCCGACGATGCCGGTCAGTATCACCAGCACCGCGGTCAGCGACGGCAGGCCGCCCAGCTGCTCCGAAATGCCCATGGCCACCGGCGCGGTGACCGACTTGGGGGCCAGCGAAATCAGCGTGTCGCGCGAGGCGCCCATCAGCCAGCCCACGCCGAGCGCCGAGCCTATCGCCGTCAGAGAGCCCGTTAGGATCGATACCGCGATGGCCACGCCGGATTTGCGCACACGCTCGAACTGCCGGTAAAGCGGGATGGCAAGCGCCACCGTCGCGGGCCCGAGCAGGAAGTGCACGAACTGCGCGCCCGCGAAATAGTCGGCATAAGTGGTGCCCGTGACCAGGAGAACGCCGACCACAATGACCACCGCGATCAATACCGGATTGAGCAACGGATGCCGGTTCGCCCGCTCGTAGACCCACGAGCCTGCCTGGAACGCCGCCAGTGTCATCGTCAGATGCAGCAGCGGACTTGCCGCGAGGTAGACCCAGATGTCGCGCAGGTCACTCATCGCGCGGCGTTCCGCGGCCTGAAAGCCTCGCCATCACCCATCCAGTCACCGCAATCGTCACCAGCGTACTGACAATCAGCGCCGCCGCCACTGCCGCCCAGTCCTCGCCGAGCAGCTTGAAGTGCAGCATCACGCCCACGCCCGCCGGCACGAACAGCAGCGACAGATGCCTGAGCAGGCCATCGCCGGTCTGCGCAACGTTTTCCGGAATGCCCCCACGCACCACGAGAATGATGAACAGCAACACCATGCCGATCACCGGGCCTGGTACTGGCAGCTTGCCCCACGCCGCCACAAGCTCGCCGGCCAGTTGGCAGACGAGGATGAGTGTCAGCGCGTTCAGCATGGCGTGATCTTATTCGTTGAACTGCAGCTTGGCGAGGCGCGCATACAGCCCGCCCTTCTTGATCAGCTGCGCATGGGTGCCCTCGGCCACCACCTTGCCGGCGTCCAGCACGATGATGCGGTCGGCATTTCTGACCGTCGCCAAACGGTGGGCGATCACCAGCGTGGTGCGCTGCTTCATCAGGTCCTCGAACGCAGCCTGCACGTAGCGCTCGCTTTCGGCATCGAGCGCGCTGGTCGCCTCGTCGAGCAGCAGCAGCGGTGCATGACGCAAGACAGCGCGCGCAATGGCCACCCGTTGCCGTTGACCGCCCGACAGCGTCACGCCACGCTCGCCCACATGGGTGTTGAGCCCCTGCGGCAGGCGGGCGGCGAACTCGTCGACACGAGCCAGACGCGCAGCCTCTTCTATCTCCTCACGCGTGGCGTCAGGCCGCGAGAAACGGATGTTCTCGAAAATGCTGGCCGAGAAAATGACGGTGTCCTGTGGCACCAGCGCAATGCGCGCGCGCAGATCGGCAAGCGCAGCGTCGGCGGCATTGACACCGTCAACCCAAACCTCGCCTGCCTGCGGGTCATAGAAGCGCAGGATCAGCCCGAACAGCGTCGACTTGCCCGCACCGGACGGGCCGACGATGGCCACTGTCTCGCCCGGCTTCACATCGAGGTTGAAGCCATCAAGCACCGGCTCGTCGGGCCGTGTCGGATAGGCAAAGCGCACGTTCCTGAATGCCACCGAGCCGAGCGCGGTTTCCGGCATGGAGACCGGCACCGCCGGGTCGGCGATGTCGGGTGCGGTGTCGAGCAGTTCGGACAATCGCTCTGCAGCACCTGCTGCAAGCTGCAGTTCGCCCCATACTTCCGACAGCGAGCCCATGGCGCCTGCAGCAAACGCTGCATAGAGCAGGAACTGCCCCAGCGTGCCCGGCGTCATGCCGCCCGACAGCACCTCCTGCGCGCCATACCAGAGAATGCCGATGATCGCGCCGAACGCCAGGAAGATGATCGCCGCCGTCAGCATGGCGCGGCCCCTCGCCCGGTCGGCAGCCGCCGTGAATGCCTCTTCGGTCGCCTTGTTGAACTGCTGGCCGATGCGCGGTTCCTGCCCGAATGCCTGCACCGCCTGCACCGAGTAGAGCGACTCCTGCGCCAGCGCGGCAGACGCTGCAAGCGTATCCTGTGCCTTGCGCGAAAGCGCGCGCACCTTGCGCCCGAAAATCACCATCGGCAGCACGATCAGCGGGATTACCAGCAGAACCATGCCCGACAGCTTCAGGCTGGTCAGCACCAGCATGCCAATAGCGCCTGCCAGCATCACGATGTTGCGCAGCGCAACCGACACGGTCGAGCCGAACACGTTCTTTACCTGCGTCGTGTCTGCGGTCAGCCGCGCCAGCACCTCGCCCGACTGGGCCTCGTCGTAAAATCCGGGCGACAGTTTCAGCAGGTGCGTAAACACCGCATCGCGCACGTCCGCCGTCACCCGTTCGCCGATCCAGGTCACGAAGTAGTACCGCCCCGCCGACGACACCGCGAGCACCGCCACCACCAGCAGCATGACCGAGAAATACTGGTCGACAAAAGCTGCGTTCTCGCCGGAGAAGCCGTTGTCGATGACGCGGCGCACGGCGACCGGCACCACCAGCGTGGAGGCAGCCGCGAGAATCAGGAACACGCCCGCTATCAGCATCTGCATGCGGTATTTGAACAGGAACGGCATCAGCCGCCTGAGCGGTTTCAGGCTGCGTGACTTGGCCCGCTGGCTGGAGCCCGTCTGATCGGATGCCGGCACGCTTGCCGCTGCCTCGCCGGTCACGGCTGGCGCCTGAGCTGCTTTTGTATCCAAGGCTGTTCCCCGCCCGTCGTCATTATCGTCTCAGTGCTTTTGCTGCACATTGTGCGGGCGAACCTTACAGGCCGTACAAGCCCCGCCGCAAGCAGGCCTTCCGTGTCCCGGTGCCACACCCGGCAGAGGTTGCACTGGCGCTGCCTGTCATGTATAGACCACGCCGGATTTGCCAGTTACCCCGCATTCCTGCCCAGCCGGACCGGTTTCCCGGAGCGGACAGGGACTGCGCGATATGAAAGTTTCGAAGCCATGAAGAACGACATTCACCCCGATTACCACATGATCACGGTGACCAACACCGACGGCTCCACCTTCCAGACCCGCTCGACCTGGGGCAAGGAAGGCGACAACCTGCAGCTCGACATCGATCCGTCGACCCATCCTGCCTGGACCGGCGGCACCGCCAACCTGGTCGACCGCGGTGGCCGCGTCAGCCGCTTCAACCAGAAGTTCGGCTTCCTCAAGAAGTAATCCAGCCCTTGGGTCATGTGCCCGGGACGTGTTCCGGGGACCAGATCAAGAGGCGAGGAGGAGCGCAGCTCCGACAGGGAAAACAACAAAGCCCGGCTCAAATGGCCGGGCTTATTTCGTTTAGACGGCGGTTAGCTGCCCCCTCCGTAGCAGGGCAAGCAACGCGACAAGAGGCGTGGAGGAGCGAAGCTCCGACAGGGAACCGTCACGAGGAAGTGCCAGCCCGTGAACGGACGCCCGCACGGACGTGCGGGCGGAAACTGATCAACTACGCTTGGCGTTAAATGCTTTCTGAAGCATGTCGAGATGAGTGTTGACCTCGTTTGCCGCCTCGCCGGTCAGCAGGGTCTCGTCACGTTCGGCAATCATCACGTCCAGCGTCACGATGCGCTCGTGCAGCTTCAGCGAACGGCCCACCAGCGCCCTGAGCGCCTCGGGAAGCAGTTCTTCGCCCTCCAGCCTGTGGCCTTCACCGATCTCGTCGAGGCTGATACGGCCCTTTTCCTGCTCGGCCTCCGCGCGGCTGATCTCGCCGGAACTGACTGCACGCTGCAGCAGCAGCCACGATGCCAGCTGCATCAGCCGCGTGGTCAGCCGCATGGACTGGCTGGCGTAGGTTACCGAACCCTGCTTGTCGAGGTCGCGCACATCCTGCCGACCGGGGCCATCCAGATAGTTGGCGGTCTCCTCGATCAGGCTCATGCCCTCCTGGAACACCTCGTGAAACTGCCGCGACGCAGTAAACCTGGAAAGAAAATCTACGGGCATGACGCGCTCGCGCTTTTCACCTGAAATCATCTTGACCTCTGAACGTCCCATTACAGGGCAAAAATGCAGATCGAACCGGCCGTCGGGTTCCCGTGAGGGTCAATATGAACCACAACTGCCGCACCTGCCACCTTTCAAGCAATCGGGATGCCAGATTCAGGGGGATAACTTTGGCCAAAAAAAGAGCCGCGAAAGATCGCGGCTCGAAAGTCTAACAGGGAGGCGTCAAACAGAGTGGAAAACCACTCGGGTAACCCAGAGGATTACGTTAATGACTTTACCCCGCGTCTCGTTACCAAAAGGTTAACGTGATTCATTTTGGTCAATTTTGAGTCGAATTGTTCAGGTTACTTCGCCGATAACTCAGCATTTTCAAACGGTTGAGTCCCGCAAAAAAGTTCCCCAACGCAATCGGTCACAGCTTGAAAAAGGAATCGGCGGCCTGTTTTGAAGACTGCTTCGCTGAAATCGCCGCCTTGTGACGCGAAATTTCAGCCTCGAATACTGCAACCCGTTCCTCCAGTTCCTCCACCGACAGGCTGGACAGGTCCTCGCCGGCGGCCGGTCCCGGCTTCTTGGGCTTGACCACATCTTCATCCATGTTTCCGCCCCTCCGCTTGCCACCTGCAGGTCACCCGGGTACTAACTGCTCCGGACCATAATGCCGCCCGCGCGGTTCTCTGACAACCACTCCACCAGACAGGTTTACCGACATGACTTCCATACCCGCCACCATGACAGCCATCTCGATCACCGAGCCCGGCGGGCCGGAGGTGCTCAAGCCCGTCACCATCGACACGCCGAAGCCCGGCGAACGCGAAATCCTGATCAAGGTTGAGGCCGCAGGCGTCAACCGGCCGGACGTGCTGCAGCGCGCCGGCGCCTACCCGCCGCCGCCCGGCGCCTCGCCGCTGCCCGGCCTCGAAGTTGCCGGCGAAGTCGTCGCCCTTGGTGAAGGCGCCAGCCAGTGGAAGGTCGGCGACAAGGTCTGCGCGCTCACCGCGGGCGGCGGATATGCCGAATACTGCGTGGTGCATGAAACCAACGCCCTCCCGGTGCCGAAGGGCCTTTCGATGACCGAGGCGGCCGGCGTGCCTGAAACCTTCTTCACCGTCTGGACCAACGTGTTCGAACGCGGCGCGCTCAAGCCCGGCGAGAGCCTGCTGGTGCACGGCGGCTCGTCCGGCATCGGCACCACCGCCATCCAGATCGCGTCGGCGCTGGGCTCGACCGTCTACACCACCGCCGGTTCGGCTGAGAAGTGCAAGGTCTGCGAGGAACTGGGCGCTGCCCGCTGCATCAACTACCGCGAGGAAGACTTCGCCGAGGTAATCCGCGAGATCACCAACAAAAAGGGCGTCGACGTCATCCTCGACATGGTCGGCGGCGACTATATCCAGAAGAACATCAAGGCCGCCGCCATGGACGGTCGCATCGTCAACATCGCTTATCTGAACGGCTCCACCGCGGAAGTGAACTTCGTCATGGTGATGATGAAGCGGCTGACGCTGACCGGCTCCACCCTGCGCGCAAGACCCATCGCCGACAAGGCGGCTATTGCCGCTGCGCTCAAGGAAAAGGTCTGGCCGCTGATCGAGGCCGGCAAGGTCAAGCCGCAGCTGTTCAAGACCTTCCCGCTGCGCGAGGCAGCCGCCGCCCACGCGCTGATGGAAACCTCCGCCCACATCGGCAAGATCGTGCTGGAAGTCTGATTCCAGCACGACTTACTTGCGCACGTACTGCTGCGCCGCGTTCGCCTTGACCTCGTAGTCCCAGGCCGTGCCGTTGATCGCCATGGCCTGGTTGACCACCTGCTTCTGCGCCAGCCGGTCCCACACGTCCTTCTCGATGAAGTCGAGGTCGAACTGGCCCTTCGTCACGATGTCATCGAGCTCCGCCTCGACAGCGGCAACCGCCGGATCCCCGGCGCAGTTGTCCCACTCGCCCGGATCTGCCTCCAGGTTGAACAGCTGAGGCGCCGAACGGTGGCAGTAGATGTACTTCCACGGCCCCTTCCGCACCATGAAGCTCGGCCGCATGATTCCCTCGCCGTGGTATTCCGAGATCACCGGCACTACCTCGAGCGCCTGCCCGCGAAGCGCAGGCAGCAGCGACCGGCCCTCCATCGGTCGCACAGGCTCAACCCCGGCAATGTCCAGCAGCGTCGGCGGCAGGTCGATCAATGAAACCGGTGTGTCAACCTTGCCCCGCCCCGTGCCCGGATAGTCCACGATCAGCGGAATCCGCGCCGACCATTCATACAGGCTTCGCTTCTGGATCAGGCCCTTCTCGCCCAGCATCTCGCCGTGGTCCGACGTGACGATCACGATGGTGTTGTCGCGCAGGCCCTGCTCGTCCAGCACGTCCAGAAGTTCGCCCAGCTTGTCGTCCACATAATGCGCAAGTGCTGCAAACCCCCGCCGCATGGCGATCAGGTGCTCCGGCGCGCGAATGTCCTTCCGGTCAAGCCCGTACCAGCGGATGAACGCCCGGTCGAAGTCTGAGTACCTGTCGTCCATGTCTGCGGGATAGTGCGGCAACGGCAGGTCGGCTTGCCTGTACATCTCCCAGTACTTGCGCGGCACCTTGTACGGCGGATGCGGGTTGGTGAACGACACCGTCAGCATGAACGGCTTGTCCGCCGGCGCATGCCGCAGATATTCCAGCGACCGGTACTGCGTTTCCTCGTCGTATTGCAGTTCCGTGCTCCAGCCCGCGCCGATGTTCTGCGCCTGGTACTGCGGCGCGAAGTCGAACGCCATCGCATCCGGATCGTTCTCATCCAGCAGGGGGTACGACCAGATGAACCCGGACGGATAGATGTCGGTGTTCAGCCGCCGCTGGAAGCCGTGCAACTGGTCGGCGCCGATGAAGTGCATCTTGCCCGCCAGCACCGTTTCGTAACCGGCATTGGTCAGGTAGTGGGCAAAGGTGGGGATGAAGCTGTGGTAGGGATCGCCGTTATCGTAACAGCCGGTTGTCGAGGTGTAGAGCCCTGTCATGAAGCACGACCGCGCCGGCACGCAGATCGGGCTTGGCGTATAGGCGTTTGTGAAGCTCACCCCGCGTGCCGCCAGCGCGCTCATGTGCCGGGTCCGAGCCGCCTTGTAGCCGCAGGCCTCCAGCATGAAGGGCGTCATCTGGTCCGCCATGACCAGCAAGATGTTGGGCTTGTTCACGTCGTCCACCGGAAACTGTTGATGATCATCGACCGTCCGCAACTCTAGTCAGCGCCCGCCTCCTTGAACAAGGCGGCTTGACCTCTACACCTGTCAAGTCGGCGTCACCGGTGCGCTCCCCCTATGCAGCCGCGATTCGTTTGCTAGACTGACGTCCGCCGGCCGCCCCCTGCCGGCCCGTCAACCAGTTAGGAGAGGAGTTCGCCCCCATGTGTGACGCCTGCGTTATCGAGAGCGTAAAGCAACGGATGCTGTCCCGCCGGAACCTGTTCAAGACCGCTGCCGCCGGAGCTGCCGCGGCTGCCACCGTTGGCACCAACATGGCCGCGCCCGCACTTGCCGCCGGCAGTGGAAAGGTCGCCGACCTGACCCACGAACTGCACGAGCAGTTCCCGACATTCTTCGGCGAACAGCAGTTCTTCAAGGAACAGAAGTTCAACTGGGCAGAGCACAAGTTCAACCTGTTCGAACTGCGCGTCAACGAGCACACCGGCACGCATATGGATGCTCCGCTGCACTTTTCCGAGAACGGCCAGTCGGTGGCAGAAGTACCGGTTGCCAACCTGGTCTGCCCGCTGTGCGTCATCGACGTGAAGGCCAAGGCCGCCGACAACGCTGACTACCAGGTGACCCCCGACGACATAAAGGCCTGGACTGACGCCAATGGGCCCATCCCAGATGGCGCCTGCGTGGCCATGAATTCCGGCTGGGCAGCACATGTCGGCTCGGACAAGTTCCGCAATGCCGATGCTGAGAAGAAGATGCACTTCCCCGGCTTCCATATCGAGGCGACCAAGGCGCTGCTCGAAACCGGCGCGGTCGGCATGGCGGTGGATACGCTGTCGCTCGACTATGGCATCTCGCCTGACTTTGCCACCCACTATGCCTGGCTGCCTACCAACCGCTGGGGGCTGGAGTGCATCGCCAACCTGGATGACATGCCCGCAGCTGGCGCCACGCTCATTCTGGGCGCACCCAAGCACAAGGGCGGCTCGGGCGGCCCGGCCCGCGTACTGGCGATGATGTAATGCAGGTTCTGTGCCCCGGCACGACGGCCGGGGCACGATCTGTTCAACCTTGTGTCCCGGACTTGTTCCGGGACCCAGTCAAAAGCGGCTTCCACAATGACAACCCTCCTCAACCGCCTCGTCCAGCTCGAAACCTCGATGCTCGCCGACATCAACAAGGCCATTCGGGCCATGGATGCCGGGATCCGGCGTGTCAACCCGGGCCGCAAGCTGATCGGGCGCGCGCGCACCGCCTCCTGCCGAAACGACTTCCTGACCGTCATGCGGGTGCTGGCTGACGCGGAGGCAGGCGACGTGCTGGTGATCGACGGGCGTGGCGGCAACCTGGCACTCGCGGGTGAGATGTTCGCCATGGAAGCCGCGCGCAAGAAACTGGGCGGTATCGTCGTCGACGGCGCTGTTCGCGATTCTGCCGCCATGCAGTCAATCGATCTGCCGGTCTATTCGCGCGCCATTCACCCGGTCGCCGGCACCATCCAGCAGGTTGGCGCCATCCAGGTTCCCGTCACTTGCGGCGGCGTGGTCGTTCATCCCGGTGACATCGTGTTCGCCGATGCCGATGGCGTGGTATGCGGCACCGATGCCGAACTCTCCGCACTGGTGGATGGCGCTACCAACGTTTTGGCCAACGAGGAAAAGGCGTTCGCCGCCTTCAAGTCCGGCACCGGGCTGATGGACATGCTCAACTTCGAGGAGCACTACGCCGCCCGCGCCGCCGGCAAGCCTAGCGATCTGAAGTACGTATTGTAGGGCGCGCGGCAAATCTGCATTTGCCTTGACGGCAATACGGGACTATATAGCGGCCTATCCCGAACATCATTGATCCCGCTGGATCAGCAGAACCAGACCACCGGTTCTGAAGGAGAGAACCCATGTCCGACGCACCGCTGATGCCCAAGGCCACCGCCGTGTGGCTGGTCGACAACACCGCCCTTTCATTCCGTCAGATCGCCGACTTCTGCAAGCTGCACGAGCTTGAGGTGAAGGGCATCGCTGATGGCGAAGTGGCCGTCGGCATCAAGGGCATGGATCCGGTCGTGGCCAACCAGCTCACCCGCGAAGAGATCGAGAAGGGCGAGAAGGATCCGGCCCACCGGTTGCAACTCGCCAAGTCGAAGATCGTCGTGCCGCAGGTCGCCAAGAAGAAGGGCCCGAAGTACACCCCGGTCTCGCGCCGCCAGGACCGCCCCGACGCCATCACCTGGCTGCTGCGCCACCACCCGGAACTGGCCGACAGCCAGATCATGAAGCTGGTCGGCACCACCAAGACCACCATCAACGCCATCCGCGAGCGCACCCACTGGAACAGCGCCAACCTGAAGCCGGTTGATCCGGTCACGCTGGGCCTGTGCAGCCAGCTCGAGCTTGACCTTGCCGTGCGCAAGGCTGCCAAGCGCGTCCAGAAGGCCTCCGGCGAAACCGGCCGCACGCTGCTGCCCGCCGAGGAAACCGTGCCGCCGCCCTACGCCATCGCCGAGCAGCCCGAGGCAAAGGACGCAGAGCCGAGCGCCGACGAAGCCTTCTCGAGCTTCAAGCCCTCCGAGCCCGCGCCCGCCGACGACGAGGAAGAAGACGTAGATGTGGATTCCGTCTTCGCCAAGCTGAAGGATCTCAAGAAGCCTTCAGGCGATGACGAGTAGCCTTCGCAGCGATCGCTGAAATGATCAAATCAGGGCCCCTCTGGGGCCCTTTTTCATGGCTTCGGTGCTAGCGGATATTGGGGTCTTCCGCGTGGATGTCTTCCCGCTCCCGCGTCTCGCGGTAGAACACATAGACGCCCGAGAACGCGATCAGCAGGATGCCGGCAAGGCTCCAGCCGTCCGGAAGTTCGCCCCACACGAGAAAGCCGAGCAGTACAGCAAACGGCAGGCCGGTATACTCGAACGGCGCAACCGTGCGCGCCTGCGCAATCCGGTAGGCCTGGGACAGCAGGTAGCTGCCGATGCCGACCATCACGCCGCACCCGGCCATCAGCAGGAATCCCGTTGCATCCGGCCACGCCCAGCTCTTGAGCAGGAAGGTGAGCGCCGTATCGCCGTCGGCAGGCGCTGCCCAGCCGGACCCGAAGACCAGGCCGAACAGTGCTGAAAACACCAGGAAGCAGGCCTGAACGTAGAACGCCATCACCGAGGCATTGTCCGTTGTGCCAAGCTTGCGGGTCAGGATCTGGATCGAGGCATAGCATACAGCCGCCAGCAGCGGCAGCAGCGCCGCGAGCCGGACGGCATCCCCGCCCGGCCGCAGCATGATCAATACGCCCAGCAGGCCTATGATGATTGCCGTCCACCGCCTCGGCCCCACCTTTTCACCGAGGAACGGAATGGCCAGCAGGGTTATGATCAACGGCGCGGAGAAGAACACCGCCGCCGCATCCGCCAGCGGCATCATCGAAAGGCCGAGGAAGTAGGCCATGTTCGCCAGGATCAGCAGCCCGCCGCGCCACAGGTGGATGCCTAGCCGGTTGCTGACGAGCTGACGGAAACCGCCTTCCAGCCAGAGGAAGCCAAACACCAGGACCAAGGCCACAACAGACCGCACCAACCCGATCTCGTGCAGCGGGTAGGGATAGCTGCCGGCCAGCAGCTTGATCAGCATGTCCTGCACACCCAGCGCAATTGTACCGCCGATCACGCAAACTATTCCGATGAGGTTATGGCTTCCGGCGGAAGGGGGCATGGTAGGTATTTCTTCTGGTGGCCTGCAAACTTGACGTTAGGGGCAGAGTCTTAATTTCAGGCGAACGCCAGCAGCAAATTGTGCAAACCCTGTTAGTGGCTTGTTCGCCAGGTCTCAAACGTCAAGATAGAACAGGTCGGTGTCGTCAGGCCTCGCGCCTGCCGCGGTCAGCATCGCGTGAACCTGCCCCCGGTGATGGGTCTGGTGGTTGAAGAAATGCGTCACCAGGAACCAGCAGGGTTTAGAGACTTCGCGCCCCGCAGCCCCCGAATACCAGGTCAGGTGGTCGCCAAGCCAGTCCTCGCCGATGTTCGCAGCCCACCGGGAAATCGCCTCGTCCGTCTTGACCCGCTCGCGCTTCAATTCTTCCCAATTTCCGATCATTTCAGCCGACGCGCCGATATTGGGCGCAGCCGGGCGAGGCGTACCGGCAAACCGGCTCATCCAGACGAGATCGCCCCACAGAAGGTGGCTCAGCGTGGCGTGGATCGAACCGAAGAACGCCCCTCTGTCGGCCTTGCGCGCCGCATCGTCCAGCGTGCTGGCGGCATCGTAGAGGGACTGGTTCTGCCACGCATTGTACCGCGCCATCAGGCGCACATGTTCCGGCGAGATCACAGCGCGCCGATCCCGCGAGCCTTCATCGCCTCGGTCAGCTCTTCGAGAATTTTCGGATCGTCGATGGTCGCCGGCATCTTCCAGTCGGCGCCGTCGGCGATCGAGCGCACCGTGCCGCGCAGGATCTTGCCCGACCGGGTCTTCGGCAGCCGCGCCACGGCCATCACGTGTCTGAGCGCCGCCACAGCGCCGATCTTGTCGCGCACCAGCTTCACGCACTCGGCCTCGACCTCTTCCGGCTTCTTGTTGACGCCAGACTTGAGCACCACGAAGCCAATCGGGATCTGGCCCTTCAGGTTGTCGGCAATGCCAACGACCGCGCATTCGGCAACGTCCGGGTGCGAAGCCAGCACTTCTTCCATGCCGCCCGTCGACAGCCGGTGACCGGCCACGTTGATGATGTCGTCGGTGCGGGCCATGATGTAGAGGTAGCCGTCCTCGTCCATGTAGCCCGCATCCGCCGTCTCGTAATAGCCGGGGAAATGGCTCAGATAGCTTTTCCTGAACCGCTCGTCGGCGTTCCACAGCGTCGGCAGGCATGACGGCGGCAGCGGCAGCTTCACGCAGATGGCGCCCAGCGTGCCGCGCGGCACTTCCTTGCCGCCCTCGTCAAGCACCTGGATGTCGTAGCCCGGCATCGGCACCGCGGGCGAGCCCAGCTTGACCGGCAGAGCGCCCAGGCCCACCGGATTGCCCGCAATGGTCCAGCCCGTCTCGGTCTGCCACCAGTGGTCGATCACCGGCACCTTGAGAATGCCTTCAGCCCACATGATGGTGTCCGGATCAGCCCGTTCGCCGGCCAGGAACAGCGTGCGGAAGTGCGAAAGATCGTACTTCTTCAGGTACTCAGCCTTCGGGTCTTCTTTCTTGATCGCCCGGAATGCCGTCGGCGCCGTGAACAGGGTTACCGCCTTGTGCTCTGAGATCACTCGCCAGAAAGTGCCGGGATCAGGCGTGCCCACCGGCTTGCCCTCGAACAGGATCGTGGTGCAGCCGTGCAGCAGCGGCGCATAGACGATGTAGGAGTGGCCGACCACCCAGCCCACGTCCGAGGCCGCCCAGTAAACCTCGCCCGGCTTGACGCCATACATCGCGTCCATCGACCATTTCAGCGCCACCATGTGCCCGCCATTGTCGCGCACCACGCCCTTGGGCTGGCCTGTCGTGCCAGACGTATAGAGAATGTAGAGCGGATCAGTCGCCTTCACGGCCACGCAGTCTGCCTTGTCGCCTGCTGCGCGGGCGGCCGCCATCTCGGCGGCCCAGTCGAAGTCGTAGCCGTCCTTCAGGCTGGCCTCCGCCTGCTCGCGGGCAAGGATGATTGTGCCGGCAGGCTTGGACCCTGCAATCTCGATGGCTTCATCCAGCAGTGGCTTGTAGGCGATGACGCGGCCTGGCTCGATGCCGCACGAGGCAGAGATGATCAGTTTCGGCTTGGCGTCGTCGATGCGGGTCGCAAGCTCCTTCGGCGCAAAGCCGCCGAACACCACCGAGTGGATTGCCCCGATGCGGGCACATGCCAGCATGGCTATGGCTGCTTCCGGCACCATCGGCATGTAGATGATGACCCGGTCACCCTTGCCCGCACCATGCTTCTGCAGCACAGCAGCAAACGTCGCCACTTCATCCAGCAGGTCCGCATAGGAAATGGTGCGTTTGGTGCCGGTGATCGGGCTGTCATAGATGATCGCCGCCTGCTCGCCGCGGCCAGTCTCCACGTGCCGGTCGATACAGTTCCAGCAGGTGTTGCACTCGGCCCCCACGAACCAGCGATCCAGCCCGTCCACCCGGTCATAGACCTTGTCCCATGGCTTGATCCAGTCCACGTCCTTGGCGGCCTCGGCCCAGAACCCTTCGGGATCCTTCTTCCAGCCCTCATAAACGTCGTGATACCGGCTCGTCATGCTGCTTCCCCTGTACATTCTTGTCTGTGCGCAAGCCCTGCTCTGCCCTGCGGAGCTTCACTTTTCACAAACAGGCGGCTGCGGGCAATTGGTCATATTGGTAACGGGTCGCAGGTCCGGTTGGCCAGACCATCTGACGTTTACCATTTTCTAAACCCGCAGTCCTAGTCTCTGCCCAGACGTCACGTGGTGAGTTGAGTGGAGAGTAGCATGCAGACCCAGACTGCCGAGCAGCCTGTCGTAGCAGTGCCGGCCGGCATTTCCGCATTGCGGCTGTCAGGCGCCCGTCTGCATCTGCCCTTCTTCTATCTGGTCACTATCTATCTGATGCTGGCCATCATGACGCTCGACTATTCAGTCGGCGATTTCCTTTCGAGCCTGGCTGTTTCGCTGGTTTTCGGCACGCCGATGCTGCTGCTTGCTGTATTCGTCATGCGTTTCGTCTGGCTTGCATCGACAACGCGCCCGGAACGCCCGTTAAAGGTTCTGCTTCAGGACATCTGGCGGCTGTCCACCTGCCCTGAACGTTCCTCGCTCGGCTGGCCCAGCATCGTGTTGCTGCTCAGCCTGATGACCATTTTCGGCACCTTCAAGTCCGCCGTTCCATCCTTCGGCGGCTTCACCTGGGACGCGACCTTTGCCGAGTGGGACCGCATCCTGCATTTCGGCCGCCATCCGTGGGAGTGGCTGCAACCGGTCCTGGGCTATCCGCCCATCACCTTTGCCATCAATCTGGTCTACAATTTCTGGATGCTGTCCATGTGGATGGTGTTTTGCGCCTGGGCATTCATGACCCGCTCAAGCGTCGAGCGCACGCGGTTCCTGCTAGCCTTCATGCTGGTCTGGAGCATTGGCGGCAGCCTTCTGGCAATCCTGCTGGCCTCGGCCGGTCCGTGCTTTTATTCGCGCATCGGCCTGTCGCCGGATCCATACGCAGGCCTCATGGCTTACCTTCAGTCCGCCAACGAGGTGCTGCCCATCTGGGCACTGGATGCCCAGAACATCCTCTGGCAGGGCTTCAACGGCACCACGGTGCTGGACGGAATTACCGCCATGCCCAGCATGCACAATGCTTCGGCGCTGCTGTTTTTCCTGGCATCGCGCCAGTTGGGCAAGTGGCCGCGCCGGCTGCTGGGCGCTCAGGTGGTGATCGTCTACCTCGGCTCCATCCACCTTGGCTGGCACTACGCAATTGACGCCTACGTTGCCTGGGCCGTCACCGTTGCCTGCTGGTTCGTGTCGAAGCCGCTGGCTGAAATGTGGGAGCGGCATCACCCGGCAACCAGCCACAACGCCATGGCCGAAGCCTTCGTGCAAACGCCACGCTGACATGGCGCCCGGCGCAAACAGGACGGACAACCACAGATGAACCAGAGCCAGTCAGTACCGGTGGACACCGGCAGCCGTCTGTCCATGACGCAGCACCTGTCCGGCCTTGGCGGCCTTGCCCTTTGGAGCCTGCGCGCGCATCTCCTGTTGCTTCTGCTGCCAGTGACATTCCTCGCCCTGTCCAACACCCTGACGGCTGACCTCGCCGACCCGCAACGCGCCTCTTTCCTGGCGCTTGCCCGCGGCCTGTTGTTCATCTCTTTGCCAGCCGCCCTGGTCGCCATGTTCTTCGTGCGCCTGGGCCAGTATGCCCTGATCATCAAGCCCGAGAGCGCGGTCCGTCAGCTTGGGGCCGACATCCGCTATCTGGTCGCCACGCCGCGGCTGTGGATCAATGCGCTGCCTGTCGTGGTGGCCATGATCATCCACAACAAGGCCGCCATCGAGCTGAAGGCCTCGATCCCCGCGCTCAACCCCTTTTCATGGGACCAGGCCTTCATCGATCTCGACCGGCTGCTGCATTTCGGCACCGACCCATGGCGGCTGCTCCAGCCGGTCCTCGGTCTGCCCTATGTGACGTTCGCCATCAACATCGCCTACAATTTCTGGTTCGTGCTGATGTTCGGCCTGTGGTTCTGGTTTGCCTTCCAGGACCGCCACAGTGCACTGCGCGACCGCTTCTTCCTTGCCTTCTCGCTGGCCTGGCTGGTCGGCGGCGGCATCATGGCTCTGGCGTTTTCGTCCGCAGGCCCGGTGTATCTGGCCAATCTCGGCTTTGCCAACAACCCCTACACGGATCTCATGGCCTATTTGCACAAGGTCCACACCGAAGTCATTCCACTGTGGGCGCTCGACGCCCAGCAGATGCTGTGGGACGGCTACACCAAACCTGACGTGGATTTCCTCGGAATTTCAGCATTCCCCAGCATGCATAATGCCATCGTCACCGTGTTTGCCTGTGCGGCCTGGAGCATCAACCGCACCTTCGGCAAGCTGATCACGGCCTATGCCGCAATCATCCTCGTCGGGTCGGTTCACCTGGGCTGGCACTATGCGGTCGACGGCTATGCCGGCATCATTCTGGGGCTCGCCTGCTGGCACGTGGCGGGTCACGTGGCGCGCTGGCACGAACGCCAGCCATGGGTCGAAGCCTACCGGGCACGTCTTCACGGCTGAGCCAACCCGGGCCTTGACGTCCTGCGGGCCTGCAGCGCACAAGCCCTGCATGACCAACCCGCCGGCCCGCCCATGATCACCGATCCCCTGTTCTATGTTCTCGCCGTCTTCGCCGTAATCCTGATCGGCCTGTCCAAGGGTGGCTTCGGCGGCGCGCTGGCGCTGCTTGGCGTACCCACGGTGGCACTCGTCATCCCGCCAGTGCAGGCAGCAGCCATATTCCTGCCTATCCTCGTTGCCATGGACCTGGCCGGGCTTTGGGCGTGGCGCGGCATCTATCACAAGCGCACGCTGCTCATCATGCTGCCCGGCGCCGTGGCGGGCATCGTCATTGGCTGGCTGACTGCCGCTTACGTCAACGACAGCCATATCCGCCTCATCGTCGGTTCGGTTTCACTGCTGTTCGCGCTGCAATGGTGGCTTGGCGGGGCCGGCAGCCGATCTGCCAAGGCCGACAACCCCTGGAAAGGGCGATTCTGGGGCGTGATTGCCGGCTTCACCAGCTTCGTCTCCCACGCCGGCGGCCCGCCCTTCCAGATGTACGTGCTGCCGCTGAAGCTTGACAAGACGCTATACGCGGGCACCGGCGTGATATTCTTCGCCGTCGTGAACGCAGTAAAACTGCCGCCCTATTTCGCGCTGGGCCAGTTTTCCGCTGCCAACCTCATGACCTCCGCCATGCTGATCCCGCTCGCCCCGCTGGCCACCTTTGCCGGCGCATGGCTCGTCAAGCGGGTGGACCAGACGCTTTTCTACCGGATTACCTACGCCGCGCTGATCCCGGTCGGCCTGAAATTGATATGGGACGGCATCGCCGGTTGAAGCGCTTGCAATCGGCCAAAAGCGGCGATTCCCCTTCCCGGCATCAACAGCCCGCGAGATTCCGGAAATCTGCCAAAAACGACCCGGGCAGCCGCAATTGCACGCGCTCTGTGATCGCGCTAAACACCAGTGATCGCTATCCAGACCCACCAGGACGCTCAAAATGACCAATCCGTACGCCATCGGCCTCGCCAAGAATGAGGCAAACTACCAGCCGCTGACCCCGCTTTCATTCCTCGAGCGCTCCGCGAAAGTCTACCCGGCCCATACCGCAATCATCCACGGACAGCAGCGCTTCACCTACGCCGAGTTCTACGCCCGCTCACGCAAGTTGGCCTCGGCGCTGGCAAGCCGCGGCATCGGCAAGGGCGACACCGTGTCGGTCATGCTGGCCAATACCCCGCCCATGCTGGAATGCCACTACGGCGTGCCGATGACGGGGGCTGTCCTCAACACGCTGAACACCCGGCTCGATGCCGCCATTCTCGCCTTCACCCTCGACCACGCCGAAACGAAAGTGCTGATCGTCGACCGCGAGTTCTCCGCGCTGATGAAGGAAGCGCTGTCGATGA
>CAZYKZ010000024.1:0-19762 GCA_964648175.1 uncultured Anderseniella sp.
AAGCCATAAGTCTGTCTCACGCCCAAGGGCAATCGAAACTGCGCAATGGTCTAATCGGGGAGAACGGCGGTTGCGTCGATCTCGACCTTGGCCCGATCTTCTACCAGGGCTGCTACCTGTACCAGTGCCATGGCCGGAAAATGGTTCCCGATGACGCGCCTGTAGGCTGCGCCCAGCTGCTTCTGTTCATTCAGGTGCAATCGCTGTGGCATCCCACATGGCCATGTCGAAGGCCGACAGCGCCATGCGCACGGCGCCGGTTATGCCGAACAACTTGAAGCGGGTGGTCAAGAGATCGCCAAGGCCGTGCGGCGTGGAGCACTGGCCGCGCACGACCTCCTCAGCCTCTGCAAGGCAGGCTGCGATTGCCCGTGCACCCCCATCGGTATAGCCGAAGACATACGACCGGCCGACCGGCCCTTCTTCCGTCTGCACGTCGACCAGCACCAGCGGCACGACCTTCAGCGTTCGTACGCTGGTACCCAGCGTGAAGTTCAACGGTACGCGATAGGCGCGCGACGTGATCCGCCGGACTGTCAGCCGGCCTGTCTGTCGGTGCTGGGGAGTTTCGATCAATTGGGACCTGGCCTTGTCCTTGCCATTGCATCTGGAACGATCAAGATATTGCCGTCGCGTGTAGAGCGGCCGTGTAGCGAGGTATCAGGTGTTGCACAATCACTGCCGGTAACAAAGACACTCTCCGCCATCGACGACAAGGGCCTGCCCCCGTCCTGTCAGTCCAAACGCCCGAGCAAGCTGCCTGGTGCCACTTCCAGTCTTTGAATCCACGACAACTGTTGTGTGCAGGCTGAGGCTCTGGTGTGATGAAAGGCGGGCCTGCGCCTGTTGGATTGTTCAAAGCACATTGGAGATATCGGTATGCTGAAAAAGCTCCTGGTTCCTGTCGATGGATCACCCCAGTCGGTGAAGGCCGTAAAGCTCGCTGCGGAACTGGCTTCCAAGTATGACGCCGAGATCGTGCTCCTGCATGTCCTGCTGCGCGGCCACATGCCCGAGGGGTTGAAGCGCGCCCTGAACATCGAGGTCGGCAAGACCAGATCTCACGGCGACAACATGAACCTGGTGATCGTGCCCGAAGAGATCATGGCGCGGGTGGACCGTCCCGGCGAAACCCAGCTTTCAATCGATGAACTTCAGCTGGTCGGGAAATATGTGCTTTCCAGCGTCGAGGTCCTTTGCAAGGACGCGGGCCTTTCAAAGGTAACCCGGCGTGTCGAGGAAGGCGATCCTGCACGGGTTATCGTCAAGGTAGCCGAAGAGATAAAGCCTGACATGATTGTCATGGGCAGCCGCGGGCTGAGCAACCTCAAGGGAATCCTGATCGGGTCCGTGTCCCACAAGGTTTCCCAGCTCGCCAAATGCACCTGCGTCACAGTGCGATAGGATTCCGGCTTCAGTTAATCGACCGGTCCGCCCCTGCAGAACGAATTGCAGGGGCAGCGTGGTCAGGCCCGCAGCCGTGCTCCGTCCGGATCGAACGGCGGCCTGTCGAGCACGACTGCGCGATGCGGACGGCCGAGGATCATCACGTGAACCTCGTCTCCCGGTGCGGCGTTGCGCAGGTAGCATAGAGCCAGGGACTTGCCGACCGAGTAGCCATAGGCCCCCGAGGTGACGCGACCTACCGGCGTACCGTCGGGCCGGAAGATCGGCTCGCCGCCGGTTGCATCCGCGTTGTCCGTCTCGAGCACCTCGATCATGCCCAGGGTTTCGCGCGGTGCGCGATCCATGAGTGCCGCATAGGCGGCCTTGTTGAGGAACTCCTTGTCCATCTTGATGAGGGGGGCGAGCCCGGTCTCCTGCGGCCAGTATTCGGGGCTGTATTCGCGGCTCCACGAGCCATAGCCCTTCTCGACGCGCAGGCTCATCAGCGCGCGCGAGCCGACGGGACCGGCACCGTACTCCTTGCCCGCTTCGAGCAGGGCTGAATAAAGCTTGCGCTGGTCGCCTGCGTCGCAGTGCAGCTCCCAGCCAAGGTCGCCGGTGAACGAGACCCTGATCGCGACGACATCCACGCCGGCCACGCTGATGCGTGCAGACCGCATGAACGGGAATTCCGCCGTTGCCAGCGAGGCATTGGTAAGGCCCTGCAGCAGCGCGCGCGACTGCGGGCCCGCCACGTTGAAGCCGCACATTGCTTCGGTCCGGCTTTCGAAGCGCACGGTTGCCGGGCGCGCCACGGCATCGAAGAACCGCTTGTGGTAACGCTCGGCCATGCCGGAGCCGACGATCAGGAAGTCCTCGTCGCCGAGCTTGGTGACGGTGAAGTCTCCGGCGATGCCGCCGCGCACGCCGATCAGCGGCGTCAGGCACGACCGCCCGGTGAGCTTGGGCATCCGGTTGGCGAAGATCGAGTCGAGCCATCCGGCGGCTCCCTCACCGGTGACGCGATACTTGGCGAAGTTGGAGATGTCGATGATGCCCGCCTTGTCGCGCAGCATCCTGCACTCGTCGCCGACCGGCTCCCACCAGTTCTGGCGGGTGAAGCCGTTGGTATCGACAACGCCGGGCTTGTCCGCAAACCACAGCGGGTGTTCCCAGCCGTAGTTGAGGCCGAACACGGCGCCCATCTGCTTCTGCATCTCGTAGACGGGCCGCGTGCGCACCGGGCGGCCCGCCTCGCGTTCCTCGTTGGGGAAGTGGATCTTGAAGCGGTTGGCGTACTGGTCGCGTACCCGCGCCTTGGTGAAGGCCTTGTCTGCCCACTCGCCGAAGCGGGTCACGTCCCAGGCGAACATGTCGTACTGGCTCTCGCCCTCGATCATCCATTGCGCCGCCATCAACCCCATGCCGCCTGATTGCGAGAAGCCGGGGATGATACCGTTACAGCAGAAGTAGTTCTTGAGGTCGGGGTGCGGTCCGTACAGCACGTTGGAATCCGGCGACCAGATCATCGGTCCGTTGATGACGCGCTTGATACCGGTCTCGCCGGCCACCGGCACGCGATCAATCGCGCGCATCACGTTTTCCTCGATGCGCTCCAGATCGTCCGGGAACAGGTCATGGGCGAAATCGAGCGGCGTTCCTTCCTCGGCCCAGAACCGCATGTCGCGCTCGTAGGCGCCGATCAGCAGGCCCTTGCCCTCCTGGCGCATGTAGTATTCGCCATCGCGATCGGCGATCGACGGCAGACGGCGGTCCAGTGCGGCGATTTCGGGGATCGTCTCGGTCACGAAGTACTGGTGCTCGGTGGGCTGCAGCGGCAGTTCAATTCCAGCCATGGCGGCCACCTCGCGGCCCCACAGGCCGGCGGCGTTGACCACCCACTGCGTACGGATATCGCCATTGGGCGTGCGCACGATCCAGCTGCCGTCGGGCTGTTGCTCGGTGCCGGTGACCGGCGTGAAGCGGTGGATTTCCGCGCCGCGCTGGCGTGCTCCCGCGGCATAGGCATGGGTCACGCCCGACGGGTCGACATTGCCGCCCGAGGATTCGAACATGATGCAGCGGATGCCGTCGAAATTCACCAGAGGGTGCAGGCGTTCGGCCTCGTCGCGGCTGACCTCGTAAAAGTTCAGGCCGTAGTATTTCGCCTTGGCAGCCTGCAGCCGCAGCTGGTGTTCGCGCGCCTCGGTCTGCGCCAGATACAGCGCGCCCGGCTGGTACACGCCGCAGCCCTGGCCGGTCTCGGCCTCCAGCGATTTGTACAGGTCCATGGTGTAGTTCTGGATGCGGGTGATGTTGTTGTTGTCGTGCAGGCCATGGATGCCGGCCGCCGCATGCCAGGTCGAGCCGGACGTCAGTTCGTCGCGCTCCAGCAGAACAACATCGGTCCAGCCGAGCTTTGCCAGATGATACAGGATGGAGCAGCCGATGAGGCCGCCGCCAATTACCACGGCCTGGGCATGGGTGCGCATGAGAAGGTGCCTTTCACGGAAGAAGCTGGGAACTGGCGGCGACGGTTGCCGCGGGGATCGTTGGGTTGTGTGATGCTGTCATCGACTGGGCTTCACTTTGCATATCAGGTGCAGGCTAACGGTCGCGGCCGTGGGCCTTCAGTTGGCTGTGGGCTTGCTGGGCGGTCGCATCGTCGCCGGCATCCAGCGCATAGACATAGGCATGGGTGAAGAAGAAGCAGGCTGCATCGACATCGCCTTGCGCCTCGCGCAGCCGGGCTGCTTCGAGGTAGAGCGCCGGTAGCGATGCGGCATCACCGGCGTGGTGAGCGCACAGCATGCGTTGCTGCAGGTTTGCGTCGGTGCTCATTTCCCTGCAAACCGGCGCGCGACCCAGTCGTGGAAGCAGTGCGTTGGCGGGTCCATGACGGGCGAGAACTTGCCGCCGTCATAGAGCGAGGCAGAGCGGCCCTTCTGCATGCCTTCCACGACGAAGATGTCCTCGACAAAGACATCCTTCCACATCTTCGCGTTCCTTTCGCGCAGGTCCGCCATGTCAGGCCCGCACATGGCTTCGCTGGTGTAGAAAATCTCGACGCGTTCGATGGTGTGATCATGGGCCAGCGGGTTCAGCATGATCGCGAAAGTGTGGTCGCGGTGCACGCCCAGCAGCACGTTCGGGTACAGCGCCACGTATTCCGCGCCGGTGTTCCACTTGTCCGACAGGCCATCGAAATTGGCGAACTTGCGGGTGGCGTCCAGTTGCGGGTTGTAGACCACCGAGCCCTGACCAGAGTAGGCGCCCGGCTCGACGATGTTGTAGTGATCCTCGAGCCGTGAATAGGAGTTGAGGCCGGGGTGCACCCAGGGCAGGTGATAGCTTTCGCAGTAATTCTCCACCGCAAGCTTCCAGTTGCACTTCACGTCCAGCGAGAACGACGAGTCCTCACCGGCATGGAACAGCGGGCGGTCGACGAACTCCTTCCACTGGTCCAGCAGCCTTGCCGCATGAACCTCGAATGCAGGTGCGTTTCCATCGAGGTTGACGAAGATCATGCCCATGAACACATGGCTTCTGACCTCGATCAGCCCCAGTTCCTCGCGCTTGATGCACTCGTGCAGATTGGTGCCGGGTCCGCCCACATGCGGGGTGGTGCGAAGCGAGCCGTCGAAATTGTAGCACCAGGAGTGGTAGGGGCAGCGGATGGTGGAGCGCAGGGTGGTCTTCTCTTCCACCAGGATCATGCCGCGATGCCGGCAGACGTTCTGGAACACCCTGATTTCATCGCCATCGCCGCGCACCATCAGCAGCGGCTGGCCAAGGAAGCTGACCGGGTTGGCATCTCCCCGCTTCGGGATGTCGCTGACGAAACCGGCGCACGCCCACGTCGATGCGAACAGCACCCGCTTTTCGGCCTCGTGCACTTCCGGATCGGTATAGAACGCATTGGGAAGGCCGCGCGCCGTTTCAACTGGCTGCATTACCGCTGACAACATTTCCTGAGCAAGAACAGTCATTTGATCCGGGCTCCCGAGGATGGCTCTGGGAGGACTTTGACAGTTCCCGGCACGCGGCATGTGACTGTTTGCGTCAGATTCAAATCTGGAAGCGCCAAGCCCGCCGAAATTCGATCTTCTGCATGGCCTCGTCCGCGCTCAGCAGTATCCAGTCTGCCAAGGATGCTTGCCGGTGTCGACGAACAGGGGCTGTTACTTCAGGCGTTTCCCGACGGCTGCAGCGTCAGCGCTTGTTCGCGCCCATCAGCATGCCCAGTTCCCCGACAAGGGCATTGCGCCGCGATCTCAGCTGTTCAACCTCGTTCGGGTCTGCCGGTTCCACGTCAGCGTTCAGCTTGTCCAGTTTGACTTCAACCTGCTGCAGTTCGTGGCTCGTCGCCTCGAATCCCTTGTCAACGCCCCACAGGCGCTGAATGGCCTTCTCCTGATCCGGAAACCGGTCCTGAAGCCATGCCTTCACGGAGTTCATGTCGTTCTCCTTTCTTACTTTGCGTTTGCGGCGGATGTCCGCCACGGGAGTTACTCACCGGATGTGTGGTTGGCCTGCAGGCGCGTGAGGATGAGTGACCGGATGTCCTCGTCCTGTTCCAGCAGCGCAGCACTCAGGGCATGCAATTGCCGCCTGGTTTCGTGAAGCTGATCGACCAGTCCGACGACCACCGGCAGCGCGTCCGCATCGATCTCCATGTCGTAATGGAGACTGCAGATCATCCGGACACGGGCGCATTCGGCCTCGCTGAACTCAGGCGCTTCTGGCCGGCCTGTTGCATGGACAAGCGATGCGCGCATCCACGCCTCCAGATCCTCGCGTCGCAAGCTGTCGATTGCTTCAACAAGTTCATCCAGATGCATTGTCATTTCAGCATCTCCTCACGCGGATTCTGCCGGTGTTCCGGCTCCCAGGTGTCGAGGAACTTCGCCAGTTCAGGTTCCTCGCCCTTGGGCAGCACGACCTTGAGCGTGATGTACTGATGTCCGCGCTGGCCGGTCTTCCTGTTGCGGATGCCCTTGTCGCGCAGCCTCAGCTTGCTTCCCGTGTTCGAGCCCTTCGGCACCGTGACCTTGACCGGGCCGGTAATGGTGGGCACCTCGATCCTCGCTCCCAACACCGCCTCCTTCAGCGTGACGGGCACTTCCAGATGGATGTTGCCGTCCTTGCGCTCGAAGAAGGCATGAGGCTCGACGTGCAGTTCAACATAGGCATCACCTGCCGGTCCGCCATTGAAGCCGGGCATTCCCTGGCCCTTGAGGCGCAGCATCTGCCTGTCTTCCGCGCCTTCCGGGATCGTGACCTTGAGCGTCTTGCCGTCCGGCAGTGCCACGGTGCGGGCCGCACCGGTGGCGGCCTCGATGAAGCTGACCGGCAGCACATAGCTGACGTCGAGCCCGCGGGCCTTGCGCGCGCCGTACGCTGCGCCGCCAGGTCCGGCCCGGCCGCGGCCAAACGCCTGGGCCAGGAATTCCTCCAGTTCCTCGTTGCTGGCAAAGCCGTCCTGGGCAGCGTGGGAGGCAAAGGGGCCGTCGCCTGCTGCGTAGTCGCGGTAGTAGCGCTGCTGCGGCCGTTCGGCTCCCGTGGCGTCGATTTCACCGGCATCGAAGCGGCGGCGTTTCTCCTTGTCCTTGAGAAGATCGTAGGCCGCCGAGGCTTCCTTGAAGATTGCCTCGGACTGCTTGTCGTCAGGGTGCAGGTCCGGATGATGCTTCCGGGCGATCTGCTTGAAGGCTGTCTTGATCTCCTTGTCGGTCGCGCTCTTCGGCACACCAAGGATCTCGTAAGGGTCCTTCATATGTGAATTCCATTCCGGTTGTTCGCTCTTTCGGCTGATGGCGAGCATCGCGCAGACGGGGCAGGGCGGTCGTTGATACGGGTCAATGCACCCGTCCGCATACGTATGGAAACCTGTGCTTCATGTGGCCCGCCAGCAGGGTCTGGCGCCAGGGCCTGAAGCAATCAGGGAGATGCTGGAACATGATCAAGACGATGGTTATCGCAACGGATGGTTCGGATCATGCCGAGAAGGCGGTGGCGTTCGGCGCAGACATCGCCGGCAAGTATGGCGCCCGGATCGTGCTCGTGCACACCTTGTTGCGGCATGAAATCTCGGAGAATTTGCGAGAAATGGCGCGGGTCGAGCACCTTGCAGGCGAGGAAGGCAAGCAGATGGCGAAGGCCGTTGCCGCCATTCCGGAAGGCCGCTTTCCAGCAAGCATCACGTTCGAGGAAAGCGCTACGAAAACGCCCTACAGGGTGCTGGAAGCCATAGGCGAGCAGGTGCTCAAACGGGCAGAGTCCGTGGCCCGCGAACATGGCTGCACCAACATCGACAGGCGCCTTGAAGATGGCGATCCGGTGAAGCGCATCCTCGAAGCGGCGGAGGACGAGAAGGCGGACGTCATCGTTTGCGGCTCGCGCGGGTTGTCGGACTTCAAGGGCCTGATTACCGGCAGCGTGTCGCACAAGCTGTCCAACCTTTCACCGGTGACCGTGGTTTCGGTGAGGTAGGCCGAGCATGCCACGTGGGTGCCGCGCGTTCCCTGAAGCTGGCGTCTGACTGATGTCAGTTGACCTGAAGCCTATCCGGCGAGCCCGTGACTGCGCGAATATGCGTTTCGTTGAGGCGATGACCAGCCTTCAAGCGCTTCGGCTGCCGGCTTCCAGATCTCGACCAGCAGTGGATGGCACCGCGCGGCATCGCTGGAGTGTTCGGCGCTGCAGTCGCCACCCGGACAGGCCGACAGGGCGCCCAGCAGGTCGATCTCGGCGAAGAACTCGATGAAATCTCCGGGCCGCACCGGGCTCGCCTTCATGAAATACTGGTGCGTGTCACGGGTGAAGCCTGTGCACATGAAGACATTCAGCACATCGTGCACGTGCAGTTCCGCCTGATCCGGCGTCATGCCCGTCCTTGCCGCCAGCGCCCGGGTCAGGTTGGAATGGCAGCAATGATGATACTCGCCGCCCGACAGCAGCCGGTTGGTGTATGGATCGCAGCGCGTGCCGATCACATCGTGCACGCCGCCGCCATATTCGTCGAAGCCGTACCAGCCGAGGGTGTCGTGGGTAATGGTTGCAAGCGGCCGCAGGTGGGGCAGGTTGCTCCATAGCCGGTGACCAGTGGTCACATGGGTTGCATGCAGCGCCCGGGTCTTGCCGCTGAAGAAGCGTTCGCCGAGGTCATGCAGGTTCCACAGGTTCAGGTCGCCGACCTGGGGTCCTTCGATGCTCACGATCCGGAACAGATGGCCTGCCGGCACCTCGAACGTGCGTGCATCGCGGGCAGGCACGATCACTTCGTCCACCTTCTGCGCGCCTGAACGCACGCGCTCGAGGAAAGCGTGATCGACCGGCGGCAGTCCGGCGACCGGATAGCACACGACGGGTTTCACGGCGCGGCGGGCGTCCGCATCGGCGGGCTCTTGTGTCTGGCGATCAGTCATGATGGTTCCGGGCAAGTCGGTTGGCTTGGGCGGCAGGACGCTAGCGCAGCGCCGCACAGGCTGCCAGTGCGAAGTTCGTCAGGTGCCGCAGAACGTGGTGTAGGGGCCAAAACCGGCCGGGGCAGGTTGCGCGTAATCCTCAAGCCCGGGCCGCTCCGTATAGGGCTGCCGCAGCACCGAAAGCAGCTTGTGGAAGGGGTCCATGTCACCGCCGGAGGCAGCGGCAAGCGCTTCCTCGACCTTGTGGTTGCGCGGAACGTAGAGCGGGTTTGCCCGGTTCATAGCTGCGATCCGGTCTTGCGCCGGGACGTCCTCCCGGGCGAGGCGGCTGCGCCAGCTGGTCAGCCAGGGCTGCATCGAAGCCTCGTTCCTGAGAAGGCCCGCCAGCGCCTCGTCACCCCCTGCGGCCGCCCCGGAGAGATGGCGGAAGAAAAGGGTGAAATCGGCGTCCTGTTCCTGCAGCAGCCGGAAAAGCTCCTGGCTGAGCTCGAGATCTCCGTCGTGCTCTTCATGCATGCCGAGCTTGGCGCGCATGCCGTTCAGCCAGCTCGACCGATGGCGCTCGGCGAACTTGTCGAGTTCTTTCCCGGCAAGCTCCGCGGCGGCCTTGGGGTCGTCAGGACGGATCAGTTCGAGAAGGCACTCTGCAAACCGCGCCAGGTTCCATTGCGCGATGAGGGGCTGGTTGCTGTAGGCATACCTGCCGAACCTGTCGATCGAACTGAACACGGCATCGGGCTTGTAGGCGTCGAGGAAAGCGCAAGGTCCGTAGTCGATGGTCTCGCCCGATATGGTGGTGTTGTCGGTGTTCATGACGCCATGAACGAAGCCGACGAGCATCCAGCGCGCGACCAGATCAGCCTGTGCGTCGCGCACCCGGCAGAACAGGTCAAGATAGGGAGACTTGTTAGCCGCAATATCAGGATAGTGCCGTGTGATGACATAGTCGGCCAGCTTGCGCACATGCTCGCCCTGGCCGCGTGCTGCGAAGAACTCGAAGGTTCCAACGCGGATGTGGCTTGCCGCGGTACGGCAAAGCACTGCACCCGGCTGCGGTCCCTGATCGCGCAGGATGGTCTCGCCGGTGGTCAGTGCGGCCAGCGCCCGCGTTGTCGGAATGCCAAGGGCATGCATCGCCTCGCTGACCAGAAACTCGCGCAGCACGGGACCGATCACCGCCTTTCCGTCGCCGCCTCTCGAGAAGGGAGTCGGCCCCGAGCCTTTGAGGGCAAGATCGAAGCGGTTGCCGTTCACGTCCGTGAGTTCACCGAGCAGCAGGGCCCGGCCGTCACCCAGTTGAGGGGCAAAGTTGCCGAACTGATGGCCCGCATACGCCATCGCCAGGGGGTTGGCATGCTCGGCCAGGCTCGATCCCGACAGGATGGCCGCTGCCTCATCCGTCATCAGGCTTGCGGGGTCGAGACCGAGTTCCCGCGCCAGCGGCTCGTTGACCGCAACAACCCGCGGTTCGGGCACTGCATCGCCCTTCCAGGGGATGTAGAACCCGGTCATGTCGCGGGCGAAGCTGTTGTCGAAATTCAACTCGAGAGGCATCCGGAGGTCATCCGTTCATTGAGAGCAGGAGTGTGCTGTACCAGATCATGTGGCGTCAAACAGGGAATATGGTGGTCTGACGTCGAGACATCCAGCTCCGAGACATGGCTCAGGCCTGCGGTCCCAGCCGCTCGGCTTTCACCTGTGGCGACAGGGCCTGTTCGGCATCGTCGGTGTCCTGCCGGGTGAAACCGTCAAGTTCTGCCGTTTCGTTGAAGTCGCGCTTGATATGCACGTCGCTGGTGGCATAGGCGGTGATGAGTTCGCTCAGCGAGCGCAGAGCATGCAGGTGAATGCGCTCATAACCGTGCGAGGCATCCACGCCGAAGGTCATCAGCGCGGTGCGCACGTCCGCACCGGCCTCGATGGCGCTGGCCGAGTCTGAGCGGTAGTAGCGGAATACGTCCTTCTGGTAGCGGATGTCGTGCTGCTGGCACAGCTTCACCAGCTTCTTGGTCAGGTGATAGTCGAATGGCCCGGTCTGGTCGGCCATGGCGATGGTGACGCCGAACTCATCGGAGTTCTGGCCCGGCGCGGTGGTGCCGTTGTCCACGGTCACCATCGACGCCACGTTGTGCTGCAGGATGGATGACGCGCCGACGCCGGTCTCCTCGGCGATGGTGAAGAGGAAGTGGATGTCGACCGGGGTTTCGGCCTTCTGCTCCTGCATCGCCGACAGGGCCGCGAGCGCCACCGCCACGCCCGCCTTGTTGTCGAGATGGCGCGAGACGATGAAGCCGTTGGGCATGAACTCCGGCTGCGGTTCGACGGCGATGATGTCGCCGATCTCGATGCCGAGGCGTTCCACGTCGGCACTGTTGCGGGCCAGCGCGTCGATGCGCAGCTCGACGTGTTCCCAGCCCACCGGGTGCGTGTCGATTTCCTTGTTGAAGGTATGACCGGAGGCTTTTTCCGGCAGGATGGTGCCGTGATAGGTGCCCTTGTCCGAGAAGATCTGCACCCGGGCGCCCTCGGCAAAACGCGCCGACCAGGTGCCGATGGGCACAAGGCAGAGCCGGCCATTGTCCTTGATCTGCTTGACCTGAGCACCCAACGTGTCGAGATGGGTGACGATGGCGCGCGCGCCTTCGCTGCGTGCCCCCTTGCGAATGGCCCGTATGGCGCCGCGCCGCGTCAGCTCCACGTCAAGACCAAGCCGCATCAGCTCGCGCGAAACATAACGCACGATGTTGTCGGTGAATCCGGTCGGGCTGGGTATGTCGAGCAGCGCCTTCAGCGTGTCTGTCAGGTAGTCACTGTCGATGGCCAGTCGTGCCATGTGCTTAGCTTCCTCTCTTTTCCTGTCCGCTGGCAGTGCCTTGCTGGCGTCTCGACAGCGGGAACAGAAGATCGATGAAGCGTTCCGCCGTCGGTTGCGGTTCGTGGTTGGCGAGCCCTGGCCGCTCGTTGCATTCGATGAAGCGGTAATCCGCATCTTCCGCGGACCCGACCATGAAATCGATTCCGGCCACGGGAATCGAGATCGCCCGGGCGCACGAGATCGCGGCCTCGGCCAGTTCCGGATGCAGTTTGCCGGTCACATCGTGAATGGTGCCGCCGGTGTGCAGGTTGGCGGTCTTGCGCACCTGCAGTTCCTCGCCCTCTTCGAGCACGGTCTCCAGATCGTGGCCGGCGCGGGCTATGGTTCGCCTTGTTTCCTCATCCAGCGGAATGCTCGACTCGCCATCCGTCGCCGCAGCGCGGCGGCGGCTTTGGGCCTCGATCAGCTCCGCAATGGTGGAGGTGCCGTCACCGACGACATGAGCGGGCTTGCGGATGGCGGCTGCGACCACCTTGAAGTCGATGACGATGATGCGCAGGTCCTGACCCGTCACGCATTCCTCGATGAGTACCTGTGCTGCCATCTCGCTCGCGGCGCGGACCGCCTCATCGATCTCGTCCATGGTGGAAACACCCACCGAAATGCCGCGGCCCTGCTCGCCGCGGGCCGGCTTCACGACCACTTCGCCATGACGGTCGAGAAACGCCTTGATGTCGTCCCGGTCGCTCGTCGCGCTGATCTGTTCAGGCACTTTCACGCCCGCGCGTTCGACGAACCTGCGCGTGACGGCCTTGTCGTCGCAGATCGACATGGCGATGGCCGATGTCAGTTCGGACAGGGACTCGCGGCAGTGGATCGACCGCCCGCCATGCGACAGCCGGAAGAATCCGCCATCGGCATCGGTCACCTCGACATGAATGCCGCGCCGCCGGGCCTCGCGCACGATGATGCGGGCATAGGGGTTCAGTGCCTCGTCATCTTCGCAACCAGTGAACAGCTGCTCGTTGATGGGGTTCTTGCGCTTGACGCTGAAGTACGGAATCCGGCGGAAACCCAGCTTCTCGTAAAGCGCAATGGCCTGCTCGTTGTCGTGCAGCACGGACAGGTCCATGAAGGCGCAGCCGCGTGCGGAGAACAGTTCCGCCAGCCGCCGGGTGAGGGCTTCCCCCACGCCCGGATGGCGGGCCTGCTGGTCCACCGCGAGGCACCACAATGACGAGCCGTGCTCGGGATCGTTGAAGGCGCGGGCATGATCGATGCCGGTCACGGTGCCGAGGATGTCTCCGCTCTGTTCGTCTTCCGCCACGAAATAGGTGATGGTTCGGGCATCGCGCTTTTCCCAGAAGAACTCCGGCGGCACCTCGACCATGCCGCGGCTGGCATAGATGCGGTTGACCTCTTCGGCATCGGCGCGCGAGGTGAGCCGCCGGATGAAGAACCCGCTGGGCTGGCGCTTTGACGGCCTGTAGGAGTTGAGGTCGAGCCGGTAGGTGTGCGACGGGTCGAGAAACAGGTCCTGGGGCGCTGCCGCCAGCAGCACGTGCGGATTGCGGACATAGACCGCGATGTCGCGCTGGTCCGGCTGTTCACCTCGCAGGGCTTCGACGATGCCGGCCTCACTGGCGAACGTCTGGCCGAACACCAGCCGCCCCCAGCCGCAATCGAGTGCGAAGTCGGCCTCTGGCTGCTCGCCCGCCTGTTCGTTCATGCCGATCGGGGGCTTGAGCCCGTGCTCGCGCATGCGCTTCAGCCGGTAGGAATAGTCCTTGCCCTTGCCTGCGGGGCGTTCCTTCCTGTCTGCCATGAGTTTTCCTCTGGCTCTTTGTGGCGCGGCGCGACGGTCAGATGCCACGGGCCTGCAGCCACATTTCCAAAAGCGCGACCTGCCACAGTTCCGATCCGCGCAGCGGCGTTATGTGATCGGCGGGATTTGCGAACAGTGCGTCGAGGTAGTCCTTGCGGAACAGGCCTCGTTCGCGGGCCTTTTGCGAGCTCAACGCATCGCGCACCATGTCGAGGAACTCGCCCTCGATGTACTTCAGTTGCGGCACCGGGAAGTATCCCTTCTTGCGGTCGATCACGTCCGCCGGCACCACAAGCCGCGCGGCGTCCTTGAGGACGCCCTTGCCCCCATCATTGAGCTTGAACTCGGGCGGAATGGAGGCGGCAAGCTCCACCAGCTCGTGGTCGAGGAACGGCACCCGCGCCTCCAGCCCCCAGGCCATGGTCATGTTGTCGACCCGCTTTACGGGATCGTCCACCAGCATGATCTGGGAATCGAGCCTGAGCGCACGGTCCACCGGCGTGGCGGCTCCGGCCATCATCAGGTGCTCGCGCACCAGCTCAAGGCTTGCGTCCGTGCCGGCAAGCCAGTCCGGCGAAAGATGCCGGGCCATGGTCTTATGGTTGCGGTCGAAGAACACCTTCGCATAGTCGCCGACCACGTCATTGGACGCGGCCAGTGGCGGGTACCAGTGGTAGCCCGCGAACACCTCGTCGGCACCCTGGCCGGACTGGACGACCTTGACGTGCTTCGAGACCTCGCGGGACAGCAGGTAGAAGCCGATATTGTCATAGGACACCATCGGTTCCGACATGGCAGAGATGGCATCGGGCAGGTGATGCATCAGGTCGGCGCCGGGCACGAAGATCTTGTGATGATCGGTCTCGAAGCGCTTGGCGATCAGATCGGAATAGACGAACTCGTCGCCCAGCTCGCCATTGGCCTGCTCGAACCCGATGGAGAACGTCATCAGGTCCCGTTGCCCGCCTTCAGCCAGCAGGCCGACGATCAGGCTGGAGTCCACGCCGCCGGACAGCAAGACGCCCACCGGCACGTCGGCAACCATGCGCCGCCGGACAGCGGTGCGCAGCGATTCCAGTACCCGGTCGCGCCAGTCTTCCCGCGACAGTCCGCTGTCTTCGGCACGTCTCTCATAAGGCGGCTGCCAGTAGACGCGTTCGCGGCTGGTACCGTCCCGCTCGACGATGCGGATGGTCGCGGCCGGCAGTTTCCGCACGCCTTTCAGGATCGTGCGGGGCGCCGGCACCACGGCATGGAAGCTCATGTAGTTGTGCAGTGCTTCAAGGTCGATGCCGGTGTCGACGTCTCCCGCCGCCAGCAGGGCCGGCAAGGTGGAGGCAAAGCGGATGCGGTCTGCATCCTCGGCCAAGTAGAGCGGCTTGATGCCGAAGCGGTCGCGCACGAGGATGGTGCGTCCGCTGTCGCGCTCGGTGATGACGAAGGCGAACATGCCATGGAAACGCTCGACGCAATCCTCGCCCCACTTGTGCCAGGCCTTGAGGATCACCTCCGTGTCGCCGTGGGAGAAGAAGCGGTAGCCGGCCTGCTGCAGTTCCTTGCGCAGTTCCGGGTAATTGTAGATGCAGCCGTTGAAGACGATGGTGAGACCCAGTTCCGGGTCGGTCATGGGCTGGGCCGCGTTCTCGGACAGATCGATGATCTTGAGACGGCGGTGCCCGAAGGCGGCGGACCCCCTTGCGATGATACCGGTACCATCAGGGCCGCGCGGGGCCAGCGCCCCGGTCATTGTTGCGACGGCGGCTGCGTCGGCAGGCCCGCCATCAAGTCGGATTTCTCCGGCTATGCCACACATGAAATGCCGTTCACCTCTCTGTTCTATGCCCGATCGAGGCATGCAAAAAGAAAAGGCGCAGACTGTGCTGCGCCTGGGCGGTATATAGTGTACCGGGTGCGGATGTTCAAATCCGGCACTGGAAGCGGGAAAAATCAGGGTTTGATTTCTGCTCCTTCACACGCAGAATCTCGCTTTATCGCACTTGTCCCGGCCAGGATTCGCAGTGAATTCCGGGATGGCGGAGAAACCCAGCGAAAGGCCCGAATGAATGAAGCGCCTCAGCCTTGATCCGGCGGACATTCGCATCCTCGGCGCCCTCCAGCAGCATGGGCAGCTGAGCAAGACCAAGCTGGCGGAGATCGTCAACCTGTCGCCGACGCCATGCTGGGCCCGGCTGGACAGGCTGAAGGCCGCGGGGTTCATACGCGGCTATCGCGGCATCATCGCGCTGGATCGTCTCGGTGATTTCACGCAAGTTATCGTGACTGTCTCACTGACGCACCACCGCAAGTCGGACTTCGACCGGTTCGAGGCGTCCATCCGCGCTCTGGACGAGGTCACCGAATGCATAGCGACGGGCGGCGGCATGGACTACGTCATGAAGGTCATCTGCCCCAATCTGGCGGCGTTTCAGAGCCTCATGGAGCAGCTGCTCGCGGCTGAACTGGGGATTGACCGGTACATGACCTACATCGTGACGCGGGAGATCAAATCCTCGGTGCCCAATCTCGCCCGGTTGGCTGCCAGGACGAGCGATTGACGCCATCCGACTGAACGTTCCGGAATCTGCCAAACATCAGTCCAGTTGGGCTTCCTACAGCATTTTTTCAGACCGAACGCGACGCGCATCCGCTGTTATTTCTGCGGCCCATGAAGGCATGGCTTGCGTGGCCCATGCCGCTGATGAAAAGGGCGAGTATCATGACACAATCCAACGACTTCGGCTTCGGCACCCAGATCCGCAAATCCCCCTATTTCGATGCAACGGTCCGCTGGGGCGCCAAGGGATTCTCGGTGTACAATCACATGTACATTCCCCGCGATTTCGGTGATCCGGAGCAGAACTTCTGGAACCTGATCAACGACGCGATCCTGTGCGACGTGGCGGTTGAGCGCCAGGTGGAGATCACCGGTCCGGACGCGGCGAAGTTCGTGCAGACGCTGACGCCGCGCGACCTGTCCAAGATGGCCGTCGGGCAGTGCAAGTACGTGCTGATCACCAATGCCGAGGGCGGCATCCTGAACGATCCGATCCTGCTGCGGCTGGCGGAAAACCACTTCTGGATCTCGCTGGCCGACAGCGACATCCTGCTGTGGGCGCAGGGCGTGGCGGTGCACGCCGGCATGGACGTGACCATCCGCGAACCAGACGTCTCGCCGCTGCAGTTGCAGGGTCCCCAATCGGGCAAGATCATGCAGGCGCTGTTCGGCGACAACATCATGGACCTTAAATACTATTGGCTGCGCGAAGTGGAACTGGACGGCATTCCGCTGGTCGTCTCGCGCACCGGCTGGTCGAGCGAGCTGGGTTATGAGCTGTATCTTCGCGACAGCTCGCGCGGTGATGAGCTGTGGGAAAAGATCATGGCGGCTGGTCAGCCGTTCGGCCTGAAGCCGGGCCATACCTCGTCGATCCGGCGCATCGAAGGCGGCATGCTTTCCTACCACGCCGATGCGGACATCAACACCAACCCCTTCGAGCTCGGCCTCGACCGGCTGGTGAACCTGGACATGGAAGCCGACTTCATCGGCAAGGCCGCGCTGCGCCGCCTCAAGGAACAGGGCGTGACCCGCAAGCAGGTTGGCCTGATCATCGAGGGTGAGCCGCTGAAGGGCCCCAACACCTCCTACTGGGCAATCCGGAAGAACGGCGAGACCATTGGCAAGGTCACTTCAGCCGTCTATTCGCCGCGGCTGAAGCAGAACATCGCGCTGGCCATGGTGTCCGTGGAGCATGCGGTGCTGGGTGAAGAGGTGGAGGTGGTGAACAAGACCGGACTGGTGAATGAGGCCGGAACCGAGCGCGCCATCATTGTGGAACGGCCGTTCTACGACCCGCAGAAGAAGCTTGCGGCTGCATGAGCGGCTTGACCGGCGCATAGCCGGACAGCCCTGGTGATCTGGAGCGGCGGTGCGTGCAGCGCGCCGCCGTTGGCCAGCGCCTTCGCTGGAGCCGGTTGCAGTCCTGCCCGGCGATGAATTAGCATTCCCGAAGCGGATCTGGCCGGCGCGCCAGGTCACCGAAACTCGACCGCCGCGACGGGAGCCAAGATGCGAACCCATATCGACATAGACCTGAACACCAGGAAGATCACAAGGCACCAGGTTCAAGGCGAAAGCCTTGCCCATGCGGGCCGGTACCTGATTGCAAAGACGCTGCTCGAGCGCGATGTGGCCTCGCTCGACCCGTTTTCGCCCGAAGCGCCGCTGATCTTCTCCGCCGGGCCGTTTGCCGGCACCAACTTCTCCAATGCCAACCGGCTCAGCGTCGGGTGCAAGAGCCCGCTGACCGGCGGCATCAAGGAAGCCAACAGCGGCGGCACCTTCGCCTATGCCATGGGACAGCTGGAAATCTCGGGCATCACCTTCAACGGTGCGTGCGACGCGTGGCAGATCATCCACATCTCGAAGGATGGCGACATCACATTCAGCGATGCGAAGGACTATCTGGGGCTGGGCAACTTTGACTGCGCCAGGAAGCTGCACGAGGTATACGGGGACAAGGTCTCGCTTGCGCTGTGCGGACCGGTTGGCGAGTACCTGGGGCTGCTGGCCGGCATTGCCTTTTCGGACACGGACAACCGGCCGTCGCGGCTGGCGGCGCGCGGCGGCGTGGGCGCTGTGATGGGCTCGAAGAAGATCAAGGCGGTCGTCATCGACAAGCACAGGATGCCGCCCATGCACGACCGCAAGGGCTATATGTCGGCGGTCAAGGAGTATGGCCGCAAGCTCGATGAGTCCGCCGCGGTGCAGGCGCTGAAGACCACGGGTACCGCCATGGTGGCCGATCTCACCAACTTCATGGGCGCGCTGCCGGTCAACAACTTCTCGAGAGGCCAGCTGACGGCGAGCGGCGACGGTCCGCTGAAAATGGGCGGCGACTACATTCGCGAGCTCAACCAGTCGCGCGGCGGCGAGATTTCCCACGCCTGCATGCCGGGTTGCCTGATCAAGTGCAGCAATGTCTATGCCGACGATACGGGGCGCGAACTGGTGTCGCCGCTGGAGTACGAGACCATTGGCCTGCTTGGCACCAATTGCGGCCTGACCGAGCCGGACGACGTGGCGAAACTGAACGAGACTGCCAACGACCTGGGCGTGGACAGCATCGAACTGGGCGCCACCATCGGCGTGCTGATGGAGGCCGGTGAGGCGGAGTTCGGCGACGTGGCGTTCATGGAAGCCTGCCTCAAGGACCTGATGAAGGGCACCGAGCGCGGACGCTTCATTGCCGGTGGCACGGCGCGGGTGGGCGAGGCGCTGAACGTGGCGCGCGTGCCTGTCATCAAGAAGCAGGCGATCAGCGCCTATGATCCGCGTGTGGTCGAGGTGACCGGCATTTCGATGATGGTGACCGCGCAGGGCGCCGATCACACCACTGGCAATGCGCCGTCGTTCAAGTGTGACGACAAGACGGTCGAACAACTCGCGGCGGAAAGCCTGAAGATGCAGATCAACAGTGCGGTTGCCGACAGTCTCGGCATCTGCGTGTTTGGCCGCTCGGTTACCGACGTGAACCTGCAGCTGATTGCGGACGCTATCAACAATGCGTTCGACATCGGCGCTGACCCCGATTTCGTCCGGCAACTGGGCATCAAGGCGCTGAAGCTCGAGGCCGAGTTCAACCGCAAGGCTGGCTTCACCGAAGAGGACGACGAGCTGCCGTCGTTCTTCATGGATGAAGCACTTCCGCCAACTGGCAAGAAGGCACGGCTGACCAGTGCGGAGGTCAACCGGCACATGTCGAGCCTGCTCGCCGCGCAGCCAGCGGAGTGACGTTGGCAGCCCGCCTTGCGGTGATCAGAACACCTCGCCGGCGCGGGCGCGGCGCAGCACGTCGTCTATTTCGTCCTGGGCCAGGCCATAGTGGTTGGCAGCTGCTGCCGGCGTGATGTAGCCCAGCGCCAGGTCGCGGCGCACTTCAGACGGATCACGCTGCTTCGGGTCGCCGTAGCCTGCGCCGCCCGGAAACGCCAGCATCACCTTGCGGCCGTGCGGCACGAACTGACGGCCCTTGCCGCGCATGGCCGTGCCGTCGTCGAGGCCGATGGTGGTGGGAGCGCCCGGCTCGCCGCCGCGCCGTCCGCGGGCCGGGTGGCGCACGCGGTCGAACATGGCGGAGATGTCGAATTCGTGGCCTTCGCGCGCGCCGACTTCCATGTACTGGCCAAGGCCGCCGCGCCGTTTGCCGGCGCCACCGCTGTCTGGGCGCAGTTCCTTGCGCCAGATGATGACGGGTCCGACCTGCTCGGTGGCTTCGGCCGGCATGGTCATCACGCCCGACGGGAAAGCCG
>CAZYKZ010000025.1:0-18642 GCA_964648175.1 uncultured Anderseniella sp.
ACGAAGCAAAGCTCACTCGTGAAGCTACCCTGGAGGATCTCGAGATAGCGTCCATTGACATGGTGATGATCCTTCAGGGGCTCGAAGAGGAGTTCGACATCTATGTCCCGATGGGCGAGGAGATCGTGGAACTGCAGAACGTCGGCGACGTCATAGATACCGTCACGCGGCTGATCGAAGAGAAGAACAACGGTTCTGCATGAGCGTTCCCTCTGTCGTTATCACCGGATGCGGGACCGTTTGCGCTCTTGGGAATAACGCCGAGCAGATGCTTGCGTCACTGCGCCAGGCGCAAACCGGCATTGCCGCGGTAGAGCTGCATCGTGACCTTGACCGTCTCCAGGTGAAAATCGCCGCGCAAGTGCGTGGTTTCGATGCCGCCTCCTGCCTGCCGGAGAAGCGGCTGCCGTTCCTCGACCCATTTGCCCAGTACGCGCTGGCGGCATGCATGGAAGCCGTCAGGCTCGCGGGGCTTGAGGAAAAGGACCTGCGTTCGCACCGCACGTGCGTCATACTCGGCACAGGGATCGGCGGCGCAGAAACCCAGGACAACGCGTTCCATGCCTTCTATGCCGAGCGCAGCAAGCGGCTGGACCCAATGACAATACCGCGGCTCATGCCAAACGCAGCCGCCAGCCAGATCAGCATGGAACTGGGCGCCACCGGCCCGTCGTTCGCCGTATGCAGTGCCTGCTCATCCTCAAACCATGCCGTCGCCATCGGCCTTGGGATGATCCGGGCTGGCCTTGCCGACCGCGTGATTACCGGCGGCAGTGAGGCCTGCATCACTCCGGCCGGCATGCGCTCATGGGAGATCCTTCGCGTTCTGTCGCCCGTCCCGTGCTCTCCGTTCTCCAAGGGCCGCACAGGCATGGTGCTGGGCGAAGGCGCCGGTATCGTCGTCCTCGAGCGCGAGGACCTTGCAACCGCTCGCGGCGCAAAGCCCTATGCCCGGCTGGTCGGAGCCGGCATGTCGTCCGATGCAGGTGACCTGCTTCGCCCGGATCCGGTAGGCGCGGCAGCGGCGATAACGGCGGCGCTTGACGATGCAGGCCTACCTGCGTCGAGCGTGGACTACATCAATGCGCATGGGACAGGCACGGTGATGAACGACATCGTGGAAACGCAAGCTGTTCGCTCGGTTCTGGGCGACCATGCAGACAAGATTGCCATGTCGTCCACGAAGTCCCTGCACGGTCACGCCCTTGGAGGAAGCGCAGCGATCGAACTCGTCGCGACCCTTCTGGCAATGCGTCATGGGTTCGTGCCCCCAACGGTCAACTGGAAGGGACCGGATCCAAAGTGTGACATTGACTGCGTGCCGAACGCTGCACGCCAAGCGCGGATTGGCGTCGCTCTCAGCAACTCGTTTGCATTCGGTGGCCTGAACGCAGTTCTGTGCTTGACTCACGCCGACTATTCATGACTGGCAACGCCGCATCCGAGAAATTGGAGGCGTATGTAGACAACGCAAGCGTGACTAGTCTGGCAAAGTGCATTGACTGGAAGCCGACTGCGGTTCCGCCTACCTGGCCCATCAAGCTGCTGGCAAACACAAAGACAGCCAGCACACTTGCGCATCACTGCTCGCAGAGCGGGTTGTTTCCGGTTCACGTGACCCAATCATTTCGTTATCGGCGTCCGCTGGCAGTGCAAATGAAACTGGCTTGCGAAGCATCGCTTGTGGGCCTTGATACCGGCAGGTGCAAACTCAATTTGCATGTTGGAGATTCATCGGGTGATGTCATCTGTGAAGCGTCGAGCAGTCTGGTTCTGGTGCGGGATCTTTCACCGATTTCCAATCCAGCTTCCGGTTCACGATTGCCCACTGGGATGGCAACAAAGGCATCGGCCTCCACGCCGGTCCTGACAGTTGACCTGTTCAAGACGTATATGGACGCTTCAGGCGACATCAACCCGATACATCATGACGAGACCGCAGCCATGTCACTCGGCTTCGAAAAGCCCATCGCACCTGGCATGCTGATTGCCGGCATGATGACAAGCTTCTTTACGCAGGTGCTCAAGCAACCTGGTGTATCCCGGTTGGATGCGGTTTTTGTTGCGCCTGTCCTTGCGGGTTGCAAGCTGACATTTACACTGTCCGAAGCCGATGCATCAGGCAGGTATCAGCTTTTCGCAACAGATGAAGACGGGCGTCTCTGCGTCAGGATGACAGCGGTCATCGCATAAGCAAACGATCCCATGCATCCGCATATGGCGACGGATCAAGACCGGCGGCATCAACCGCGTTTTCCTACCTCTTCGGCATAGAACGAGAAAAGAGCTTCGAAGTGCTCTTCGATGTCCCTCACGGAAGAACAACCATCTCTCACGGCGGCGGCAGACAGTTCCCTTCTGTCACGCGCCAGGAGCTCTGCTATGGCATTGGCGCAGTCCTTGGCGTCACCGGCCGTGTACGTCTGTGCATAACCGGGTCTGGCATGGTCTGCCGCGCCGCCGCTGTCGGGTACGACGATTGGCAGTCCTGAACACAACGCTTCTGCAATGACCAGCCCAAATGTCTCGGACCCGGATCCATGCAGGAAGATATCTGCGCTGGCGTACCAACTCGCCAGCAGTTCCATGTCACTTGTGGTTCCGGCAAAGTGGATATTCGCAACTCTGGAGGCAGCTCGCAGAACCGATTTTCTGGCAAGACCATCGCCAACGATGACGAGCCCCATTTCTCGTTCCTTCTTGGCCCGGCCAAAGCCTTCGATCACGCAAGGCAGGCGCTTTTCCGGATGAAACCTGCTCACTGCAAGGCATAGTGTTGCTTCAGGTGAAAGGCCGCAGCGTGACAGCAGTTCCGCCCGTGTCTCTTCGCTGCGACGTAAAGCGGAAAATTGGGCCTTGTTTATCCCGAAAGGAATCGCTCTGGGATGGTGAAAGTGGAAGCTGGACAGCCGGTCAGCAAGCCATTGCCCTGCGGTGATCGTCACATCGTAACGGCGTGACAGCGAACTCATCCACTTCCACATGGGAAAGCACAACCGATCAATTGCTGCGTCGCCGAGAACGCCGCCCAGAAACCCTTTTGCGTACACACTTACAGGATCCTGGTGGAATATCAGAGATTTGTAAGCCTTGCCGGGCCAGCGAGCGGCAACCCACCCGCCAGTCCACACTGAAGAACCCTCCAGGACATCAGGTTTCAACTCGTCAAGCACTTGATGAACCGGCTGACTTCGCCGGAAGTAGCGGTAGCGATGATCGAAGATGTCATTGGGACACTCGATCCACTGCACATATCCCCCGTGCCGCTTTTCCAGCCGCGTTTCGGACCCAGGCGCGATGACCACGACCTCATGGCCGAACTGCGGCGCCAGCTGCAGTTTCTGGTTTATATAGGTTTTTACCCCACCGCCCTGATCGGAATAGAATTCCGCAACGTCTACGACAAGCATTGCGTATCACCGAGGTTTTGCGTCTGACAAAACGCCATGGCTTATTGTCCTCAGCCTCGATTGCATCAAATGACCGGACTCACAAGCAGTCCTGAATAGTCGGTCACTCAAGAATTGCCTAGCCAACATCGATCTGCAGCTTCGAAATGTCTTGTGGAGCCCAATTGTAAGGGAGACCCGGTCGTGGGCCGGACGTAGCCGGCATTTCAGATCCATTCTCCGCAAGACCCCAAATTGGCTTGCCTGTTCTTTCCCCAAGGTGCACCTTTCCCGCGACCATATTACGGGCTTGGTATTGCTTGAGATGAATGTGGAACAGGTACGCGCGGCTCTGCCTGACCGGATGGGGTGGCTCAACTCGCTGCCCGCATCCTCGCGTCCAGACATCTTGCGGCGGTGTTCGGAAATCAACAAGCGTCAGGGCGAGGTCGTCTACCGTGCCGACGATCTGGCAGGCGGCATATTCACCCTGGTATCCGGCAGGCTCGACTATCACTGGGCGCACATGCTTGGTGGTGAAACCTTGTTCTATGCGGTTGGCCCGGGCTGGTGGGTCGGAGACCTTGCGGCCATTTCAGGCCAACCCCGGCGGATGGACCTGGTTGCCGGAAGGGACAGCAAGGTGCTGCACCTGACGCGGGCCACCATTCAGGAGCTTTCAGCTTCACGGCCGGAATTCCAATCCTCCCTCTCTCTCATGGTTGCCCAGACCCTGCACGCTGCTGTCTCAATTCTCGAATTCCTGTCAATTGAAGACCCGACCATCCGAATGGCAGCATGCCTCAGGATCCTGGAAAGAACCGGGAGCGGCAGGAACGGCAGCGTTCCCCTGTCCCAGGGCGAACTGGCAATCATCTGCAAGATCCCGCGCCGGCGCATGAATACCGCCTTGAATGAAGTGAAACGGAAGGCGCTGACCGACCTTGGCTATGGCAACATCGTCATCCGGGACCCACGGGAGTTGGACCGCTTCCTCGACGAAACTGGTTCCAGGTCAAATCCCAGATGGCCAGCCTGACGTGCTAGAGACATTCATAGCGATAGTCGTATTTTACCTGATGTTTGAGGTTGGCTCGAACCTCTCGGTTGAGCAATTCAGTCCCAGGAACATAAGTTCTGGTGTGATAGTCAGGGCGACGTTGTTGCACCTGTTTCTGGTGCCATTGGCGGCGCTTTGCATTTTCTGGACTGCGGCCCTGGATCCGGTCATCGGGATGGGACTTCTGCTGATTGCGGCCGCGCCGATCGGCGCAATGTCCAATTACTATGTAAACGTGGCCCGGGGGGACCTGGCCTTGTCGGTCCTGCTTACCGGCGTGACGAGCTTGCTGGCCTTTGTCTCGGCACCCTTGATATGCCTGCTAATTGCCCGGCTGCTCGATCTTGAAGCCATCGGAAGCATGCCATTCGGCCAGATTTTGCGGCAGACCATTCCCAACGTTCTGGTTCCCGTCGTTGCAGGGATGGCCGCGCGCTATTGGATGCGGGACTGGATCGTAAGGCACCAAAGAGCAAGGGAGCTATTGGGCTTTGCCCTGGTTGCGGTCCTGATCGGCGTCGTGCTGGGGGCGCAAGCCGGGCTGCTGACTTGGTCACTGGTCCTGTCTGCGGCCTCGACTGCGATGGTCTTTACCGTGCTGCTGTTGTGTATCGGCTGGTGCGCCGGCTGGCTTTTGATGCCGGACAGTTTGCAGACTCGAAGAACCGGTCTGATGTTCGGCTTCCCGGCGCGCAACATCGGCCTGTCGGCGCTGATGGCGGCGAATGTGTTCGGCAAGATCGAACTGGCGGCCTTTGGGGCGATCTTCTTCGTAACGCAATTGCTCATGCTGGTGCCAATTGCACTATGGGTGAGGCGTTCACACCCTCATTCGGCTTGTTAAAGCGACGAACCGCCAGACTGGAGTGAGGAACAGCAGGTTAATGGGGACGCCGGCTGCCACCTGGGCAAAAGCCGGCGTCCACCTTCCCCCGGCGCTGAACAGCCAGCAGGCATGACGCCTGGCTGCCTGTCCAGCCGATGTGTGCCCCCCTTTGAACCGCCGAAACAGCCCCCGGACTGTTTCTCAGGCAAGCGGATTGAAGTTGTGGGCACAAAGATGGCCAGCTTCCGCCAATGAAAATGTGACCGTCTTTTACTGCAGTCTTTTCAGCCACATCGACTCATGCGGCATGGTCTCAAGCTAGTACAAACTCGGTGTGCAGAATGTTCCATTTTGCACAATCCATCCCGAAATCAGCACCCCATCACCGCCGCCAGCGCAACACGATATCTGCCAGGTGGAACACGAAGGCCAGCGACAGCATTGCCGCCACGCCGGTCCACCCGCCGCCGGTCAAGGCGGTTCTGAGCGCCAGCATCAGGCAGACGCCCGCTGCAAGGAACGGCAACAGTGCGCGAGGCCCAACCCCCTTGCCGGTGGCGCGGTAAAACCCCAGCAACACTGCCGCTTCAAGCGCCATCAGGACGAGGATCGCGTCGATGATCCGCCCGGAGACGAAAAGGCTTTCCAGAGTGTCCATCATGGCGTCAGAACTGCCATGGCTCAGGTGACGGCATCAAGCCTTGCGCGCCGTGGCGTCATTGCCGCTGTCCGGCACGGCAGGCGTGATGCCAAGCAGATGCGCCATGTCCTTCAGGAATATGCGGACGTGCGCCATCGGATTGCCGCGGACGAGTTCCTTGTTCATGTAGGCTTCCCAGGTCAGGCGCTGGACATCCGGGTCGGCGCACATGCTGACGAAGCGCTCGCGGCGCTTGTCGCTGGAGTACCAGAACTTCTGCATGATCCCCAGCACCCAGAAGACGCGTCCGTGCGCCTTCATGAAGCGCTTGCGGGCCAGCGCAAGATTGCGGGCATCTCCGGTGGCCACAAACGCTTCGACCGCTTCAGCCGCAAGCCTCCCGCAGGCCATGGCGTAGTAGATGCCCTCGCCCGAGGCGGGCGCTACCACGCCGGCTGCGTCGCCAGCCAGAAGAACACCGCGCCCGTCGTCCCAGCGCTTGAGCGGCTTGAGCGGGATCGGAGCCCCCTCCCCCCGCACGGTTTCACAACTGTCAGTACCGGTGGTGGCGCGCAGGTCGGCCACAGCGCCGCGCAACGAAAACCCCTTGTTGGCGCTGCCCACGCCGATGCTGGTGCTGGACCCGTGCGGGAACACCCAAGCGTAAAAGTCCGGCGAAAGCTTGCCCTGGTAGTAGACGTCGCAGCGCGCGGCGTCGAAGACGTCGCTGCTCTCAACCGGGGATTTGATGATCTCGTGGTAGGCGAACACGAACGGCACCTTGTCCGCCCCCGGCACGTTCTGGCGGCCTACGGCAGACTTTGCGCCGTCTGCACCTATGACTGCGCGGGCCAGCAGCGTTTCATCTCCGGCAGGCCTGCCATCCTGCTTGCGTTCCACATGGACCGCAACAACTCCCCCTTCGAGGTACTCCAGCGACTTGTACGTGCCGGTGAAGCGCGTTGCGCCGTTGCTGCCGGCCCGCTCGCGCAGCCACTCGTCGAAGTGTTCACGGTCGACCATGCCGACGTAGCCGCCGTCGATTGGCATGTCCACGCCGCGATCGGATGGCGACACCATGCGGGCAGACGAGATGCGGGCCACAAGCAGGTCCTGCGGGATATCGAAGTCCCTGATGGCGCGTGGCGGAATGGCGCCTCCACACGGTTTGATGCGGCCTGCCTTGTCGAGCAGCACGACATCAAGGCCCTTGAGCGCCAGATCGTTGGCCGCCGTTGCGCCGCACGGGCCGCCACCCACTACAATCACGTCATGAACATGCTGGCCCTGGTTGGTCATGATACCTGCTCCGCAGTTGTAGCCACCTTCGTCTCGGCCGGGCCTGCCACCGGGCAACGCGCGCCGATGACGCCCGCGGCGAGCTTCGCCGACCAGACGAACAGGATTGCCTCTGTTGCAAACACCAAAACGTAGGCCTGCAGCGGGGAACCGGTGAAGAACCGCACCACGTCCACAGCCACGGTCCCGAGGAAGCCGCCAAGGCCGAAGGCGATGGCCTGTGCCGCGCCCCATACGCCCATCCTGATCCCTTCCTTGCGCGGGCCCGCCGTGCCGGCGAGCGCCATCATCGAACCGATGGCGGCAACCGCGAAGGCGCCGTTGGCAAGGCCAAGCAGGAAGACGTTGGATTTCAGCGGCCAGCCCTCGCCGGCGTAACCGCCCGCCACCAGTCCCGCGAGCGCCAATGCAGACACGGCGCACCCGCCCACGGCCCAGACCTGGAGCGGAACCGAGCGGAAAATCCGCAGTGTCGTGCTGGTGATGGCTACGAGCACCATGCCGGCGAAGACGCCGCCGTGCTGGATACCCGACAGGCTGGTCGACTCGCCGGGGGTCAGGCCGAACACGTGGCCTGCGAAGGGTTCGAGCACGAGATCCTGACCGCTATAGGCCAGCATGGAAATGAACACGAAGATGGAGAACCGGCGCGCGCTGTCATCGGCCCATACTTCTGCCAAGGCAGCGCGGAAATCGGTGCTGCCGCTGCGTTCTTCCTGCGAGGTTTCGGCAAACCGGGCCTCCACGCCCCAGACGGCCGCGATGGTCAGCAGCAGGGCGAGTGCGGAGACGGACGCCGACACCGCGAGCAACCGCATGGGCGAGAACGGATCCAGCAACGCACCCGCGATACCAGCGGTCGCGGCCATGCCGAAGATCATCATCAGCCAGACGATGGTTGCCGCCGCCGCCCGCCGTTCCGGCGCCACGCGGGAGGCGAGCAGCGCCAGAAGAGATGTGCCTGCCGCGCCAACGCCAACCCCGATCAGCAGGAATGCAAGGAAATTCAAGGCGATGCCCGCCACCTGGCTGACCGGCACGAACGCCGTTGCCGCCGCTGCCAGAGTTCCGGCGAAGGCCAGCAACGCCATGCCGCCGACGATCCACCTGGTGCGCCTGCCGCCCACATCGGAGCCGTGCCCGAAGCGCGGGCGGGCCATCTGCACAGCGTAGTGCACACCGACCAGCAGACCTGGCAGCATGGCCGGCAGCGACAGTTCCACCACCATGACCCGGTTGAGCGTCGACGTGGTCAGCACGACGATGGCGCCCAGCGCCGTTTGCACCAGCCCGAGGCGAATGATGCCAAGCCAGCCAAGGGAGCGAAGGGTGGTCATGGTCATACTCCTGCCTGCAATGCACGCACCGCGAATGCGGCGGCCAGCATTCCGAGGACGTAAAGAGTGGTGCCGGTTGCGTTGTACCAGGCTGCCCGGCCTTGCGGGTCCTGCAGCAGGCGATGCATGAGGAAAAGCTGCGAAATCAGCAGCACGGCGACGATGGCAGCGTGAATGTCCTGCCCCCAAGAGATCAGCAGGGCGATGACCGCCACCTGCGGCACGGCCATGACCCAGCAGGCAAGCTTTGCCGCGGGGCCGATACCGTAGCGGGCCGGCAGAGACCGCAGCCCAAGTTGCCGGTCGCCCTCTACCGACTTGAAATCATTCAGCGTCATGATGCCGTGGGCGCCGATGCTGTAAAGCAGCGCCAGCGAGAGAATGCGCCAGTCGGGCAGTCCGCCCGCCAGCGCAGCAGCGCCGGTGAACCAGGGCAAGCCCTCGTAGCACAGGCCCACCGCACTGTTGCCCCACCAGCCATTCCGCTTGAGCCTGAACGGCGGCGCACTGTAGGCCCAGGCCAGCGCCAGTCCGAATACGGCGGCCCAGAACACCCAGGCGCCAAGCGCTGCAGCAAGCACAAGCGACAGGCCGGTCCACAGGCAGGCAATGTAAAGAGCCCAACGGCCCGGCACGCGCCCGGAGGGGATGGGGCGGCCGGGCTCGTTGATGGCGTCGACGTGCCGGTCAAACCAATCGTTTACGGCCTGGCTGGTGCCGCAAACCATTGGTCCGGCCAACAAGACGGCGCCGGCAACAGGCAACAGATTCTCGGTTACAGGAACGCCGGAGGACACAACCCCGCAGCCAAGCGCCCACATGGGCGCAAACCAGGTAATCGGCTTCAACAGTTCGACGACCGACAGAAGATCGGGCGTGGAGCGTCGCGCAGCGATTGCCTGTGACCTGAGCATGCAGTGATGCTATCGGCGGGCACAAGGAGTGTCAATCAAGATTGACACACAAAGCCGTAATTCAGGTTTACACCTAGCTGTCAGTATCGCTGCCGTCGTCGGTGTCAAGCAGGCCGTAGCGGCGCATCTTGATGTAGAAGCTTTGCCGGGACAGGCCCAGCAGGTCAGCCGCCGAGGCCTTGTTGTCCCGCGTCAGCTCAAGCGCGGCCTCGATGCACATCTTTTCGATCATGTCGGTCGTCTCGCGCACCAGCTCCTTCATGGGCACACGGCCCACGAGTTCGGTCAGCTGGTTCACCGAACGCATCATCGAGGTCATGCCGGGCGCCACAGCGCTTGCCGGCGTGCCCGAACGGCGCACCAGGAACCCGATACAGGACAGATCGCCGTCCGGCGCAGCAGAGGCAGAAACGATAACGGCCTCTTCCTGACCGAGATCGTCACGCAGGATCGTTGCGAAGTTGCGCACCGAACCATGCTCGCGGATGTTGGTCATGATCAGGCCCATGTCGACCGTGCTCCTGCCGAGCCAGCGATCGAGCGGATGGCCCACGACCTGGCTTGACGCAACATGCCCGGCGAGATCGCAGAACGCGGCATTGGCCATGAGCACCTTGCCCGACTCATCAATGACGACGAAGCCATCCGGCACAGCCTCGATTGCCGCCAGCACGCAGCCGTCGGTGTGCGACAGGGATTTCTTGCCGGCCCCCTCGCCCACCGGCACAAGGCGAACGAGAATGTGGGATGCACCGCCCTGCCGGAACAGGGATGCGGCCAGTTGCACGGCCTGCCCGCCGGCCAGCTTGATGGTGATTTCGCTGGCGCCGGCGCCGGTGCGCACGGTTGCGAGAAAATCGGACAGTTCGGCCCAGTTGGACCGGTCGAACATCGTCGCAAACTTTTGCTCGGCAATCTGGTTTATCGGGCGGTTCAGCAACTCGACGCTGGTCGGATTGGCGTCGATGATGGTTTCGCGCACGGCGTCGATGACCAGGACAGCTTCCGCCGCCATGCGGAAGAGAAGCCTGTAGCGGGCCTCTGCCTGGCGCAGCTTGGCGTACTCCCGCTCCATCGCCTGCTGGGCGTGGACAAGCTGTTGCTGCTGTTCCGACTGAACCCGCAGATCGGCTCCGGAAATCAGGACGGTCCCGTCACTGCCGAGCGGCACCGCGCAGTAGCGCACCGGAAGGTCATGGCTGCCGCGTCGGTGATGATTGACCTCGCGCTTGCGGGCGAACTGACCACTGCGGGCTTCAGACAGCAAACTGTTGAGCTTGGCAGTCGATTCCGGCGTGACGGTGTCGCGCAGCGGCTTGCCTACCCACTCCTGAACACCCTCGCGCTCGAAGGACGAATCATGAAAAGCGACATCAAGGACCGTGTCATCGGGGCCGACAATCAGGGCGATGTCGGCGGCGGCAAGCGCCAGTCCTGCAACGGCCCTTGACGGCAATTTTTCCAGAACGGGCAGTTGCAGGTCGAACAGCCTGTGAGGCGACCCGTCATTCTGGCGTTTTGAAAGCTTCTCATCCATATCAAGACAACAACTTCGATGTCAGCCTTACGGTTCGATCAATTCACCGGTCTCAGGCACAAGCCCGTTCGCGGCCTGTATTGCAGACGCTGAGTCGGAGGCGAAAGCATCAGCCTCGACGCTACGAACCAAAGTTTTATCGTTTTCGAAGAGATACCCGCCGACGAGCACCTTTATGTCACGGTTCGTAGACATAAACCGCGCCCTGTCGATAGCGGATTTGAGGTTGGGCCGCAAGCGTTCCCCCGCACACGTCACACCGATCAGATCGTGATGCTCGCTCTGCAGGCATTCGCATACCGCGTCCCAGCCGGCGCCCGCCAGGTTGGTTACGTTCCAGCCAGCCTCTGCAAAAGCCTGTTCGATGATGCCGAGCCCGAACAGGTGCTGTTCGCCGGGCGCGCCGGTCAGAAGCACTGTACGGTGGCTGCAGGAACTCGCCGAGCGCCTTTCCCTGCGCAAGAGCGGGGAATGCAGCGACTGGTGCAACTTCGACATGCCGACCGACACCTCGAAGAAGTTGCAATCATCGCTCAGCCAGCCCTCGCCAAGCATGAGCGCAACAGGGCGCAGCAGCCCTTCGTGAATATCGCTGCGCACGACGCCGCGCGCGGTCAGGCGGGCCAGCACGCTGTCGGGCGTCACCGGCACCCGGCCCAGAACAGCCTGATACAACTCTATAATCTCAGAATCAGCCACGGGCCCCTGCGAACAAGGCAGGTCCCTGCTGCCGGCCCCGGCAACGTCGCCGCTGGCATGGGCCCCCCGCAAGCGGGGCAATACGTCGGTGGTCAAAACATCGTTGAGCAGGTCACCGGTGCGTGAGCTACCTGAGCGGGTTGCCAGCCCTGCGCCTTGCGGGCGGCCATGGCCGGGATCGTCTTCATAGACGGACATGTCTCGTCCTGCTCAAACTGGCGCAGAGGAACCTCCCGGACCGGACACACGATCAATGCTGCGACTTCACCGCTCAACCGGGAGGCAACCATGTCCTCGATGCACCTGGAGGTACGGACAAAGTGGCACCCGGCAGTGTCCACAGTCATTACGCTACGCCCATATGGGCCCGCGTTGCCAGAGAATTATAAGCACGCTTGGCCGCAAATGTAAATTTTAATATACGTCAACTTATGTTGACACTCTAAAATCCTTGGCGCTACACTTTGCCTGAAACCCGGGCAGATCGATGTCGATGCTGGTTCCGGGAGACGGGCAGGAACCGGACAATGGGTAACAAGCGGGCCGCGCCAGCAAAGACAGCAAGCCTCTATACGCCAGAGCAGCGCCGCCGCCGTGACGCTTCGGTCTGGACCCTTGTGCAGGGCATCCTGGCCCCCTTGCAGTTCGTGGTCTTCCTGGTCTCGCTCGGTCTGGTCGTGCGCTACCTGCTCACCGGCGCCGGGCTTGAGGCAGCCACCATCTCCGTCATCATCAAGACGCTGGTGCTCTACACCATCATGGTGACGGGGGCGATCTGGGAGAAGGTCGTCTTCGGCAAGTATCTGTTTGCAGACGCCTTTTTCTGGGAAGACGCGGTGTCCATGCTGGTCATCGCGCTGCACACCGCCTACCTGGCAGCGTGGCTGTGGGGCTGGGGCGGGCCGCGCGTTCAAATGTTCATCGCGCTTGCCGCCTATACAGCCTACGCCATCAACGCAGCCCAGTTCCTGTACAAGCTTCGCATGGCCAGGCTGGAGGCCGGACAGACGGTCTTGACCGGTCATGAGAGCGGGGTGCGCGCATGAACGTGTTCGCCCAGCCCCGCTCCCCTGCGGCCTCAAAGGACTGCGCCGAACCAGGCCTGATCCGTCAGCGCGGACAGCGCGAGGTATTCTGCGGCCTGACGGGAATCGTGTGGCTGCACCGCAAGATTCAAGATGCGTTCTTCCTCGTGGTCGGCTCAAGAACCTGTGCACATCTCATGCAGTCGGCCGCCGGCGTGATGATTTTTGCCGAGCCGAGATTCGCCACCGCCATCATCGACGACCGCGATCTGGCCGGTCTTGCTGACGCCAATGACGAGCTTGACCGGGTGGTCGAGCGTCTGCTGGCCCGGCGCCCTGAAATCAGGATGCTGTTCCTGGTCGGCTCGTGCCCGTCCGAAGTCATCAAGCTGGACCTGTCGCGCGCTGCCCAGCGGCTAAGCGTACGGCACGCGCCTGCGGTACGCGTTCTGAACTATTCTGGCTCGGGCATAGAAACCACGTTCACGCAAGGCGAAGACGCCTGCCTCGCCTCGCTTGTGCCGGAATGTCCGCCTGCACCGGACGCGTCGCCGCGCCTGCTGATCGCCGGCACGCTGGCAGATGTGGTCGAGGACCAGTTCCGCCGCCTGTTCGAGGCGCTCGGCATCGGCCCTGTCGGGTTCCTGCCGGCCCGCGATTCGCAATCGCTGCCGCCCATCGGCCCCGGCACAAAGGTGTTGATGGCGCAGCCCTTCCTGGCCGACACGGCACGGCTGCTGGAAGAGCGCGGCTGCGAAGTTCTCGTCGCCCCCTTCCCGCTCGGCGAGGAAGGCACCACCGCATGGCTGGCTGCTGCGGCGCAGGCCTGGAATGTGCCCGACAAGACGTTTGCACAGGTGACGGCGCCGGGCCGGGAGCGCGCCCGCAAGGCCGTCGGGCTTTACAAGCAACACCTTGAGAACAAGAGCGTTTTTCTGTTTCCCGACTCGCAGCTCGAGCCGCCGATGGCGCGCTTCCTCGCCCGGGAGGCTGGCATGCGCCTGATCGAGGTGGGCACGCCCTTCCTGCACCGCCAGCACATGGGTGCCGAGCTTGCCCTGCTGCCGCCGGGTACGCAGCTTTCCGAGGGGCAGGACGTCGACAGGCAGCTGGACCGCTGCCGTGCGTCCAGGCCCGACCTGGTCGTGTGCGGCCTGGGCCTCGCCAATCCGCTCGAGGCGGAAGGCATGGCGACGAAGTGGTCGATCGAACTCGTCTTTACCCCGGTGCAGGGCTACGAGCAGGCCGGCGATCTTGCCGAACTGTTCGCACGGCCGCTCATCCGCCGGGCGCGGCTGGAGGTGTGAGCGGTATGCAGCTGGCCATGTGGACATATGAAGGACCGCCCCACGTCGGCGCCATGCGCATCGCCACGGCCATGGAGGGTCTGCATTACGTATTGCATGCACCGCAAGGCGATACCTATGCCGACCTGCTGTTCACCATGATCGAGCGCAACGGCAAGCGCCCGCCGGTCACCTACACCACGTTCCAGGCCCGCGACCTTGGCGCCGATACGGCCGAGCTGTTCAAGGACGCCGCGCGTGCCGCCGCCGAGCGGTTCAAGCCGCAGGCGCTGCTTGTGGGCGCTTCCTGCACGGCGGAACTGATCCAGGACGATCCGGGCGGGCTGGCAGAGACGCTTGGCCTCGACATCCCCGTGGTGCCGGTGGAACTGCCCTCCTACCAGAAGAAGGAAAACTGGGGCGCGGCCGAAACCTTCTACCAGATCGTGCGCCGGTTCGCCGCCGGGCGCAGGCCAGAGAAGGCCGATCACGTTACATGCAACCTGCTCGGTCCTACCGCGCTGGGCTTCCGTCACCGCGACGACGTGACCGAACTGACCAACCTGCTGGCCGGGCTTGGCATCGAGGTGAACGTTTGCGCTCCGCTTGGCGCCACGCCGGCCGACCTTGCGCGGCTGCCCGACGCCGACTTCAACGTGGTCATGTACCCCGAGATCGCCCTGCCCGCGGCAGAGTGGCTGAACCGCGAGTACGGCCAACCATTCACCCGCACGGTGCCGATCGGCGTTGGCGCCACCAAGGCCTTCATCCGCGAGATTGGGGACATTACCGGCGCCGATGTCAGCCACCTGCTCGAGCATGACCTGTCCCGGCTGCCGTGGTATTCGCGCTCGGTCGACTCGAATTACCTGACCGGCAAACGGGTGTTCATCTTCGCCGACGCCACGCACGCCGTTGCCGCCGCACGCATCGCCGCCCAGGAGCTTGGCTTCAAGGTGGTGGGCCTTGGCACCTACACCCGCGAATTTGCCCGCGAGGTACGCGAGGAGGCCGCCCGGCACGGGCTGGAAGCGCTGATCACCGAAGATCATCTCGACGTGGAAGCCGCCATCCAGGAAGCCCAACCGGAGCTCGTGCTGGGCACGCAGATGGAGCGCCATATCGCCAAGCGTTTCGGCATCGGTTGTGCCGTCATCTCGGCGCCCGTGCACGTCCAGGACTTCCCGGCCCGCTACTCGCCGCAGATGGGCTTTGAAGGCGCAAACGTCATCTTTGACAGCTGGGTGCACCCGCTGACCATGGGTCTAGAAGAGCATCTTCTCGGCATGTTCCGCGAAGATTTCGAGTTCTCCGACGAGGCTGTGCCGTCGCATCTGGCCAGCGTTGGCGAAACCCGTTCCGCCGCGCCGGAAGCTGCTGCCGCCGCCACGCCTGACACGGTCGGCTGGGACGCGGCTGCCGAGAAGGAACTCAAGAAGATCCCGTTCTTCGTGCGCGGCAAGGCCCGGCGCAACACCGAGACATTCGCCGCCGAGCGCGGCATCGCCTGCATCACCGTCGACACGCTTTACGAGGCCAAGGCCCACTATGCGCGCTAACGGACATAAAGCCGGCTACCGGGTGGTGATCATCACCCTCGACGCCCACGCCGCCGGGCCCGCCGCCCGGGCCAGCGACCGGCTTGCGCGCGACTTTCCCGGTCTGTCCATCGCCATCCATGCAGCGGCAGAATGGGCAGAGGATCCGTCGGGCCTCGAACGCGCCCGGCAGGACATCGCCAATGGCGACATCGTCATTGCCAACCTGTTGTTCCTCGAAGAGCACGTGAAGGCCATCCTGCCCGCGCTTGAAGCCCGCCGCGACAGTTGCGACGCCATGGTCGGCATGATCGCCGATGGCGCCATCGTGCGGCTGACCCGCATGGGCGGGCTGGACATGGCCAAGCCGGCTTCAGGCATCGCCAAGTTTCTCAAGAAGATGAGGGGTTCCTCGAAGCCAAACGGCGCATCCGGCGAAAGCCAGATGAAGGTGCTGCGGCGGCTGCCGAAGATCCTGCGCTTCGTACCCGGCAAGGCGCAGGACCTGCGCGCCTGGTTCCTGACGATGCAATACTGGCTTGGCGGGTCCGATGACAATGTCGAGCAGATGGTGCGCTACCTGGTCTCCCGCTACTGCGCCAGCAAGGCATGGCAGGGCGGCGAAGCGCTGCCCCCGGTCGAGTATCCCGATGTCGGGCTCTATCATCCCGGGCTGAAGGAGCGCATCACCACCAGTGCCGGCGACCTGCCGACGCCCAAGAATGCACGGGCGACGGTTGGTCTGCTGCTGATGCGCTCGTACGTGCTGGCGTCCGACACAGCCCACTACGATGCCGTCATAAGAGCCTTCGAAGACAAGGGCATAGCCGTCATTCCCGCATTTGCCGGCGGGCTGGACGGCAGGCCTGCCATCAATGAATTCTTCTTCCGCCATGGCCGGCCTGTCATCGACACGCTGGTTTCACTGACCGGCTTCTCGCTGATCGGTGGGCCTGCCTACAACGACAGCACTGCCGCGGTGGAAGTGCTTAGCCAGCTTGACCTGCCCTACGTCGCTGCTCACCCGCTTGAGTTCCAGACCCTGCAGCAGTGGTCCAAGTCGACCGGCGGCCTCGGCCCGGTGGAGACCACCATGCTGGTGGCGCTGCCGGAGCTTGACGGCGCGACGAACCCGACCGTGTTTGCCGGCAGGCACGGCGACGACGGCTGCACCGGCTGCAAGAAGCCGTGCGAGCGGGTATCGACCCATCGTGCCATGGCGCCCTGCCCCGAGCGCATTTCGACGCTTGCCGACAAGGTGCTGCGACTGGCACTCAACCGGCGCAAGGCAAACGCCGAACGCAAGGTCGGCATGGTGCTGTTCGGCTTCCCGCCCAATTCCGGCGCAGTGGGCACAGCTGCCTACCTGTCGGTATTCGAAAGCCTGTTCAACACGCTGCACGCCATGAAGGCCGAAGGCTACGAGGTCGAGCCGCCTGCGAGCGTGGACGACCTGCGCGATGCGCTGCTCAAGGGCAACGCCGCGCACTACGGCCAGCAGGCAAACGTGGCCGCCCACGTGCCTGCCGAGGACATGGTGCGCAATACGCCGTGGCTTGCCGAGATCGAAGCCGTGTGGGGTCCTGCGCCGGGTCGCACCCAGTCTGACGGACGCGGCGTCTACGTCCTTGGCCGCCAGTTCGGCAACGTGTTCGTCGGCGTCCAGCCCGCCTTCGGCTGGGAAGGCGATCCGATGCGGCTGCTGTTCGAGCACAGCTTTGCGCCCACTCACGCCTTCGTTGCCTTCTACCGCTGGATGCGCGACACCTTCGGCGCCGACACGTACCTGCATTTCGGCATGCACGGCGCGCTCGAGTTCATGCCCGGCAAGCAGGCCGGCCTTGGCTCGCAGGACTGGCCGGACCGGCTGATCGGCAACGTTCCCAACGTCTATCTGTACGCGGCCAACAACCCGTCCGAAGCGACGCTGGCCAAGCGCCGCGCCAATGCCATCACCGTGACCCACCTCACGCCGCCGCTGGCCACCGCGGGTCTCTACAAGGGCTTCGCGGAACTCAAGGACAGCCTGTCGCGCTGGCGTGCACTGGCGCCCGGCGCCAGCGAACGCCGCGACCTGGCCGAACTGATCCGGTCGCAGGCGGAGGCCGTGGACCTGAGTGGCGACGATCCGGACAAGCTGTGGCTCACCCTGCTCGACACAGAGGATGCGCTCATCCCCGATGGCTTGCATGTGGTGGGACGCCCGATCAGCACCGAGGCGCGGGCCGAGCACGTTAGAGTCATGGCCGACGCCGACGACGATACCCGCTCAGCGGTCGAGCAGCTGCTGGCTGAGAACAACGAGCTCCCTGCCCTGCTGAATGCCTTGGCGGGCCACTACATCGCCCCGGTTGCCGGCGGCGACCTGATCCGTTCGCCCGAAATCCTGCCGACCGGGCGCAACATCCACGCCTTTGACCCGTTCCGCATGCCGACCGCCTTTGCAATGGCCGACGGCGCCAGGCAGGCAGAGCTTCTGCTGGCCACGCACCAGAGCATGCCGCGTTCGGTCGCGCTGGTCCTGTGGGGGTCCGACAACATCAAGTCTGACGGCGGACCGATTGCGCAGGCGCTGGCACTGATGGGCGCGAAGCCCCGCTTTGACAGTTTCGGCAGGCTTTCCGGCGCAGACCTCGTGCCGCTGGCCGAGCTGGGCCGGCCGCGCATCGACGTGGTGATCACGCTGTCCGGCATCTTCCGGGACCTGCTGCCGTTGCAGACGAAGATGCTGGCGGAAGCTGCGTTCAAGGCAGCATCAGCCGACGAACCGGTCGAGCAGAACTTCATCCGTGCCCACGCGCTTGCCTATGCGCAGGAAATGGGCTGCGACCTGGAAACCGCAAGTCTGCGCGTCTTCTCCAACGCAGAAGGCGTGTACGGCTCCAACGTAAACCAGCTCGTCGACGCCGGCACGTGGAACGACGAAAGCGAACTGGCTGATGCATTCACCCGGCGCAAGGGATTTGCCTACGGCCGGGACGGCAAGCCGCAACAGAACGCAAAGCTGCTCCAGAAGGCGCTGTCGTCGGTCGACATCGCCTATCAGAACCTCGAATCGGTCGAGCTTGGCGTCACCACGGTCGATCACTACT
>CAZYKZ010000026.1:0-18490 GCA_964648175.1 uncultured Anderseniella sp.
TGGTGCCGCTGATCGTGCTGCTGATGACGGCGATTGCGGCGGTGGGCATCATGGAGTCGGTGGGACTTGCGGCGGTGCTGACCACCATCGAGATCATCGGTCTGCTGGCGGTGATAGGCGGAGGATTCGTCAGCCAGCCAGACATGCTGATGCGGCTGCCCGAAGTGGTGCCGGAGCCTGGCAACTGGGCAATGTGGGCGGGCGTGCTGTCTGCCGGGGTGATTGCGTTTTTTGCATTCATCGGGTTCGAGGACATCGTAAACGTGGCCGAGGAGGTCATCGAGCCCGAACGGACCATGCCATGGGCCATCGGGCTGACGCTGGTATTCTCGACGCTGCTCTATGTGCTTGTTGCCTATGTGGCGGTGATGTCCGTGCCGATCGCGGAACTGGCAGCATCGGACGCGCCCCTGAGCCTGCTGTTCACACAGGTCACGCCGTTTCCGGCGCTGGTCATTGCCGCCATAGCCTCGGTTGCCACGCTGAACGGGGTGATCGTGCAGGAGGTGATGGCCTCGCGGGTGCTTTACGGGTTGTCGAACCTCGGCCACCTGCCGGCATGGCTGTCGCACGTGCATGATGTGACGCGCACGCCGCTAAAGGCCACGTTGCTGGTGGGGGGCATCATCCTTGTTCTGGCAATGGCAGTGCCGCTGGAGGCGCTGGCGGAGTGGACGTCGCGGGTGACGCTAAGCGTGTTCTCGCTGGTCAACTGGGCGCTGATCCGCATCAAGTGGACGGAACCGGAAACGCCGGAGGGGGTGTTCCGGGTGCCCATGTGGGTGCCGGTGATGGGCCTTGCGGCCTGCCTCGGCTTCCTCGTGTCGAGCTTCGTGCTTTAAGCCTTAGATCCCCGGGACAAGCCCGGGGATGTCATCAGAGTGCGAACTTACTTGCCTTTCTCGGCAGCCTTGGTCCACTTGCCCTTCGAGGCAAGGCCGTTCATGGCGGCGCGGTGGGCGAAGGCGTCCTGGCCCTTCTTGACGTTTTCCTTCTTGCCGCCCCAGGCCTTGAGTGCTGCGGCCTGCAGCGCGCGGCCATAGGAGAAGGTCAGGTTCCACGGCAGGTCGTGGCGCGAGTTCATCAGCGACAGGTGCTCGGTGGCCTCTATGTCGGACTGGCCGCCCGACAGGAAGGCGATGCCCGGCACGGCGGACGGCACGCAGGCCTTGAGGCACTGGACCGTCAGGTCGGCGACCTCTTCCGGCTTGGCCTTCTTGCCAGACTTCTGGCCCGGGATGACCATGTTCGGCTTCAGCACCATGCCTTCCAGCATGACGCCAGCGAGGTAGAGTTCCTGGAAGGTTTCCTTCAGCACGGCCTCGGTCACTTCGTAGCACTGTTCGATGTCGTGGGAGGAGTGGGGTCCGTCCATCAGCACTTCCGGCTCGACGATCGGCACAATGTCATTTTCCTGGCAAAGTGCTGCATAGCGGGCCAGCGCGTGGGCGTTGGCATGGATGCAGTTGTAGGTCGGCATGTGCTCGCCGATGGTGATGACGGCGCGCCACTTGGCGAAGCGTGCGCCAAGCTTGTAGTATTCCTTCAGGCGGCCGCGCAGGCCGTCGAGGCCTTCGGTGATCTTTTCATCCGGGTAACCAGCGAGATCCTGTGCGCCGGCGTCCACCTTGATCCCGGGGATGGAGCCCGACGACATCATCAGTTCCACCAGCGACTGCTTGTCGTTGGCAGTGCGCTGGCGGATGGTCTCGTCGAACAGGATGACGCCCGAGATGTTCTTCTTCATGGCGGCCTTGGCGGAGAACAGCATCTCGCGATAATCGCGGCGGTTCTCGAAGGTGGATTCCACGTTGATCGAGTCGAAGCGCTTCTTGATGGTGCCGGTGCTCTCGTCGGCAGCGAGGATGCCCTTGCCGGGCGCCACCATGGCTTCGGCGATTTCTTCAAGCGTCTGTTTGGTCATGTCTGTTTCTAGCCCCGTTTGGAAAATCTGGCGGTTCAGGCGGTACGCAGCACCTCGACGCCTGGCAGCGCCTTGCCCTCAAGCCATTCAAGGAAAGCGCCACCGGCGGTGGACACGTAAGTGAAATCATCGGCCACGCCGGCATGGTTCAAGGCGGCCACGGTGTCGCCACCACCGGCGACAGCGACCAGTTTTCCGGCCTTGGAGAGCGCGGCAGCATGGCGTGCGGCGGCCACGGTGCCTGCGTCAAACGGTGCGATCTCGAAGGCGCCGAAGGGGCCATTCCACACCACCGTGGCGGCGGCGTCAAATGCGGCACAAGCTTCGGCGACCGATTTAGGGCCGACATCGAGCATCATCTCGTCAGCGCCGATCTGATCGACCGGCACGGTACGGCTGGCAGCGCCGGCGGCGAATTCCTTCGCCACGACGGCATCGACCGGCAGGATGATGTGGCAGCCATTGGCGTTGGCTTCCTTCAGGATATCGCGGGCGGTGCCGGCCATGTCGTGCTCGCACAGCGACTTGCCCACGTCGATGCCTTGCGCCGCAAGGAAGGTGTTGGCCATGCCGCCGCCGATGATGATGGTGTCGGCGACCTTCGACAGGTTGCCGAGCAGTTCGAGCTTGGTGGACACCTTGGCGCCGCCAACGACGCAGACCAGGGGCCGCTTCGGGTTGGTCAGCGCTGCGGACAGGGCTGACAATTCTTTCTCCATGGAGCGGCCTGCAGCCGACGGCAGCAGGTGCGCCACGCCCTCGGTGGAGGCGTGGGCCCGGTGGGCAGCAGAGAAGGCGTCGTTCACATAGAGATCGCCCATCGAGGCCAGCGCCTTTGAAAAGGCCGGGTCATTTGCTTCCTCGCCGGGATGGAAGCGGGTGTTCTCAACCAGCACCACGTCGCCATCGGTCATGTCTGCGGGAGGCTGTTCGCTGAAGCGGACCTTCCTGCCCAGCACGGCGGCGAGTGGCGCGGCCACGGGCTCAAGGCTCATGTCGGGGTTGGGCTTGCCCTTGGGCCGGCCGAAGTGGGCCAGCAGGATGACCTTCGCGCCCTTGTCCGCCAGTTCGTTGATGGTGGGAGCAACGGCGCGCAACCGGGTGTCGTCGGTCACCTTGCCGTCCTTCATGGGAACGTTCAGGTCGACACGAACCAAGACCCTTTTGCCCGCCACGTCCAGATCATCGAGCGTCCTGAAGTTTGCCATGGGTGCGGTCGTCTCCGGTGGTTTCAGGCTGTGCTGGCGGGTAAGGTCAGGCGCTGGCCTCGAGCCCGGCGACGGCAGCCTTCACGGCCGCATCCGCGGTGATGCCGAAGTGTTCATAGAGCTTTTCGTAGGGGCCGGAGGCACCGAAGGTCGACATGCCAATGAAGGTGCCGGTGGCACCGATCAGCGCGTCCCAGCCCTGGCGCACGCCGGCTTCGATGGCGATGCGCACGGGCTCCTCGCCGAGGATCAGTGCGCGATAGTCATCGTCCTGCTCGAGGAACAGGTCCATGCACGGCACCGATACGACACGTACCGACGCGCCGACTTCGCGCAGCTTGTCTGCCGCTTCCACCGCGATCTCGACCTCGGAGCCAGAGGCGAAGATCACCACCTTGGCGTCATCGTCCGACGACAGGTCATAGGCGCCGCGGGCACAGCGGTTTTCCTTGGTGAACTTGGTGCGCACAGGCTTCAGCTTCTGGCGGGTGAGCGCCAGCACTGAGGGCGTTCCGGGCGACTCAAGCGCCAGTTGCCAGCACTCGGCCGTTTCGGTCGCGTCGGCCGGGCGAAAGACGTTGAGGTTGGGCATGCAGCGCAGCGAGGCCAGATGCTCGACCGGCTGGTGGGTCGGGCCGTCCTCGCCGAGGCCGATGGAGTCGTGCGTCATGACATAGATGACGCGTTGCTGCATGAGCGCCGACAGACGGATCGCCGGCCGGCAGTAATCGGTGAATACCAGGAAGGTGCCGGAGTAGGGAATCATGCCACCGTGCAGGGCGATGCCGTTCATGGCCGCGGCCATGGCATGTTCACGAATGCCCCAGTGCATGAAGCGGCCGGAGGGATCGCTTGCCGTGAACGGCTTCATGGCCGAGGTACGGGTGTTGTTGGAGCCGGTCAGGTCGGCAGAGCCGCCGAAGGTTTCAGGCACGGCCGGGTTTATGACTTCCAGCACATTCTGCGAGGCGTTGCGGGTGGCAAGTGCTGGCGGGTTGTCGGCCAGTTCCTGCTTGTAGGAGGAAATCACCTCGTCGAGGCTTTCCGGCAGGTCGCCGGCCATGCGGCGGTCAAACTCGGTACGGGTGGCCGTGTCGAGCGCTGCGTGGCGCTTTTCCCAGGCCTTGCGCTCCTTGCAGCCGCGAAGGCCGGTGATGCGCCACATGTCGCGGATCTCGGTAGGGATCTCGAACGGCTTGTGGGTCCAGCCAAGTTGTTCGCGCGTCGCCTTGATCTCGTCGGCGCCGAGCGGTGAGCCGTGCACGCCTGATGTGCCCTGCTTGTTAGGCGAGCCGTATCCGATGACAGTGCGGCACGCGATCAGGACCGGCTTTTCCGCGGTCTGGGCCGAGGCGAGGGCGTGGGCAATCTCGGCATGGTCATGGCCGTCGACGCGCATGACGTCCCAGCCCGAGGCGGCGAAGCGGGCCAGCTGGTCGGTCGAATCGGTCAGGCTGACGGGGCCGTCGATGGATATCTGGTTGTCGTCGAACAGGACGACGAGCTTGTTCAGCTTGAAGTGGCCTGCCAGCGAAATGGCCTCTTGCGAGATGCCTTCCATCAGGCAGCCGTCACCGGCCAGCACGTAGGTCTTGTGGTTGACGATGCCATCACCGAAGCGGGCGGCGAGGTGGCGTTCGGCGATGGCCATGCCGACGGCGTTGGCAAGGCCCTGGCCCAGCGGGCCGGTGGTGGTTTCGATGCCGGCGGCGTGGCCGTATTCGGGGTGGCCCGCGGTGCGAGCACCAAGCTGGCGGAAGTTCTTCAATTCCTCGATGGTCATGTCTTCGTAGCCGAGCAGGTGCAGCAGCGAATACAGCAGCATCGAGCCGTGGCCGGCAGACAGCACGAACCGGTCGCGATCGGGCCAGTTGGGCGCCTGCGGGTCGAACCGCAGGTAGTGCGAGAACAGCACCGTCACGATGTCGGCGGCGCCAAGCGGCAGGCCAGGATGGCCGGAATTGGCGGCCTGTACGGCGTCCATCGACAGGGCGCGCACGGCATTCGCCATCTGCTTGTACTTGGCGATGTCTTCGGGAGAGGCCGGGGCGGACGATGCAGCGCCCGACGCGGCAGCAGGATTTGCCGGTGTCATTTATCCAGTTTCCACCGTTGAAATTCGGCGCCACACATAACACTCAGCCACGGCGAGTCAATGGTGCAACATGGCCGCAGGCCCTAGCTTGTGAATTACTGTGCACAAACCGTGAGACGGCGGCGAAAGTTGAGGTATAGTTGACGGATTCAGGGGCAACCGCCTAAATTCGCATGAGGAATGGGCAGTGCCGTTGCACGGGTGGCAACGGCGGGTTTTCGGGGAAACCGCGAGGATGGCTACAACGCCGCAACTGGACAAGGCGATCGAGCAGTTCGAGCAGGCCATGCGCCAGCTCGAGGCTGCGTGGGCGCAGTCCGAGCGCAACCAGGGCACGATCAGCAAGCTGCAGGGCGAGGCGGAAGCCCTGCGCGACGACCGGGCCAAGCTGGCCAGCGAGCTGGACGAGGTGAGGGCCAGGGCCGAGGAGCTTGCCGAAGCCAACCGGCAGGCGGCGCGCCGCATCGAGCTGGCCATGGCGCGGGTAAGGACGGTGATTGGGGAAGAGGCCTGAAACCGATGGGACAAGTCGTCATTACCGTCAACAATCGCAGTTTCACCATGGAATGCGCCGATGGCGAGGAAGATCACCTGCGCGAGCTTGCCGCACTGCTCGACAACCAGGTCAAGGAAATCAAGGCCGGTGTCGGCGAGGTCGGCGATATCCGGCTGCTGGTAATGGCCGGACTGATCATCGCAGACCAGCTTTCCGAAGCGCTCGACAAGGTTGAAACGCTGTCGGCGGAGATCGCCGGCGTGCACAGGACCGGCTCTGAAGCCATCGAGCAGTCGAAAGAGGTGGAGCGCGCCGCTGCAGAGCGGATAGAGGCTGCGGCCAAACGGCTCGAGCAGATTTCGAGACTGGCGCGGCAGGGATAAGCGGCGAGCCACCACTGGCCGTGGAAGTTCAAGATCCCGGGTCCCTACATACGTAGGTGGGCGCCGTGTGTGCCGGACCAGGGCCCGAGCCAGGGACAGCTCCCATTTAGGATCTTATAGGCCCCAGGGAATAGTAACTCCTTCACGCACCGGGCAGCCCGCCTGCCTTGGTATGTACGCTGTGGCGCGGCGCATTTAAAGGGGGTCGTGGGCGAGGGTGACAGCCGCGCCGCACTGCTGTATGAGGCCTGCCCATGACCGATACCCCCGAGATTGCAGAACGCAAGAAGGCAGCCCGCAAGGCGGCAGAGGCCGCGCGGTCAAAGGCTCACGCGTTGCTGAAAGACATTGCCGCGCTGTCGCTGGCCCGCAACGGACTGGACTTTGCCGGCGCGCTGCCCGGCAGGACCGTATCCGCCTTCATACCTTTTGGCGATGAAATCGATACCAGGCCGCTGCTGGCAAAGCTGGCGTCGGAAGGGTTCACCACGTGCGTGCCGGTGGTGCTGAAGCCGGCCACGCCGCTTGAATTTCGCGCCTGGGTGCCGGGCGAGGAAACAGTACCGGGGCGCTGGAACATTCCGGTTCCGCCGGAAACGGCAGACGTGGTGGAACCCGACGTCTTGCTGGTGCCGCTGCTGGCGTTTGACCGCAAGGGCTATCGTCTGGGATATGGCGGTGGGTTCTTCGACCGCACCATCGAGCGGTTGCGGGGCATGAAGCCCATCATCGCCATTGGCGTGGCTTATTCGGCCCAAGCCGTGGACGAAGTGGTGCGCGGCGAGCACGACCAGAAGCTCGACTGGATCCTGACCGAGAACGGTCCCATGAAGGTGGAGCAGGGGTCATGAGGCTGCTGTTCGTGGGCGACGTGGTGGGCCGGGCCGGACGTCAGGCGGTCGAGGACCATCTGCCGTCCCTGCGCCGCCGGCTGAAGGCCGACTTCGTCGTGCTCAACGGGGAGAACGCGGCAGGCGGCTTCGGGATTACGGAAGAAATCTTCAACAGCTTCCGGGATCATGGCGCCGACGTGGTGACGCTGGGCAACCATGCCTGGGACCAGCGCGAGGCGCTGGTGTTCATCGAACGCGCGCCGGAACTTATCCGTCCGGTGAATTATCCCAGAGGCACGCCGGGCAAGGGCGCCGGTCTGTTCGAAACGGCGCACGGCGCGCGGGTCCTGGTGATGAACGTGATGGGCGTCGCCAAGATGGAACCGCTGGGCGATCCGTTCGCGGCTGTGGAAGAACAGCTCGGCGCGTGTCCGCTTGGCGAGGCGGCGGACGCCATCATCGTCGACATGCACGCAGAGCTCACCTCGGAGAAGATGGCGATGGGCCATTTTTGCGACGGGCGTGCGTCGCTGGTGGTGGGCACCCATACCCATGTACCGACAGCCGACACGCAGGTGCTGACAGGCGGCACAGCCTACCAGACCGACGCAGGCATGACTGGGGACTATGACAGCGTCATCGGCATGGACAAGGCTGAGCCGCTGAACCGGTTCACCCGGCGCATACCTTCAGGCCGGTTCGAGCCGGCGATGGGCGAGGCTACCTTGTGCGGGGTTCTGGTGGAAACCGACGACCGGACCGGTCTGGCGGTGAAGGCAGGCGCCGTGCGCGTGGGCGGCAGGCTTCAGGAAGCGCTGCCGGACTGGGCTTCGTCGTAGGCGCTCATCTGGGCAGCGATGGTGCGCAGCCGCGCAAGCTTTGAGGCATAGTCGGACAGCGTCATGAGCCGGGCAGCGTCGAGGCTGGCGGTGTCGTGTTCGCCTGTTTCGAGACTGGCCCGGGTAGCGGTGAGGGCATTGTCCATGCGCGCGACCGTACCGGCGAGGCTCGATGTTGCGGCCAGGGCTGCCGAGGCCGGGGTGCGGCGGCCACAAAGCGCCACTGCGTTGAGCATGTCCGCCATCGCACTGCGCGCCATGTCAGCGGTTTCACGCATATGCCTGTCGAGGTCGTTTGCCGTCGTCATGAAGGGTGCCGTGCCGTAGAGGGGTAGGTGCTGCCGTTGCAAGTTATCCACAAGACTGCGCGGCCACCCTTTAACGGTACGTTAACAAAGTGATTCCGATTCGACCGCCATGTCACATCTGGACAGCGCGCGGGCGGCTGGTTTAGACGGATGCACCAATCAAGTTCCAGATTTTGACTGACGAGGGTGAAAAGGCGATGGCCGGACATTCACAATTCAAGAACATCATGCACCGCAAGGGCCGCCAGGACGCGGTGCGCGCCAAGATGTTCTCCAAGCTGTCGAAGGAAATCACCGTGGCCGCGAAGATGGGCGGTCCCGACATCGACTCCAACCCGCGCCTGAGGCTGGCGGTGCAGAACGCCCGCGCCCAGTCGATGCCGAAGGACAACATCCAGCGCGCCATCAACAAGTCGCAGGGCGGCGATGCGGAAGACTATGAATCGATCCGCTACGAAGGTTATGGGCCCGGCGGCGTGGCAATCGTTGTGGAGACGCTGACCGACAACCGCAACCGCACGGCCGGCAATGTCCGCTCCTACTTCACCAAGCATGGCGGCAACATGGGTGAAACCGGGTCAGTGTCGTTCATGTTCGACAAGGTCGGCGAGGTCGTCTTCAAGCCAGAAGCCGGCGATGCCGACACGGTGATGATGGCGGCGATCGAGGCGGGCGCCGACGACGTCGCCTCGGACGAGGACGGCCACATCGTGACCTGCGCCTTCGAGAACCTCGGTGAAGTGTCCGCCGCGCTGGAGCAAGCGCTGGGTGAACCGGAGTCGGTCAACATCGTGTGGAAGCCGCAGACAATGACCGAGGTGGACGAGGACAAGGCCGCCACGCTGATGAAGCTTATGGCTGCGCTGGACGACGATGACGACGTGCAGAACGTGTTCTCGAACTTCCAGGTTTCCGACGAGGTGATGGCGCGGCTTACGGCTGCTTGAGCCATTCTCCCAAGTCTTCCATCGCCGGCCTGAAGTAGCAGATCATGCGGCCGTCGGGGCCTGCGATGGCGTTGGCAGCCCATGGCGCCACGCCATGCAGGGCGAGACGGTGGACGATGTAGGCCTCACCGGGGCGCGCGTGGATTTTCACCCGCCTGCAGGTTTCAAAGCAAAGCTTTCGGGCAGTCACGTAAATGTCGGTGATGTCGATGTCCGGCCATGACGCCGGCGGATGACCGGTGAATGCGCGGGTGAACGCCTCACGCATGATCTCGTGCGAGCCCTCCCAGATGACGAACGGCGCCGCGCCGGGACTTGCCTCGACCATTGGCAGGCCGAGGATGAACTGGTGCGGCTCCTTCAGGAAGCGGCGCTTGGGGCTGCCGAGGCCAAGAAGGCCGTCGACATGGGCGGCGTCCCTGTCGCGGCGGAAGCGGTGCTGGCCTTCTGTCTCGCCGTCCATTGGCTTCGGGTAGCCCGGATAGCAGATGGAAACCTGGGCCTTGTCCCACGCGATTTCAGCAATTTCCAGCACTGAATGAATGAAATCGATCGCATTGCCCGAGAGAGCCGGGCCGCCCGGCACGGCGCCCGTCTGGTCATTGGGCAGGACATTGACGCCGGCAAACCAGGTGCCCTGGTAACGCAGCCAGTTTGCATTTGCCGGGTCCGACACGGTGGCGCGGGCTGCAGGCAGCGTGGCCTCAACCCAGGCCGCCAGCGCCGGGTCATGGGCGAAGCGGCACCAGCCGTTTTCGAAGAAGTCGCTCGCGTTCGTCATTCACGCGCTGGCCGGGTCCACCGGCAGGAAGGATGTATTGCCGGCCTCGATGATCTCGCCCGCCGCCAGCATTGTGTCCTCGCGATAGCGCCCGCCGACGATCTGGACGCCGACGGGAATGTTGCCTTCGGTCAGTCCCATCGACACGGTGAGGCCTGGCAGGCCCATCAGCGGCAGGCCGGTCTGCGGCAGCAGCGCCTCGATGACGCGGTCGAACATTTCGGGGGACTCGAGATCGAGCAGATCTTTGAACGGCAATTCGCCCGAGACTGGCATCAGGCAAACCGGGTAGCGCTCCAGGAACAGCTGCCATTCGCGCACGAAGGTGGCGCGCTTCTGCAGCGTGTCTAGCATGCCGTTCAGATCGATCTCGGCGCAGCGCCTCGTCATCTGGGCATAAATGAAGTTGGCGTCCGGATCGTCTTCCTTCGCCACCGCGGCCGCGCCGGAACGGCGGAACTCGGCCAGCCACAGCCGCGCCTGCAAGTCAGCGGGCTCCTTGAGGGGCGGACAGGCCACTTCCTCCACTTCCCATCCGGCTGCCTCGAGCCTGCGGGCGGCTTCGCGCAGGGCGTCCTCGACGGGCTTGTCCACCTTGAGGCCTTCCGGCGAGATGGTCAGCGCGGCGCGTTTGGGTTGTGCAGGCAGGTCGAACGGGACTGGCACCCACCACGGGTCGCGCAGGTCTTCTGCGGCCATGGCTTCGAAGCCCGCCCTGACGTCGGCGATGGTGCGGGCAAGCGGGCCCGACACAGCCATCAACTGGCCGCCGATGTGGCGCTCGGCGCCGGAGAAATTCACCGCCGGAATGCGGCCGAGCGTGGGGCGCAGGCCATGCAACCCGCAGGCATAGGCGGGGTAGCGGATCGAACCCGCAATGTCGGTGCCGTGGCCAATGCAGCCGATACCGGCGGCGGTGGCCGCAGCCGCACCCCCCGACGAGCCGCCCGGCGTGATCGACGGGTTGAGCGGGTTTTTCGTGTGGCCGTGCAGCGAGTTGCGGCAGAACCAGTGCAGCGAGAAGGCGGGCGTGTTGGTGCGCCCGATGATGATGGCGCCGGCCTTGCGCAGGTTGGCGACGACGGGGCTGTCCTGTTCGGCCACCAGGTCCCTCTGGATGCGCAGGCCGTTCGTCGTGGCATGGCCCTGCTGGTCGACATTGACCTTGACCGTGACAGGCACACCGGCCAGCGGCGGCAACCGGTCGCCGCGCGCCACTGCCTCGTCAACCGCTTCGGCAGCGGCGAGTGCCTCATCGGGCATGAATTGAACCACGGCATTGATGGCGGGGTTTGCGGCGTCGAGGCGCGCCAGGGCATCGCGGGTGATCTCGGTGGCGGATGCCGCGCCGATGCGGACGAGCTGGGCGATTTCGGTGGCGGGCTTGCGCCAGAAGTCAGTCATGAGTGCACCTTCACATTTGTCTTTGGCGGCAGTGTGTTGCCTCGTGGTGCAACGCGTCAAGCGCGGCTGCAGTTCGTTGCAATCGGTGAGAATTTATTAACCTGGCAGCAAAAATTTGTCCCTACGGTCGAATGCTTTGGGAAGCCGGGGGGCTTGGAGGGATGTCATCATGAAAGGCAGTTCCGAACCGCTTACGCTGGAGATCGCGGCGCGGCTGGTGGACGGCTCGGTCATGCGCGGCTTCGTGGTCGCGGGCATTACCGGCCAGCTCGAGCAGACGCTCAACAAGGACGTGGCGTTCGTGGAATTCATCGGCCACGACGGCAGGCGTGCGTTCATCGCCAAGTCGCAACTCGCGGCAGTGGAACCGGTAGAGCCGCTGCGCAAGCCGGTGCTGAATTCGCGCAAGCCCGGCTCGGCGACGTGCCACGAGCTGCTGGGCGTGGACGAAGGCTGCAGCTTCGACGAGGCCCGTGACGCCTATCACCGGCTGGTCAAGATGTACCACCCGGACCTCTATGCAAATGCCAACCTGCCGCAGGAAGTGATCCGTTACGCAACGGACATGTTCTCGCAGATTTCAACGGCCTGGGGCGAGATCAAGCAGCGCTTCAGCCGGCAAGCCTGACGCCGCGCGGTGGGCGCAGGTGGGCGATGCCGGCCTGCTCGACGAATTTCGTTGTCGCCTCCCAGAGATGGTCACCATAGGAAACCGGCTCGAAAGGCTCCGCGCCGGCGATGGGCAAAGGCGCGATGACGGCATCTACCGATGGCTCATAGAAGAACGGCACGGAGTAGCGCTCGCGATTCTTGCCGATGACGCGATGAATGGTGGCGCGTACGCGGCCGCCGGTCCAGCGGGCCAGCAGCTTGCCGAAATTGACCGCAAGGGTGCCTTCGATAGGCGGCACGTCGAGCCAGCTTCCATCTGCCGCCTGCGCCTGCAGTCCTTCAACGCCGTCCTGTGCGAGCAGCGTTACGAAGCCTGAGTCCGCGTGAGCGCGGGCAAGCATGAAGAAGTCTTCGTTGTTGTGCCGGACGAAAGTTTCTTCGCCGGCGCCTTCGAGGCTTTCGGGCGTGCGCAGCGGGTAATGCAGCAGCCGCAGCGTGGAGATTCCACGCTCGAAGGCGGCGTCAAAGGTGGTCTCGGGCAGGTCGAGGCCGCGGGCCATGGAACGCATTATCGCCTGACCGGCCTGTTCCATGTCCAAATAATAGCGTGTGGCGGCGTCATGCCACCCGGGCAAGTCGGACGGCTGGGGAAGGGGCGTGGCTTCCGTGAGCGGATCCGCCGGGTCGGCACGGCCAGGCCCGTAGGCCACGTCAGGCCCCATATCGATGCCTTCCTTCCAGGTCGGGTGGCCGGGCGTGAGCGGAAACCAGCCGCGATAGACGTTCGGGCGGGTGGGGTCGAAGTTCCAGCGGTAGAGCTGCCGCTTTCTGGCATCGGGCAGATCGAAAATGGACAGCAGCTTGCGCCTCGTGGCAGGCGAGAGCGTTTCACCCGGAAGGCCCTTTACTGTCATGAAGCCGGTCGAGGTGGCGGCCGCCAGCACCTGGCGGTCCGCCTCGTCGCGCTGCGGTGATGGCCCGGCGAACAGGCTTGCGATGTCGATGACGGGAATGCGCGGATCGTCCATGCCGATCTCCTGTTCGCCGGGGGTTGATGTCGTCCACTAGCTCAGGTGATGCACCTTCTGCAGGCCATAGACGGGTGTCTTGAGGCCGGCTTCGCGCGCCTTCAACTGCAGCGAGAGGAACTGGGAATAGTGGCGCGACTGGTGCAGGTTGCCGCCGTGGAACCACAGGCCTTCCTGCTGGGTCGGCTTCCACATGTTGCGCAGTTCGCCTTCCCACGGCCCCGGATCCTTCGGCGTATCGGAACCGAGGCCCCAACACTTGCCTACCTTGTCGGCAACTTCCTTGCTGATCAGCTTGGCTGCCCAGCCGTTCATCGAGCCATAGCCGGTGGCATAAACCACAAGGTCGGCCGGCAGTTCGGTGCCGTCCTGAAGCACCACGGCATTCTCGGTCAGGTGATCGACCTGGCCGTGCGCCAGCTTGATCTTGCCGTCTGCAATCAGTTCCGATGCGCCCACGTCGATATAGTAGCCCGAGCCGCGGCGCAGGTACTTCAGGAACAGGCCGGTATCATCGGCGCCGAAGTCGAGGTCGAAGCCGGCCTTCTTGAGCCGGTCGTAGAACTTCTTGTCGCGCTTCTTGGTCTCGTCGCACTGCGGTTTCATGATGGCCGGCAGCACCGCGTAGGGCAACGAGGCGAAGATCAGGTCGGCCTTGTTGTGGTCGATGCCGTTCTTCACGGCGGCTTCGGAGTAGAGGCCGCCAAGTGCGATGTCCATCAGCGTGTCGGACTTGACGATGTGGGTGGAGGACCGCTGCACCATGGTGACGTCTGCGCCCACTTCCCACAGTGCGGCGCAGATATCGTGGGCGGAGTTGTTGGAGCCGATGACGACGACCTTCTTGCCCTTGTAGGCGTCAGGGCCGGGGTGCTGGCTGGAGTGCTGCTGTTCGCCCTTGAAGATGTCCTGGCCGGGGAACTTCGGCATGTTCGGCACGCCCGACATGCCGGTAGCCAGCACCAGCTGCTTTGGCTTGAGGACCACTTCCTTGCCGTCGCGCTTGACCTTGACGGTCCATTCCTTCGCCTTGTCGTCCCAGGTGGCGGAGGTGGCTTCCGACTTGGTCCAGTAATTGAGCTCCATCACCTTGGTGTACATCTCGAGCCAGTCGCCGATCTTGTCCTTCGGCGAGAATACCGGCCAGTGATCCGGGAATGGCAGATAGGGCAGGTGGTCGTACCAGACGGGGTCATGCAGGCACAGCGACTTGTAGCGCTTGCGCCATGAGTCGCCGGGCCGGTCGTTCTTCTCGATGATGATGGTGGGAACGCCCAGCCGCTTGAGGCGTGCGCCCAAGGCAATGCCGCCCTGGCCGCCGCCGATGATCACCACGTAAGGCTGCTTCGTGTAACCCAGTTCCTTCTCCTCGCGGGCGCGGGCCTCGGCCCAGGTCTCGCGGTCCTTGAAGGCCCCGTGCTGGACGCCCATCGGCCGGTGCTCGCCCTTCGGCTCCTCGTGGCCCTTCAGTTCCTGCAGCGTCGTCAGCATGGTCCAGGCCTTGCCGTCGATGAGGCGTACGAGCCCCTTGCCGCGGCCGGTGGCCGTCTCGAAGGTGAACCAGGCATCAGTGACGCCGCCGGCCTCGTTGGCCTCGCCGTCGATCTGGAAGTTGCGCGGTTTGGCCGACGAGATGGTCTTCTTCAACATCGCCGCGATGTCGTCGCGGCCTTCGACGGTCTTGATGTTCCAGGTGAGCGAGACGAGATCGCGCCAGTAGCTGTCCTTGCCGAACAGCTTCACGGCCTTGTCGATGTCCTTTTCGGTGATGGCAGCTTCAAGCTTCTTCAGCCAGGCCTTTACGGCCTTGGTCGGTTTCGAGTCAGGCATTCACGTTTCCTCCGGCTTGCTGTGTTTTCCAGCTTTGACCCGGAAGAAACGCTAGACTGGAACGTGAGGCCGCGCAATCGGGCCTGTCAGGTGAAGCGGCCGGCCTCCTGTAGCAGGCGAAGTCATGTCATTCCGGCCAGTTCCAACTTGCAGAACATGACGTATACGGTACAGTTGAGACATGGGGCGCTGGATGGGCTGAATTCCCTGAGGAGGAGTTCATGTCTGCAGATGTTGTGCGCGAGACGCTGAAAAACGAGGCTGAACTGCTTGATCAGATGATCAAGTTCGTCAAGGACGTGAAGGGTGACAGCTTTACCCGGCAGGCCCAGATCATTCAGGAGAGCTGGGCGCGCTTTCTCGGGGAGCGCAAGGAGAGCAGCGAACAGCTTTCAAAGGCCAGCGACGAGGTACTCCTGCAGGACCTTCAGCAGGAACTTGCCCAGGTTGAACAGTACGTGGTCGTTACCCGGACACACCCCGAATACACCGAACAGTGGGAAAAGTTCGTGAAGTGTGAGCGCGACATTCTCGAAGCGCTGATCCGGAAGATCCACGACGGCAAGGCCGCCGACTGACGAGGCAGGGATGCCCTGTCAGGTGAGGTGAGTGAGGTGTACAGGGTGGTGCGCCCATGGGGCAGATTGATTGTAGCCGGCGGCTTGCCGCCATACTGATTGCCGACGTGGTTGGCTTCAGCAGGCGCATGTCCGAGGACGAAACCAGCACCCACGAACTGCTTAGCTCACAGCGAAGAAACATTGTCGATCCCGAAGTGGTTTCGCATGGCGGTCACGTCATCAAGTCCACCGGGGACGGGATTCTTGCCGAGTTTCCGAGCGTGACGGCAGCCGTCAATTGCGCCATAGAACTTCAGAAGCAGTTTGCGCCCGGCGTTGCCGGCAAGGACGGTCTGCAGTGGCGGATTGGCGTCAACTTCGGTGAAGTCATCAGCGAGAAGGACGACATCTTCGGCGATTGCATCAACATTGCCGCGCGTCTTGAAGGTCTGGCCGAACCCGGCGGCATCTGCATTTCCGAGAAGGTGTTCCGCGAAGTCAGGGCGACTGCAAGCGTGACGTTTGAATCGATCGGCGCACGCAAGCTGAAGAACATCATTGAGCCGATCCATGTCTACAGGTCCAGTTTCGAGCTGTCGCAGCGGGAAGAACCGCCGGCCCTGACACGGTCCGCCACCGGTCCGAGGCTTCTTACGAGACCTGCCGTGGTGGTCTTGCCCTTCGTCAACCTGACCGCAAACGGCGTCAATCCGCACCTGGCGCAGGGACTGACCGAAGAGCTCATCTATGACCTGTCGATGTCGCCTGAGTTCTTCGTCATCGACCGGTTGTCCAGCTTTGCCATTGCGAGCGAACTGAGCAGCCTTCGCGAGGTGTCGGCGCAACTCGGCGTCCGCTACATCGTCTCCGGCAGCCTTGAACAGACGTCCGGGCGGATCAAGGTCATGGCCGAACTGATCGACTGTTCCACGGGCCTGCAATTGTGGTCCGGCCGGTTTGACCGCGAGAGCCCTTATCTGCTCGATACACGGGACGAGATCGCGCAAGCCATCGCAGCCACCCTGATGACGTCATCAGGCCAGATTGCCAAGGCGGAGCTGCGCCGCCAGCAATCGGTTCCGCCCGCGGAGTTCACGGTCTATGACCACTATCTGCAGGCTCGCGACGCGTTCCACCGGTCTCTTCAGCCTCCATGGGAGGATGGCCGCAAGTGGAGCAAGCTGGCAATCGAGCGCTTCAACAAGACCATCAGTCTTTCGGATCCTCCCTATTGGCCCGCAGTCGCCGCACTCGCCTGGCAGCACGCGATCGAGTTTGACTTCGAATATGCCGAGGATGATCGGGAGGCCGGCCGGCTGGCATTCGAGCTTGCCTCGCAGTCGGTGCGCAACGCGCCTGACCTGCATCTGGGGCAATGGGCGCTGGGCTGGGCCTACCTGATCGTGCGGCACGACCACGAACGAGCCGAGTACCACTACAACAGGGCGCGCGAACTCAATGTCGGCGACGGCAGGCTGGTGGCCGAGATGGCCCAGTTGTTCATCTATACGGGCCGTTACGAACAGGCGATCATGAACCTCAGGCAGGCGATCCGGCTGAACCCCTATCACGAGCAGTGGTACGACGACTTCCTCGGCTGGGCCTACGAGGAGAACGGCCAGCCTGACAAGGCGATTGCCGTGCTCAGCCGCATACCTGAACTGGAGGCGGAATGGAGCTACATGGTGCTGGCGCGTTCATATCTGCAGCTCGGCGACACTGAGAAGGCACTGGAAACTCTCGCGATTATCGACAAACTGGCGCAACGCAAGGCCGGGCGGGTATTCGACATGCCCATGTGGCTCGAGTGGGTCAAGCGGAAGGAGCCGTACAAGGATCCGGCGCGGGCAGAGCGGGTCATCGACTTGGCGCGCCAGGTGCTCGAACTGGCCGGACGAGCCCATTAGGTCTGCCTGAGAGCAGCGTCAGTTGGCTGTCAGGATCCGGATGAGCGGTTTCCCTTGCCGAGATCGCGGCGTGCACGCTCGTCCTTGTCCAGCTTCTCCAGACTGTCGATCACGTCATCGGTTTCCTGCTTCACGTCCGGCACCGCGTGACGCTGGTTGCGCACGCTGAGCTGGTCGTTTCCCTGCAACTTGTTGTTGCCCATCTTGCGGCCGGCAAGGTCGGCTTCGGTCAGGTCTTCCGGTTTCTTGTCACTGGGTCTCTTGTTCATGAGCGCCTCCTCAGGGTTGTTTGCCGCCGGGCGGCTGGGCGTCCGACCGGTCCTGCTCATCCATGCCGTAGGCGGCGCGCGTTCCCGCCTCACCGCCAGCGGAGTCGAGCGAGGCGAGCGCATCATCGATGCCCCGCAACAAAGGCCCGAACTCGTTGCCGCGGTCGGCGGACAGCCTGGCATGCAGGCGGCTTTTCATGTCCTTCAATCGCGCCTTGCGCTGTTCTAGCGGTGCGGGCGATCCCGCAACAGCGCGGATATCGTCGAGCGTGATGTTCTGTGCGATACCGCCTTCGTCGGCATCACCGCCAACGCTGGTATCCGAGGCTGTGACGATCTTTTCTGTCATCGTTGGTCCTCCTTGTCTGAAGAACCAACGCACCGGCGCAAGCTTGTGTTCCGGATCGCAAGCCGTTCGCCCGGACTACTGGGAAGCCTCCGCCGCGCAGGCCTCGGCCCAGATGCGGCGGGCCGTGTCGCGCAGCTGGATGGCTTCTTCCCAGCGGTTGGAGAGCTCCTTGCCGTCCGCGCCGGTCATGGCGTATTCGGGCGGGCCAAGCTCGCACAGGAAGATGGGCGAGCCTTCGGGGTTGCGCTTCAGCCACGAGTCGAAGCCGCGCCGCCACCAGTCCTCGAACACCTTCACCCACTTCTGGTGCTGGGGAAAATTGATCGGCAGCTGGATTTGCTGGCGTGAGGCGACCCGGCCCTGGAACGAGTCCGAGCGTTCGATGCAGCGCTGGATCAGCGCCTGGTTGTCGCCTGAGATCGGGTACCAGAACTCGCGGTCCACGACATAGTGAGACAGGTCACAGCACAGCCGCATCTCGGGCACCGCATCGAGCAGCTGCAGCGTGTAGAACAGGTCGTTGGTGATGCAGTTGCGATGGGTCTCGAACTGGACCGGCATGCCGACCTCTTCCGACATCTCGATCCACTTGCGGATGACGGGAATGCCGCCGTCCACCGACAGCGGAAACACCTGGCCGATGACATCGACGAAGGGCGCGCCGAAATCCTTGGCCATGACAAGGGTCTCGCGAAGGCTGGCCACCGACTTGGGGAA
>CAZYKZ010000027.1:0-18268 GCA_964648175.1 uncultured Anderseniella sp.
CCGATCTCGGCGGACGCATAGGGCTCCTGCCGCTCGACCGACCAGTAGCGCAGGTCCTCGAGACGGATGGCCCGGCCCGTCACTGCACAACGTACGAACTCACCCGGGCGCACGATCTGGAAATCGGCGTCGAGATAGCGGATGCGTGCTTCCTGGGTGCTGGCAAACGGAGCTTCGAAATTCATGGTACCTGTCTATTAACGCGCGACACTCACCTTGAGAAGAAAAATCCTGCATTGCGGTGAACAGCGCCAACACGCAATCGCTGGATTCCGTCCCTATTGAGGCTCGACAAACTTGAGAAGCCGCCGCAACAGCGCAAGGTTGAACGGAGGCAAGGCGATGGTGTAGTGGCCACACTTGTAGCGTTGCCAGTCGAGTTGAACCCGGGCAGTCCTGAATTCCGCTCCCACCGAAAGCCCGTACTCGCACGGCATGACCTTGTCGAAATCCGCCGTCGTCATTTGCACGGGGATGCCACGCGCAGCCAGGTGGCCGGCATAGCTGCTCGGATGCAGCAGATCCCACGCCTTGCTGAGTTGATCCAGTGTCATGTGCTTTTCCACGGCGCTGCGAATGTGCCAGGACGCCCTGCCGCTCCACACCACCTTGGCGAAGTTGTCCGCCATCAGGTTGAGCGACACCTTGTCAATGTGCTCGCTCAGCGCAGCCGCAATCGTCGATATGCAGGAGCCGATGCTGAAACCGATCAGGCGGACACGCCTGTAGCCCGCCTGCCGCAGGTGCGCCGCCAGCGCCATGACCTCGATGACGGCCTGCCGGAAGTTGGCAATGGTGGCGCCAAGGTCGGCATTCACCAGGCGCCAAGTGCCATGATCGCCGTCCTGGCCACGGCCCTTGTGAAACGGCAGGATATAGCGAACCGCCGTCAGGCCGCGGCTGCGAAAGATGCGGCACAACGCACTGAAGTCAGCCGCGGTGGAGCCCATGTGCGGCACCACGATGACCGCATCAGCGCGCGTTTGCGCTTCGAATTTTGGCAGCCGGACAGGGCCGAGACACCGGTAGCCCAGCCCATCAGGCACGGTCCAGCTTATCGTGTCCCCGGTCTCGTCAAACCTGATCGGTTCGCCGGGAGTGAAGAAACGGGCCCGGTCTGCGGCTGCTTCGTGCACGTGATGCAGAAGGCTCTCGATGTCGTCGCTCGCTCCGGGAAAGACCGCGCTGGTTCCGGGAATGAACTCGACGGTCTTGCGCACAGGATCCTCCTGACGCGCAAGATGTTCGTCGAGAAAGCTCATGACAGGATTGATCATCCCCAATGACGCTGTTGCGTCCCCACCAAGTTTGTTTGCCCTGCAAACAGTGTCAGTGCGCAAGCGTGCGCCGTCAATCTCGCCGGAATCACAAGTGGTTACAGTTTGCAACAGTTTCAGAACAGGCTGCCCTGCCCGCCGCCCGATCCGCCCGCAGGTTTTGCCGCGGGTTTGCGCGCGGGTGCCGGCGAACCGCCGCCCGTGCCGATCACGGCATCAGTGCGTCCGTCGGCAAACTCGATCTCGATGCCCATGCCGTCGCTGGTTGACGCGACCGATCGTACCGGCTGGCCGTTGCCATCGCGAACCAGCGCAAAGCCGCGGTTCAGCACCGAGTGATAGGAGAAAGCCGAGAGCAGCTTGGCGGCGCCATCAAGCCGGGTGCGGCGGGTTTCCATCGCCGCCGTAACGGCGCGCGCGGACTGGCGCTGCAGCCGGGCCAGCGTCTCGCGGTCGCGCACGATCTGTTGTCGTAACGGGCGAACGCTCAGACGCGCCGCGGCACGGTCGAGACGTGAGCGGTGCGCGCTGGTCGCGGCTTTCAGCGACTGGCCCAGCCGCGTGGCCGCATTGTCGAAGCGCTGCCGCGCAAGCGCCAGCAGGTCATCGGGCTTTGGCAGCCCACGGCCCGCCGCCGTCACGCGGGTGCGCCGTTCGTCCATGGCGCGGCTAAGTGCGCGATGCTGCCGGGCGGCAAGGTCTGCCACGTATGCCACCAGTTCGGAACGAACGGGCACGGCGCGCTCGGCGGCTGCAGTGGGCGTGGGCGCGCGCCAGTCGGCGGCATGGTCGATCAGCGTCCAGTCGGTCTCGTGGCCCACGGCGGAGATCAGCGGGATTTCACTTTCGGCAGCGGCGCGCACCACCACTTCCTCGTTGAAGCCCCAGAGGTCCTCAAGGCTGCCGCCACCGCGCGCCACGATGATCAGGTCAGGCCGGGGGATCGGCCCACCCGCCTCAAGCGCGTTGAAACCGCGAATGCCGTTGGCCACTTCGCCAGCACTGCTTTCGCCCTGCACCCGCACCGGCCACACCAGCACATGGCGCGGAAAGCGGTCCGACAGCCGGTGCAGGATGTCGCGGATGACGGCGCCGGTCGGTGACGTTACCACGCCAATCACCTGCGGCAGGTAGGGCAGTTCCCGCTTGCGGTCCTCGTCGAACAGGCCTTCGGCGGCGAGCTTCTTTCGGCGCTCCTCCAGCAGCGCCATCAGCGCGCCGGCGCCGGCGGGCTCCATGGTCTCGATGACGATCTGGTATTTGGACTGACCGGGGAACGTCGTGATGCGGCCAGTGACCACCACTTCCAGCCCCTGTTCGGGCTGGATCTTCAGCCGGGCCGCCGTGCCCTTCCAGATGACGCCGGACAGCACCGCCCGGTCGTCCTTCAGGTCGAGGTAGACGTGGCCCGAGCCGGGCCGAGACACGCGGCCCAGTTCGCCGCGCACCCGCACATGGCCGAACGTATCCTCAAGCGTGCGCTTGAGCGCGCCGGAGATTTCCGAGACCGAATACTCGGCCACGTTGGAGACGGGCTCGCCTGCCTCCTCATCGTCAAGCAATTCGCCGGTTACGGGGTCAAAGGCCGGTGGCGGCCAATCGGTGGACATGGGTCACAAGAATCCTTTCAATCCGCCCCATTGGATGCCAAATACAACCCCAATGGCAAGCAGCGAGACGGAGCTTTCCTTCATGAACATCCTGTTGATCGGCTCGGGCGGGCGGGAGCACGCACTGGCCTGGGCCATCGCCAAGTCGCCCTTATGCAGCACGCTGTTCTGTGCACCGGGCAATGCCGGCATCGCTGCAGAAGCGGAAATCATATCGCTCGACGTGAACGATGCCCAGGCGGTGATCAATTTCTGCAACCTTCAGGCCATAAAGCTGGTGGTCGTCGGGCCGGAAGCGCCACTCGTGGCAGGTCTGGCGGACAAATTGCGCGCCGCCGGCATCAAGACGTTTGGCCCCTCGGCAGCAGCCGCCCGGCTTGAAGGCTCGAAAGGGTTCACCAAGGACATCTGCGCGAAATACGACATTCCCACCGGCGCCTATGGCCGGTTTTCGACCGAGGCCGATGCGCTGGTCTACCTCGCCAGTCACCCTGCCCCCATCGTGGTCAAGGCCGACGGGCTGGCGGCCGGCAAGGGCGTCACCGTCGCCATGACAGATGGCGAAGCAGAAGCCGCCGTGAAGGACATCTTCGCCGGCAAATTCGGCGCTGCCGGGGCCGAATGCGTGATCGAGGAATATCTCGATGGCGAGGAGGCCTCGTTCTTCGCCCTGTGCGACGGCAAGACGGCAGTCGCCTTCGGCACAGCGCAGGATCACAAGCGCGTCGGCGAAGGCGATACCGGTCCGAATACCGGCGGCATGGGCGCCTATTCGCCCGCGCCGGTCATGACGGACGAGATGTGCCGGCGCACCATGGACGAGATCATCATCCCGACCATGAAAGCCATGGAGGCCGAAGGCTGTCCGTTCCAGGGCGTGTTTTTCGCCGGGCTGATGATCACGGCAAAGGGGCCGCAGCTGATCGAGTACAACGTGCGCTTCGGCGATCCGGAATGCCAGGTGCTGATGATGCGGCTCAAGGACGATATCGTGACGCTGATGCTGGCGGCCTGCGACGGCACGCTCGACAAGGTTTCGGTGCGCTGGCGAGACGAGGTGGCGCTGACCGTCGTGATGGCGGCGCAGGGCTATCCGGGCGATGTCGAAAAGGGCTCGGAAATCCGCAATCTTGATGCAGCAGGCGCCGACCCGGCAGTGCACATCTTCCACGCCGGCACCAAGGCGGATGGCGACCGCATTCTGGCCAATGGCGGGCGCGTTCTGAACGTCACGGCGCGCGCGGCGTCGGTGAGCGAAGCGCAAGGGCTTGCCTACAAGGCGGTCGATGCGATTGACTGGCCGCAAGGGTTCTGCCGCCGGGACATCGGCTGGCGGGCAGTTGCGCGGGAGACGAAATGAGCGAGCTGTTTCCGGGATTTGCCGAGCAAACCATCGAAGGCGATGGCGCGGAGATTTTCGTGCGCACCGGCGGCTCGGGCAATCCGCTGCTGCTGATCCACGGCTTTCCGCAGACCGGCGCCATGTGGCACAAGATGGCGCAGCAACTTGCCGAGCATTTCTTCGTGGTGATCCCGGACCTGCGCGGCTATGGCCGGTCGTCCAAGCCTGCCAATACGGCTGATAATCTGCCCTATTCCAAGCGGGCCATGGCCAATGACCTGGTTGCCGTGATGGAGCGCCTCGGCCACGGGCGGTTCGCTGTGGCGGGGCATGATCGGGGCGGGCGCGTCGCCTACCGCATGGCGCTCGATCATCATGCCCAGGTGGAAACGCTGGTAACGCTGGACATCGTGCCGACAATTGAGCAATGGCGGGCGCTGGCGACTGTCACAGGCGCGCTGAAGACCTATCACTGGCCGTTTCTTGCTCAACCCCACCCCTTGCCCGAGCAGATGATCAACGCCAATCCGGACTTCTATCTCGAGCAGAAGCTGGGGGCGTGGAACGCGGGCAAGGGCCTTGCCGTGTTCGACCCGGCAGCGCTTGCCGAATACCGCTCATTCTTCCGCAATCCCGCCGTGGTGCACGCCATGTGCAATGATTATCGCGCCGGCGCCACCTGCGATGTAGCGCACGACAAGGCGGCCGAGGACGAGAACCGCAAGATCACCGCACCCATGCTGGCGCTGTGGGGAGCGGCCGGAATCCCGGGAGAAACGGGGCCGGGTCCGCTGGAAATCTGGCGGAAGTGGGCAGAAAATGTCAGCGGCCTGGCGATAAATTGCGGTCATTTCCTGCCCGAGGAAGCGCCGGACGAGACGCTGGCGGCCATGCTGCCTTTCCTGCAGGGACTGCATGCATGAGCGCGAAGATCGACCGGCAGGCGGAGTTCTCGGGCACCCGCGAGGTGCGCGAAGCACACCGGTTCGACGAGGCGGCGCTGGATGCCTACCTGCGCGAGCACGTGGATGGTTATGACGGCCCCCTGACGGTCGAGCAGTTCAAGGGCGGCCAGTCCAATCCGACCTACAAGCTGACGACGCCGGGCGCGGCTTATGTGCTGCGCCGCAAGCCGCCGGGCAAGCTGCTGGCCTCGGCCCATGCCGTGGACCGTGAGTACAAGGTGATTTCCGCACTGCACAAGCTTGGCTTGCCGGTTGCGCGGCCGTTCGTGCTTTGCGAAGACGACAGCATCATCGGCACGGCGTTCTACGTCATGGACTTCGCCGGCGGACGGGTATTCTGGGAGCCGCACATCCCCGGTGTCGAGGTGAGCGAGCGCGCCGCCATCTTCGATGCGATGAACGCCTTCATGGCGGACCTCCACTCGGTCGACTATGAGGCCGCCGGGCTTGGCGATTTCGGCAAGCCGGAAGGTTACGTCGCCCGCCAGATTGCGCGCTGGTCGAAGCAGTACAAGGCGTCCGAAACCCAGAAGATCGCGAACATGAACCGGCTGATGGACTGGCTGCCGGATGCCGCACCTTCGTCCGGCCAGGCATCGCTGGTGCATGGCGACTTCCGCCTCGACAACTGCATCATCGACGCCGGCCGGCCCGCCATCCGAGCCGTGCTGGACTGGGAGCTGTCGACACTGGGAGATCCGCTCGCCGACTTCACCTACCACCTGATGCAGTGGCGCATGCCACCGTCGGAAACAGGCGCGGGCGTCGGGTCGCTGGTGGAGCATCTCGATCTTCCCGGCGTACCGGCGCTTGAGGACTACGTGGCGAGCTATTGCGAGCGGCGGGGGCTTGATGGCATTCCCGATCTCGACACATATCTCGCCTACAATTTCTTCCGGATGGCGGCGATCTTCCAGGGCATCGTGGGCCGGGTGCGCGACGGCACTGCCGCCAATGCCCGCGCCGCCGAGATGGCCGACCTGGTCGGACCGATGGCGGACGTGGCCTGGGACTATGCGAAGAAGGCGGGAGCCTGACAGCGGTGAGCGCACCAACAATCGGACTGGCACTGGGTGGAGGGGCCGCACGCGGGCTTGCCCATATCGAGCTCTTGCACGCCCTGGACGATCTCGGCATCCGGCCAACGAGGATGGCCGGGACCAGCATTGGCGCACTTGTCGGGGTCGCCTACGCGGCAGGGCAGTCCGCGAAGGAGATCGAGGACCATGCCCGTTCGGTGCTGTCCAACCGGCTCGATGCGGCGCGGCTGGCGTTCTCGTCCGGCAAGGGCGGCGTGCTCGACCTGATCAATTTCAACCCGCTGGCAAGCCCCCTGCTGGACGGTGCGCAGCTGGTCCGGCTCGTGCTGCCGGACAGCGTTCCTGCGCAGCTGGAACTGCTGCCGACACCGATGACGGTGATCGCTTGCGACTTTCTGGCAGGGACCGAACTGGCGCTGTCGAGCGGGCCGACCATCGATGCCGTCGCAGCCAGCATTGCCATTCCCGGCGTGATCTCCTCCCCGGCGGGCGACGTGACCCTGATCGATGGCGGCTGCGTCAACCCGGTGCCGATCAACCACCTGCAATCATGCGACCTGATCGTCGCCATCAATGTGACCGGAAGACCGGTCCGGCGCGGGGATGGAATGCCGCGAACGCCCGACCTGGTGTCCGGCGCGATGCAGATCCAGCAGCAGAGCATCGCCGCCCTGCAGCGCGAGAAGCACCGCTGCGACATCTGGATCGAACCCGCCGTGAACCCGTTCCGCGTGCACGAATTCTTCAAGCTGGACGAGATACTCAAGGCGGCGCGACCCGCCCGCGACGAGCTGAAGCGGCAGCTTGAACAGTTGCTGGAAGCACGAGTCAAATCAGCGGGTTAGCGCCTGTTCCTGAAGAATCGAGTCATCAGGTCCCGCGCCCTTGTCTCGCCAAGGCCGGAATAAACCTCGGGCACGTGATGACAGGTGGGTTGCGAAAAGAACCTGGCGCCGTGCTCCACGCCGCCCATCTTCTCGTCGCCAGCGCCGAAGTACAGCCGTTCGATACGGGCGAACGAGATGGCGGCGGCACACATGGCGCAGGGCTCCAGCGTCACGTGCAGGTCGCATCCGGTGAGTCTTTCCGAGCCCAGCACTCTGCCCGCCTCGCGGATGGCCAGTACCTCGGCATGGGCAGTGGGGTCGTTCAGTTCGCGGGTGCGGTTGCCAGCCCAGGCAATGATGTCACCGTCCTTGACCACGCATGCGCCCACCGGCACCTCGCCGCGCGCGAATGCAGCCTCGGCCTCCTCGAAGGCGCGGGCCATGGCCGGGTGCAGCGTGGCTTTCATCAAACTCGGTCTCCGGCGCAAACTCGGTGTAGGCAGCAGCGCTGCCCGTCTGATACAAGCAAGCCCATGAATAGGTCCAGCAAGAAACCTGCAGCAGCCCCCACTCCGGCAACGCCCGCCGCAGAGCCGGCAAGGCCCGAACGCATCGCCAAGGCGATGGCGCGCGCGGGGCTGTGCTCGCGGCGCGACGCGGAGAAGTGGATCGAGGCCGGGCGCGTATCGGTCAACGGCAAGGTACTGGTCTCGCCGGCCATGACGGTCACGCCGGCCGACCTTGTCGAGGTGGACGGCAAGCCGCTGCCGGAGCGCGAGCAGGCGCGGCTGTGGCGCTATCACAAACCATCCGGCCTTGTGGTGTCGCACCGGGACGAGAAGGACCGGGAGTCGGTGTTCGACAAGATGCCGGAAGGGATGCCGCGCGTGATCTCCATCGGGCGGCTGGACATCAACACCGAAGGCCTGCTGCTGCTGACCAATGACGGCGAGCTGGCGCGGCTGCTGGAACTGCCGGCCACAGGCTGGGTGCGCCGCTACCGGGTGCGTGCGCATGGCGAGGTCGAGCAACCGGCGCTCGATGCGCTCAAGGACGGGCTGATGGTCGAGGGGGTACAGTACGGCCCCATCGAGGCCAAGCTCGACAAGCAGCAGGGCGGCAATGTGTGGCTGACGATCTCCCTGCGCGAGGGCAAGAACCGTGAGGTGAAGCGCATCTGCGAACACCTTGGCCTGAAGGTGAACCGGCTTATCAGGGTATCTTTCGGCCCCTTCCAGCTGGGCGAGCTGGCGCGCGGCGCCGTAGACGAAGTTTCGCAAAAGGTCATCGCCGAACAGATCCGGGGCGGCGGGCGCAAGCGGCAGGGCCATGCGCCCAAGAAGGAAGGCGGCAAGCCGAAGCGGCCTCCGGTCAAGCCGGGCGGCAAGCCTGCTGCCAAGCGGGACGGCAAGCCGGGCGACAGGGGCACGGGCAAGCCGGGGGGAAAGCGTGCGGATCGTCGGCGGTAAGTTCAGGGGCCGCACCATCCACGCACCTGACGGCAGGGCGACACGGCCCACCACGGACCGGGTGCGCGAGGCCATCTTCAACCGGCTGGAACATGGCGTGCCGGATTTCAGCATCGATGGCGCACGGGTGCTCGACCTGTTCGCAGGTACAGGGGCGTTGGGCCTTGAGGCCTTGTCGCGCGGTGCGCGCAACGTGCTGTTCATCGACGACAGCGAGGCGGCAAGAGGTCTGATCCGGCGCAATGCGGACGAGCTTGGCGTTATCGGGCAGGCCAAGCTGTGGCGGCGAGATGCGGCGAAGCTTGGCCCATGCGCGCCGATGAGCCCGTTCAGCCTCGTGTTCATGGACCCGCCCTACGGCAAGGGGCTGGCGGACAAGGCACTTGCGGCGCTGGTGGCCGGCGGCTGGCTTGAGCCGGGCGCCGTGGTGGTGGCGGAAGAGGCCGCCAAGGCGGAGGTGGCAGTTCCGGACGGATTCGAGGTTCTCAACGACAGCCGCTATGGCGACACCCGCGTGATGACACTGCGGTTTGACGGAGCAGACGCCTGATGTTGCGGCCCTCGATGATTTCCGCCGCACTGGTGGCAGCGTTGGTTGGCTACGGCTCGACCATTGCGCTGGTGCTGGCCGCAGCCCAGGCAGTCGGGGCCAATGCCGCACAGACGGCATCGTGGGTTGCAGCCGTCTGTTTCGGGAAGGCAATCGGCTCGCTGCTGCTTTCCACCTGGAAGAAGGTGCCGGTTGTGCTGGCATGGTCCACCCCGGGCGCGGCGCTGATTGCAGCGTCCACGGGCGTGAACATTCACGAAGCGGTTGGGGCGTTCATCCTTGCGGGTGCACTGATCGCCCTTACCGGCGCCCTGCCCCCGGTCAACCGCGCGGTCTCGTCCATCCCTACCGGCATCGCTTCGGGCATGCTGGCAGGCGTGTTGCTGCCGTTCTGCATTGCTGTCGCCACGCACGCAGTCAACGACTGGCAACTGGTTCTGCCGCTGATTGCGGTGTTCGTGCTGGTGCGGCTGTTCAATCCGCTGTTTGCCGTGCTGGCGGCGCTGGGCGTGGGACTCGCGGTCGCTTTCACATGGGGCGGCGTACCCGCCCCGCAGTTCCGCTTCGATCCAACGCCGCTGGTTTTCATCATGCCCGAGTTCAACCCGGCGGTGCTGATCGGTCTTGGCGTGCCGCTCTACCTCGTCACGATGGCGTCGCAGAACCTGCCCGGCTTCGCGGTGCTGAGGGCCAACGGCTATCATCCGCCGGTAACTGCAGCGCTCGGCGTGACGGGGATCGGATCGGCCATCGCAGCGCTGTTCGGCGCTCACACGTTCAACATGGCCGCGATCACTGCCGCCATCTGCCTCGGCGACGATGTCCATCCGGACAAGACGAAGCGCTGGCAGGTCGGCATTGCGTATGCCGGCGTGTGGATCATGCTGGGCCTGTTCGGGCCGCTGATCATCGCCAGCATCATCGCCATTCCGAAGTCGATCATCGCCACCGTCGCCGGCCTTGCATTGATCGCGCCGCTGATGGGGGCTGCCGCGCTGGCCTTCGAGCATGCCGACACCCGGTTTGCAGCAGCAACGACCTTCATAGTCACCGCCTCCGGCATCGCGGCTTTCGGCATTGGCGCTGCGTTCTGGGGTCTGGTATCCGGCCTTGCGGTCTATGGCCTCGATTGGCTGAAGCGGCGCTAAGGCGGGGCTCAGGACCGGCCGAACAGTCGCTCAATATCCGACAGCTTCAGCTCCACCCAGGTCGGGCGGCCGTGATTGCACTGACCCGAGTGGGGCGTGGCTTCCATCTCCCGTAACAGCGCGTTCATCTCTTCCGGCTTGAGGCGGCGGCCCGAGCGCACGGAGCCGTGGCAGGCCATGGTCGCCAGCACGTGGTCGACGCGTTCCTCAACGCCGGTGGTCTGGTCGAGGGCGGCGAGATCGTCGGCAAGGTCCTTCACCAGCTTCGCGATGTTGCCGCCGGCGATCAGCGACGGCACCTCGCGCACGGCAACGGAGGCGGGTCCAAACCCGTCCAGCACCAGGCCTGCCCGCGCAAGGTCTTCGGCCACGTCGAGCAGGCGCGCGGCGGACGCCTCGTCGAGGTCGACGACCTCGGGCACCAGCAAAGCTTGCGTGATGACGCCCTCGGCGGCGCGCTGGGCTTTCATCTTTTCGTAGACAAGGCGCTCGTGAGCGGCGTGCTGGTCGACGATGACCACGCCATCGCGGGTCTGTGCGATGATGTAGTTCTCGTGCAGCTGCGTGCGGGCTGCACCCAGCGGCGCGTCCACCTGTTCGGTTGGCGGGGGCTCGTGCGACCCGGGGGCGGATGGCGGCGCAAACGCCTCGAACGAGGCTTGCGTCTCGGCAAAGCCGGGCCGCGGCGGCGGCGCCCATGTTCGTTGCGGCGGGGCAAAGCCTGACTGTGGCTCGGGGCGGAAGGCGGCGACCGTTCCCGCGGCAACATTGGCGGGTCCTCGGTTACCGGCCTCGGCCAGCGCCTGGCGGATCGAGCCGACGATCAGCCCGCGCACCAGCCCGGCATCGCGGAAGCGCACTTCGGTCTTGGCCGGGTGCACGTTCACATCCACCTCTTCCGGCGGCAGCGTGATGAACAGGGCGACGGCGGGGTGGCGGCCACGCATCATGAAGTCGGCATAGGCGCCGCGCAGCGCGCCTGCGATGACCTTGTCGCGCACCGGCCTGCCGTTGACGCAGACGAACTGCTGGTTGGCCTGCGCGCGGGTGTAGGTCGGCAGGCCGGCAAGACCCGACAGCGTGACGCCCTCGCGCTCCGCCTCCAGTGCGATGGAGTTGGCGGCAAATTCCTCGCCCAGCACGGCGCGGGCGCGGGTCAGCCGGTCGCCACCACGCAGGCTGATCAGTTCGCGGCCCTCGGAAGCCAGGGTAAACCGCACCTGCGGATGAGCCAGCGACAGCCGGCGCAGCACATCGGCAGCTTCAGCCGTTTCAGCGCGTTCGGACTTGAGGAACTTGAGGCGGGCCGGTACGGCGAAGAACAGGTCGGACGCCTCGATGAGCGTACCGCGGGAATGGCTCGCCGGGCGAACGGGAAACTTGCGTCCGCCTTCGACGCGGATCTCGTTCGCATCGCCTCCAGATGCAGGGCGCGAGACGATCCTCAGCCGCGAGACTGCGCCGATGGAGGGCAGCGCCTCGCCCCTGAAGCCAAGCGTGCGGATGTTGACCAGATCGTCCTCGGCGAGCTTCGAGGTGGCGTGGCGCTCGACCGCAAGATCAAGCTCTGCCGCCGTCATGCCGCAGCCGTCATCGGCCACGCGGATCAGATTGCGCCCACCGCCAGCAAGGGTGACGTCAACCGCCGTGGCGCCGGCATCCAGCGCGTTCTCGACCAGCTCCTTCACCACCGAGGCGGGCCGCTCGATCACCTCGCCGGCGGCGATGCGGTTGATGGTGTTTTCTGACAGCTTGCGGATCATGGCTTCAAGAATGCCGGGTAAGCCGGTGGACCGGCTCAGGCCATCGCCGACAGGTAGTCGCGCGTGAGCACCTTGCCCTGTTCAACGGCCGGCTGGTCGAATGGATCGATGCCCATCATGAAGCCCGCCATGATGGTTTCAAGCATGAAGTGCATCATCAGCGCGCCGGTGGCGCGTTCATCCACCTTGTCCACAGCGAAAACCCTGACCGGCCGGCCATTGCGCGCCAGCACCTCGGCAGCCGCAGTCTGCTGGCAGGCGGTGACGTCTCCCACCGTGCGCCCGGCGAGATAGGCGAGCTTCGGGTCGGACGACAGGCTTTCCGGCAAGCGTGGCCCCTGCCCTGCAGTGGCGGGCGAAATCAGGTTCACCAGGCGGCCGGCCGGGCCGTCGATGAACAGTTGCATTTGCGAGTGCTGGTCCACGGGACCGGCCGCCGCCACGGGCTGCGAACCCAGCCCTTCCTTGCCGAGGCTTTCTGCCCATAGCTGCGCATACCATGCGGAGAACAGCCGCAGCCGGTCGGCATAGGGCATCATCACCGATACGTTCATGCCGCGCGCTTCCTGCAGCGCCACGCACACGGCTGCACCCGTGACTGGCGCTGCGTCATCGCCCGCCAGCACGGCCTGCATGACCTCGCCCGCGCCTGCGCGAACGGCTTTCGCGTCAAGTCCGGCCACCATCGCCGGCACGAGGCCGACATTGGACAGGACGGAAAAGCGGCCCCCGACTGCGGGGTCATGGTCCAGCAGCATCAATCCGTGATCACGGGCAAGCTTGAGCAGCGGGTTGGCGGCCGGGTCGCCTGGCTCAGTAAGCGCCGCGACATGCCGGGCAGGCTCAAGGCCCGCATCGTCCAGCGCAGCAAGCAGGCACAGTGCCTGAACCATGGTCTCGGGCGTGCCGCCAGACTTCGAGACGATAAAGGCCCTGGTGGTCTTGAGCGGCAGCGCCGGCAGGCCTTCGGCCATGGTGCGGGCATCAAGGTTGTCGAAGAAATGCAGCCGTGCAGGCAGGGCCGCCTCGCAGACTGGCACCCTGTATCCGGCAAGCTGCGCCAAGGCCTGTGCGCCCAGCGACGAGCCGCCGGTGCCGAGAAAGACAATGTCCGTTGCGCCACCCTTCAGGAATGCCGCCACCCCTTCCGACGCCGCCATGTCGGCCTCGAGTTCAGGCAATCGCAGCAGTGGAAGGGCGCGGTCCTCGTACATCGCGCAGACGCGGGCGCGCGCCTCTCTCGCCCGCGCCATCGCCTCGCCGAGCAAGGTCTGGCTCAGGCCGGCTGTGCCGGCGCGGTCCTCCATGCAGCCGGAGACGTCTTGTGAGTAGGATGTAATTTCTGCCATCTGCACCCCCGCCAGCCCAGGTTCAGGAACGGCCTGCCACTGGCGTGCGCCAAGTTAACAGATTCGGCCCGGCAGCCCCCCGCAGATTTGATCAACCGGGCGTTTCGCCGGTTTTCAGCGGAATGCCCTCAGGCCGTCCGACGATGGAGATGGTAAGAGCGTCCGGCTGGATCAGGCGCTTGGCAACCCGCTTTGCATCTTCGAGCGTCACGGCGTTCACGAGATCATTGCGCTTGTTGACGTAGTCGATGCCCAGGTTTTCCTGCTGAATGGCCAACAGCTGCTGGGCAATCTTGCCGCTCGAATCGTAACGCAGCGGATAGGAGCCGGTGATGTAGGTCTTGGCTTCGTCCAGCTCACCCTGGGTCGGACCGTCGGTGGCCATCTTCGTCAGTTCGGCGCGCAAAACGTCCAGCGTCTCGCCAGCCCTGCTGTTCTGGGTGGATACCGAGCCGATGACAAGCCCGCCATTGTCCCAGGTTACGAGGCCGGTATAGATCCCATAGGTCAGCCCGCGCTTCTCGCGGATTTCTTCCATCAGCCGCGAACCGAACCCGCCATCGCCCAGCACAAAGTTCATCACGTAGGCTGCGATGAAGTCAGGATCGGAGCGAAGTATTCCCGGCATCGCGAACGTCATCACCGACTGGGGAATATCCCGTTCGACAATGGTGATGGAGCCTTTTTCAGGCCACTGAACATCCGGCACCGAGACCGGCCCGGCGGATTCCGGCAGCCCGCCGAACACCTTGTCGAGCATCTTGCCGGCTTCTTCTTCGGAAATGTCGCCGACGATGCCGACAAGAAGCCTGTCGCGCGCAAAGGTGGCTTTCCACGCATCGCGCAGGTCATCGGGCGTCATGGCATTGACGGTGTCCACGGTTCCCTTGCGGTCATTGGCATAAGGATGGCTCGCCAGCATGGTCTTGAGCAGCGCCTCGGAGGCTATGCGGCTGGGGTTCTCGCTGTCAGACTTGATCCCTACGAGAATCTGGCCGCGCACCTTGTTCATGGGAACCGTGTCGAAGCGCGGTTCGGCAACGGCCTTGCGCAGCAGCTCGAAGGCCGCATCGCGGTTTTCGCTCAACGTCTGGAAAGAGCCTTCGAAATATTCCCGCTCGGCATCGAAGGACATGCGGACCGCCAGCTCCGACATGCGCTCCTGGAACGCTTCGGATGGCAGGTCGCCTGCACCCTCATCCAGCATTCCGGACAGGAAATAGGCGCGTCCTACCTTGTCGGCCGGATCATTGGCCGTGCCGCCCCGGAACGAGAAGTTCATGGCAATGATCGGAATGGTGCTGTCCGACACAATCCATGCCTTTATGCCGCCGGGAGACGTAATCTCCTTGATGTCGACGGCATGAGCGGCAACCGCCTGCATGAATGTGACGACCAGGGCGGCCAGTGCCAGTCTGAGTGCTTTCATCGTAGGCAGGTTCCAAAGTTGCTGTTGCATCAGCCGGCGTTTCAATTGCCGGCAGCGGCTGCCGCCGCCTTTTCAGGTGCGGGCACAAGCACGCCGGTTGCCGAGCGCTCTATGCGCACAAAGTTGCGAACCGCTTCGGACACCTGTTCGGGCGTCACCTGCTTGATACGGTCGGTCCAGCCAATCGTGTCCTCGACGCTGCGGCCGATGGCAAAGGCGGAGCCAAACACGAAGGCCAACTGGAACTGGCTGTCCAGCGCATAGATCGTGCTGGCGACAAGCTGGTTCCGCGACCGCTCGACAAGGGCAGGATCAACGCCGTCCTGGGCAAGTTTCGCCAGCGCTGCGTCCAGTGCTTCTTCCACCTTGGTGACGTCGGCGCCGGGCGCAGGGGTGACGGAGATGCCCAGTTCGCCGTGATCCAGCGCATCCCCCTGGTACCAGCTCGAAACGCTCGAGGCGAGGCCCTGGCGGGTTACCAGTTCTCGATACAGGTAGGACGTGGAGCCTGAGCCGATGGCAATGCCGGCAATGTCGAGAGCCTCGCTCACGCCGGGTTCGGCGGTGTTGACGCCCGGCACCACGTACTTGCGCAGCAGCTCCGGAGCGGCAGTGCGCGGGTCCGACATCTCGACGCGCTTGGCGGCAATGAACGACGGCTCCATCGTGCGCTTGCGCACGGGCACCGGCGCGGTGTTCGGCAGGACACCGTAGTATTTCTTCGCCAGCTCATGAACCTTTTCCGGTTCCACATCGCCAACCACCACCAGGGCGGCGTTGGCTGGAGTGTAGTACTTCGCATAGAACGCCTTTGCATCGTCTGCGGTCAGCGCTTCGACCTCGGACATCCATCCGATGACCGGCCGGCCATAGGGATGGGCCGTGTAAAGCGCGGCATTGAGCTGTTCGCCCAGCAAGGCCGAAGGGTTGTTGTCGGTGCGGGTGCGGCGCTCTTCCTTGACCACCTCGAGCTCAGTCTTGACGTCCTGGTCGTTGAAGATGGTGTTGGCCATGCGGTCCGTACCGAGGTCCATCACCAGTTCAAGCCGGTCGGCCGCTATGCGCTCGTAATAGGCAGTGTAATCATAGCTGGTGAAGGCGTTGTCCTCACCGCCATTGCGGCGGATGATGCGCGAAAACTCGCCGGGCTTAAGCCGCTTGGTGCCCTTGAACAGCAGATGCTCGAGATAGTGGGCGATGCCCGACTTGCCGAGTTCCTCGTCGGCTGAACCGACCCGGTACCACACCATGTGCGTCACGACCGGCGCGCGCCGGTCCGGGATCACGATCACCTTCATGCCGTTGTCGAGGGTGTACTCGCTGACCTTCACGTCCAGCGCCTGGGCCGGCATGGCGATTGCCGCAACCAGCGACAATGCAGCAAGGACTGCGAACACAGCCTGCCTCAGCGTTCTGGAAGGCGACATGCGGGAGGTGCTGATTTTCAAGACGGGCTTTCTCCTGTGGAAACGCACATGCATGACCTGCTCAGGCCAAAATGCGAATATTCGGCGCAGGTTGCAACAGACGTAGCCGGACAATGCACGACTGGCCGGAGAATCGCCACTGAACTATTGGTAAGATCGCTGGAAAGTGATGCAACGGCAACCGGCAGATGCTCACTGGCGCAACGTCAGTTGCCCGACCACAACTCGCCCATGTTGAAGATGGTGCCGTAGTTCGGGTTCTGCGCACGCTTCTTTTCTAGAGCCTTTTCGCGCATTTCGCTGTCCAGGTCCGCCTGCTTCTTGCGGGTGCCGTCGGCGTTATACGGGTTTACGCCGTTATCATAATAGATCTTGTCCTGCGGACTGACGTTCGGCTGCGGCGCGATCGGCTGCTGGTAGGCCTGCTGCTGTGGCGCAGGTGCGGGAGCGGGCGCCGTATTCTGCCACGCCGGTTGCTGCTGCTGGGCAGCAGGCGGCTGATATACCGGCTGAGGCGGCGGCGGGGCCTGGTAGGCGGTCGCGCGCTGACCCTGCTCTACCTGCAGGCCATTGCTTGAACCATAGGCAGGTGCTGCGGCTGCGCCAGGCTGGCGAAGGGCCATGTCCGGCGGCATCGACAGAGGCTGGTTCGTGGTCACGAGGGATTCGTTGGGCGCATCCCCCTTGCCGGCGTTGAACGTGTCCATGACGCTGGTCTCGGAGCACGCAGCCAGAAACGGCAGGGCAAGGACGGCAATGGCTGCCCTCGATTTGCGGTTGACCCTCATCACAACTCCAATCGTCACGTTTATCCGGGGCCGGGCCGGACGCGCCTCCCCGACGAGACTACGCCTGCCACCGTTTTGGGGCAAAACCAAGGCTCGCAGAATGCACAGTTTGTCACGTGTCCCTCTGCTCGCCACGGCCGAAGAATGAGTCATACATCAGCACGGCAACCCCGGCAACGATGGCGACATCGGCAATGTTGAACACGTACCAGCTGAAGGAACCGGCATAGAGGTGGAAGAAATCGGCCACGGCGCCATGAACCACACGGTCGGTGGCGTTGGCCAGGGCACCGCCAATCACGAGCCCGATGGCAGCAGCCAGAAGCGGCCTGACCTGCCCTGCCAGCCAGATCACCAGCACGACCGACACAGCCAGGGACAGGATGATGAGCGTCCAGCGCACGAACTGGGAATGCGACGCAAACCAGCCGTAGGAAATGCCGTAGTTCCAGACCATGACGAGGTCGAAACCCGGCACAACATTGACCGGCTGGCGCTCGAGGATGCCGAAGGGGCCCAGCATGTACCATTTGTGCAGCTGGTCGATGACGTAGGTCATCACCGCCATGGCAATGCCGACAGCGGATACGGGGCCCCACCAGCGCAACGGTCCAGCCATCAGACGGTAACGCCCAGCCTTGCCCATTCGCGCAACGCATCAGCATCGCGAGGCGTCACGTCGGGATACTCCGCGTCGGAGCCCACGTCCGGCGACACCTTCCAGGAGCGGGCACACTTGGTACCTTCGGCCTTTGCCGGCACCACCGCAACGCCGCGCACCTCGTCTGTGCGCCAGGCGCCATCGGGGGCAGCGCCGTGGATCACCTTTGCGCCCGAGGTGATGCAGATCTCGGCCATGTCGATGCCATGCAGCGCGTGCAGCAGTTCCTCGTCCACGAGGTAGATCTCCGGCGCCGATTCGAGCGAGGAGCCGATGCGTTTTTCGCGCCGTTCGACTTCCAGTGCGCCGGTGACGACGGAACGGACCTTCATGACCTTCGCCCAGGTCGCTTCGAGCGCTTCGTTGCGCCAGTGCTCGCCCACGTCCGGGAACTGCTCGGTGTGGACGCAAGCCTCAGGCCCGTGCCGTTCCATCCAGGCTTCGTCGCAGGTGAAGGCGAGGATGGGCGCAAGCCACGTCACCACGCAGTTGAAGATGCGGTCGATGACGGTGAGCGCGGCGCGGCGGCGGATGCTGGAAGGTGCGTCGCAGTAAAGCGCGTCCTTGCGGACGTCGAAATAGAACGACGACAGCTCGATGTTCATGAAGTTGCCAAGCGCCGA
>CAZYKZ010000028.1:0-18028 GCA_964648175.1 uncultured Anderseniella sp.
ATTTCCAGCAGGACGAACGAAGCCCCATGTCAGGCGTCAATGAAATCCGCTCAACATTCCTGAACTACTTCGCCAAGAATGGTCACGAGGTGGTTGCGTCCTCGCCGCTGGTGCCGCGCAACGACCCGACGCTGATGTTCACCAATGCGGGGATGGTGCAGTTCAAGAACGTGTTCACCGGTCTTGAGAAGCGTCCGTACAGCCGCGCCGCCACGGCTCAAAAGTGCGTGCGCGCCGGGGGCAAGCACAACGACCTCGACAATGTGGGCTATACGGCACGCCACCACACCTTCTTCGAGATGCTCGGCAATTTCTCGTTCGGCGACTATTTCAAGGAACGCGCCATCGAGTTGGCCTGGAACCTGATCACGAAGGACTACGGCCTTGACCAGAAGCGGCTGATGGTAACGGTCTATCACGAGGACGACGAGGCGTTCGACCTGTGGAAGAAGATTGCCGGCCTGCCGGACAGCAAGATTATCAGGATCCCGACGTCGGACAATTTCTGGGCGATGGGCGATACGGGTCCGTGCGGACCGTGCTCTGAAATCTTCTTCGATCACGGCGATCACATTCCCGGCGGCCCTCCCGGCTCGCCCGATGAAGATGGTGACCGCTTCATCGAGATCTGGAACCTGGTGTTCATGCAGTTCGAGCAGGTTACGCCGGACGAGCGCATCAGCCTGCCGAAGCCGTCGATCGATACCGGCATGGGTCTTGAGCGCATTTCCGCCGTGCTCCAGGGAACCCATGACAACTACGAGACCGACTTGTTCCGCGCGTTGATCGCAGCCATCGAGGAGGAGACGGGCGTCGAGGCGAAGGGCAAGCACAAGGCTTCCAACCGGGTCATCGCGGACCACCTGCGGGCAACCTCGTTCCTTATCGCCGACGGCGTTCTGCCGTCGAACGAGGGCCGCGGTTACGTGCTGCGCCGGATCATGCGCCGCGCCATGCGCCATGCGGAGCTGCTTGGCGTCAGGGAGCCGTTGATGTGGAAGCTGTTCCCGGCGCTCAAGCGCGAGATGGGCCAGGCGTATCCGGAACTGGTGCGCGCCGAGGAACTGATCACCGAGACGCTGCGCCTTGAAGAGACCCGCTTCCGCAAGACGCTGGAGCGCGGGTTGAAGATGCTGGACGACGAAAGCGCGGACCTCAAGCAGGGCGACAGCTTCTCCGGCGACGTGGCGTTCAAGCTTTATGATACTTACGGCTTCCCGCTGGATCTGACGCAGGATGCGCTGAAGTCGCGCGGCATCAGCGTCGATACGGCTGCCTTCAATGCCGCGATGGAGAAGCAGAAGGCCGAGGCCCGCGCGGCCTGGGCCGGGTCCGGCGAGGCGGGCACCGAGGCTGTATGGTTCGACGTGCGCGAGAAGGCCGGCGCCACCGATTTCCTCGGCTATGACACCGAGACAGCGGAAGGCGTGATCAAGGCCATTGTGGGCGCGGGCGGCAAGATGCTGGATACGGCCTCAAAGGGCGACGAGGTGTCGATCATCGTCAACCAGACGCCGTTCTATGGCGAAAGCGGCGGCCAGACCGGCGATATGGGCCTGATGCGCATGGCTGAAGGCGCGCGGCTGACCGTAACCGACACGCAGAAGCGGGTGGGTGACCTGTTCGTTCATGCTGCGCGGGTGGACGAGGGCACTTTCAAGCCCGGCGACGCGGTCGAGATGGAAGTGGATCACAGCCGCCGCTCCGGCAACCGCATTCACCACTCGGCCACCCACCTCGTGCACGAGGCGCTGCGGCAGGTGCTGGGCACCCACGTGGTGCAGAAGGGCTCTTTGGTGGAGCCTGGCCGGTTGCGCTTCGACTTCGCCCATCCGAAGTCGATGTCGGAAGACGAACTCGAGCAGGTCGAGCGCATCGCCAACACGGTGGTGATGCAGAATGATCCCGTTTCCACCAAGCTGATGAGCGTGGACGAGGCCATCGAGGCCGGCGCCATGGCGCTGTTCGGCGAGAAATACGGCGACGAGGTGCGCGTGGTGACCATGGGCGTGCAGCCCGGCGGCACGGCCGGTGGCAACAAGCAGGTCTATTCCATGGAACTGTGCGGCGGCACGCACGTGTCGCGCACCGGCGACATCGGCCTGATCCGGCTGGTCAGCGAATCCGCCTCTGCGGCCGGCGTACGCCGCATCGAAGCGCTGGCGGGCGATGCAGCGCGCGACTACCTGGAAGCGCGTGACCGGCAGGTCCAGCGGCTGGCCGACGTGCTCAAGGCAGCGCCCGATGACGTCGAGGCCCGCGTGGTCGCCCTCGTTGAAGAGCGCAAGCGGCTTGAGCGTGAACTGGCCGAGGCGAAGAAGAAGCTCGCCATGGGCGGCGGCAGTGGCGGCGGCGCCGCGATTGAAGAAATTGCCGGCGTCAAGCTGATGGCGCGAGTGCTCGACGGTCTCAACCCGAAGGACCTGCGCGGCGCCATCGACGATGGCAAGGCGCAAGTGGGTTCTGGCGTGGTCGCGCTGGTGGCTGTCAACGACGGCAAGGCGACTGTCGGCGCCGGCGTCACCGACGACCTCGTGGGCAAGGTGAGTGCAGTTGACCTGGTCAAGGCCGGCGTTGAAGCCGTAGGCGGCAAGGGCGGCGGCGGCCGGCCCGACATGGCGCAGGGCGGCGGACCGGACGGTGGCAAGGCGGAAGCGGCGCTCGATGCCATCCGCGCGATGCTCAAGGGCTGATCAGTCGAACTCGTCCGGCGTGTCATGGTCGGGGTGCTGGCGGCTGACAAGCCTTGCCAGCGCGTCGGGCTCCCAGTCCTGTTCCGTGGTCTTGCCCGGCAGGGTGGCGAGTGAGTCAAACCACTTGCGCTTGCTCTCGATGCCGACTGCATGGGTGGGTGCGGTGGCATCGGGATCATCGAGCGTGCCGACACAGAGTTCATAGGCATGATCGCCTTGGTCATGCATGTAGAGCGGCGTGCCGCACTTGTCGCAAAAGCCCCGGCGCGTCACGGGCGTTGAGGCAAATTCCGACGGCTTGCCGCGGGTCCAGTCAAAGTGCTTCAGCTCAGCGGTGACGAGGATCATGCCGAAGTTTCCGGATGCCTTCTGGCACATGCGGCAATGGCAGACGCCGCAATTGCCCAGCGGGCCGGTGACCCGATAGCGCACCGCGCCGCACTGGCAACCGCCGGTGTGAATTCTGTCTGTCATGAGCCTCCTCCCTCTATCCTTTCCAGCCAGCCAGCCGGCATCGCTTCTTGAGTGGATTTGCCCGGCAGGCTGGACAGGTTGGAAAAGCACCTGACCGTGGACTCGGTACCGTATTGCTTCGAAGGCGAGATGATATCGGGATCGTCCAGCGAACCGATCGTGACGCTGATGTCTGGCAACTCCACATAGCGGAAGGTCAGGGGAGAACCACAATCGCGGCAGAAACCGCGTTCCGCCAAGGCTGACGAGCGGTAGGTTGTCAGCTCTCCCTTGACGAGCTTGAAGTCATCAATTTCGACATTGGCGAGAGGCGCGAAGTAGCTGCCGGTGGCGCGCTGGCACATGCGGCAATGACAGATGCTGGCCCGGCGGGGAGGCTTCGCCAGTTCATACTCGACCGCACCGCACTGGCAGCGTCCGCGAATTGTCATCTCATGCCTCCTGCTGCTGATGCACCGTAGTACACCGGTCCTGCTGACAGCATCGTGTCAGGAGCGCGTCAGGTCCGCTGCCACACCACCGGGAACCAGTCCTCCGGCATCGGATCGCCCATGTTGAGCTTGAGGCCCATCTCGTCGAACGGCGGCGAGACGGCGTGGGAGCGCGCCACATAGCGGCAGTCCTCGCCCATGAAACGGAACGACACGGCGCGTCTTCTTGTGCCTGCATTATTGGGCGGAGCGTTGTGCAGCGTGTGGTAATCGAACGCCACGGCATCGCCGGGCTGCAGGTCCCATGACAGCAGCTTGCCGGCATCGCGTTCCTCGTCGATGTCCGGGAACGGTTCATAGGTGGAGGTGTCGCCTTCGAGCGGGGCGAGCGTCTTGAAGCGGCGCGGAACATAGGTGACTGCACCCTTGTGACTTCCGGAGATGAAGTGCGGGCATACCTCCTTCTTCACCGGATCCAGCGGCACCCAGATCGACACGGTCTTGGTGCCGTCCATGCAGTAATAGGGCAGGTCCTGATGCCAGGGCGTCGGATCGGCGGTGCCGGGCTCCTTGACCAGCACATGCTCGTGGAAGAGCTGGGTCTTTTCCGCGCCCATGAGCTCACCGGCAATGCGGCCCAGCGGTCCGCGGTCGCAGACGTCCTTGAAGGCCTTGATGCGCTTCCAGTTTACATAGTCGCCGAAGTAGGCCCCGGGCCGGCCGGGCTCGGTGTGATTTTTCCCGTAGGGGCCGGGGTTTGCCATGTTTTCTTCAATGGCTGATTCAAGCTGCGCCAGCCATTCCGGCGTGAGGATGCCGCGCAAGACGGTCACGCCGTCGCGCTGGAATGCCTCGATCTCTGTGTTGCCTACCATCCGGTTTTCCTCCGTCACCCAAGACGTTGCTCCGGGCAACTATCGCGCCGGTGCCGCGCGCTGGCAAGACGGTTCGAAGGGGCCAGTACTACGGCGTCTTGCGGACCAGGCAGGCGACCGAGCGGGCCTGCAAGGCCTGGCAGATGCGGATGGCTTCCGCCTGGCTGTCGGCGCCGATGCGGGCCGCGTGGCGCATGCGCGTGCCCATCGAGCGGTTGCGGACCGGCACCAGCATGGGCGGTTGCCCGGCGACGCCGGCAGGGAAGCGGCCTTTCAGGCGCTGGTAGATGCTGATGGCCGCAGACTGCGAGAAGTGCTCCGCGACCTGTACGCCCCACGGCTTGCGCGCGGCTGCCGCTGGCGCCGCAATACGCACGCGCCCGGGTCTTGCCACGTGCTCGGGGCAGGCTTCATCGAAGGACTTCTGGTCATGTATGAGCGGTATGGGGTGGCGGGCAGACCGGTCGCGCCACTCGGCAGCGGTTCGGCCGGTAATGGCCAGCACGTAGTTCTCGGTTTCCCATGGAATGCCGCCACCGGCCAGAAAGCGGCGGGCTGCTCCTTCACCGGCATTGTAGGCGACGGCGGCAAGGCCAAGGTTGCCGAACGAGGTTCTCAGTTCGGACAGATAGTCGATCGAGGCCGTCAAGGCGGTGGCAGGGTCGAACGGGTCCGCAAGGTTGCGCAGGCGGGCGGTCGAGGGGATGAACTGGGCGATGCCCTGGGCGCCGGCCGGCGAGACTGCGTTGGGCGAAAAACGGCTTTCGGTATGAATGAGCCGGGCGATGAAATGCGGATCGATGCCGCGCCAGCGGGCGCGGTTGCCGATCAGACGGCAGACGTCAGCGGCGAAGCTGGCCTCTCGCACGGGCAGCGGCGCTACAGCCGCGGCGGGCTTGGCCTTGACCGGCCTGGCTTCGACCCGGGGCAGCGCAGAAGTTAGCGCACTACCGGCAACCAGCATGGCTGCCAGCGGGCCAAAGGCGGATTTCGTGAACTTGCCGCACATCATGGTTCGAGAGCATACATCAGCGGTGGCAATTTGATGACGGTGGTGCGCACAACGAACAGGGGCCGGACATTACTGCCCGGCCCCCGTAAAAGGCTCGATGTGGACCATTGGCTGGCGTTCAGCCCATCGCCTTCTGCAGGTTGCGGTCGACGGCGTCGAGGAAGCCCTGAGTCGACAGCCACTTCTGGTCCGGGCCAATAAGCACGGCGAGGTCCTTGGTCATCTCGCCGCCCTCGACGGTATCGACGCAGACCTTTTCCAGCGTGGAGGCGAACTTCGCCAGCGCCGGGTTGTCGTCCAGCTTGGCGCGGTGGGCGAGGCCACGGGTCCAGGCGAAGATAGAGGCAATCGAGTTGGTCGAGGTTTCCTTGCCCTGCTGGTGCAGGCGGTAGTGGCGGGTGACCGTGCCGTGGGCGGCTTCCGCCTCGACGGTCTTGCCGTCCGGCGTCATCAGCACCGAGGTCATCAGGCCAAGGGAACCGAAGCCCTGCGCCACCGTGTCGGACTGGACGTCGCCATCATAGTTCTTGCACGCCCAGACATAGCCGCCAGACCACTTCATGGCGCAGGCCACCATGTCGTCGATCAGACGCTGTTCGTAGGTGATGCCGGCTTCCTTGAACTTTTCTGCGAACTCGTTCTCGAAAATCTCGGCGAACAGTTCGATGAAGCGGCCGTCATACTGCTTCAGAATGGTGTTCTTGTGGCTCATGTAGAGCGGGTACTTGCGGTTCAGCGCATAGTTCATCGAGGCGCGGGCGAACTCGCGGATCGACTCGTCGAGGTTGTACATGGCCAGCGTGACGCCTGCACCCGGCGCCTGGAACACTTCGCGCTCGATGACTTCGCCATCGTCGCCCTCGAACTTGATGGTCAGCTTGCCGGAGCCAGGGAACTTGAAATCGGTGGCGCGGTACTGGTCGCCGAAGGCATGGCGTCCGATGACGATCGGCTGGGTCCAGCTCGGAACCAGGCGTGGTACGTTCTTGCAGATGATCGGCTCGCGGAAGATCACGCCGCCGAGGATGTTGCGGATGGTGCCGTTGGGCGAGCGCCACATCTGCTTGAGGCCGTATTCCTCGACGCGGGCCTCGTCCGGGGTGATGGTGGCGCACTTGACGCCGACGCCGTACTTCTTGATGGCCTCGGCGGCATCGACGGTGACCTGGTCATTGGTCTTGTCGCGGTGCTCGACACCGAGGTCATAGTACTTCAGTTCAATGTCCAGGTAGGGGTGGATCAGCTTGTCCTTGATGAACTGCCAGATGATCCGGGTCATCTCGTCGCCGTCGAGTTCGACGACCGGGTTTGCCACCTTGATCTTGGACATGGTTTTCCTCGCTCTTTCGGGGTTGGTGCAGTGCACAACGACTGTTCGCGCGGGTCATAGCAAAGCCCGCCCGCAAGAGCAAACGGCACAGAAAGCGTACGGATGCGAAGCGTGGAAACCGTTCAGCCCGGTTGACGCAAAGCGCGATCAGTCTTCTATGAACTGCACGCCGAGGGTGAGTTCATCGCGCCAGCATACCTGAGCCATCTTGGTGATCTTTTCGGGGTAGATGGTGATGGTGAAGCACGATGGTGTGGTGACGTCTCCCGCCAGGCGCAGCTTTGCGCCAGTGGTGCTGAGGTCACGAACCTGGCACTCGATCTCGAAGTTCCCGCTTTGCCAGGTGATCTTTCCCCTGCGCAGAACTTTCTGGCGAGCTTCTCCCCGGCTCTCGAAGTCATCTCCTGCCTCGTCAACAGCTTCGACGAAGCCGGGTTCCGGCTCGCGCGGGTCCACTTCGGGAATGTGGATTTCAGGCGTCTGCATGGCGGGATGAACTGGCTGCATCTCAAATGACCCGCTGTCGGCCGGCGGACCGTAATCGACCGGCGGCGACATTGGTGCCGGTTGAGTCATGGCCGGTCGCGAAGGTGGCAGCGAAGGGCTTGCGGGCGTGATCGCGGAAACCGCCGGTCGAGTAGCAGCGCGACCACTCGCGGACATGGTTTTGGCCCTGTCCAACAGATGCAGCATCCGCTGGTGCAGATCAGTGGCAGTCATCTCGAAATGCTCTCTTCCCAGGAGAAACTCCAATTGTCACTATGCGGCGTTAAAGGTGAATTCGCGGTAAATCCGGACGCCGGGTTTTCGCCTTCTGGCGGTTGTCGCGGACTTGTAATTTTGTGCGCCTGGTGTATCCCCTGAGGCGATCATGAGCACGCGTGAACACGATTCCGGCACGGCGCCAGCGGTCATTCTGGTGAACCCGCAATTGGGCGAGAACATCGGCACGGCCGCGCGTGCCATGGCCAATTTCACCCTGTCGGAAATGCACATCGTCGACCCGCGCGACGGGTGGCCGAACGAGCGGGCACGGCAGACCGCGTCCGGGGCGGACTGGATCATCGAGCAAGCCGTCGTCCACGACACCTGCGAGGCCGCCGTCGCCCCGTTTCACCGTGTATACGCCACCACGGCGAGACCGCGCGGCATGACAAAGGAAGTGCTGACGCCGGAGCAGGCCGCCGCCGACATGCATCAGCGCATCGCGGCAGGCCAGCGGGTGGCGCTGATGTTCGGCCGCGAACGTTGGGGGCTGAACAACGATGAAGTGGCGCTGGCCGACGTGATCGTCACGGCACCGGTTGATCCGAAGTTTGCCTCCCTCAACATTGCACAGGCGGTGCTGCTGGTGGGCTACGAGTGGTACAAGCCGGTCGCAAAAACGCTGGGCATGGGCACGGGCGAGATGCCGGCAATGGACGGGCCTGGCCTGAAGGTGCGGGGGCAAGAGGGGCTGGCCACCAAACAGGAGTTGATGGGGCTATTCGAGCATCTGGAAACCGAGCTGGAAAAAGCCGGTTTCTTCAAGTCGCCGGACATGCGCGCCGGCATGGTTCGCAATCTGCGCAACATGCTGCAGCGCACCGAACTGAGCCAGCAGGAAGTGCGGACCTTTCGCGGCATCATCGCCTCGCTTACCCGGGCGCACCTGCACGGCCGCAACCGGGCAAGGCTGGAGGAAAGCAGCGAATGAGCATCAGGCGGCAGCGGGTGCTGATGTTCGATTCCGGGTCCGGCGGATTGAGCGTGGCGCGCGCGGTGCGCGAGCAGCTCGGCAACGTGACCGATCTTGTCTATGCTGCGGATACGGCTGGCTTTCCGTACGGGCGCTGGTCGGAGGTGATGCTGGTCAGGCGCATCCTCAAGGTCATGCGCGAACTGATAGCCGCCGTGCAGCCCGATTGCGTGGTGATTGCCTGCAATACCGCCAGCACCCTGGCGCTGGACGTGTTGCGCGAGGAGTTCCGGGTGCCGTTCGTCGGCACCGTGCCGGCAATCAAGCCGGCGGCGGCTCAGACGCAGAGTGGCGTCATCGGCGTTCTGGCGACGCCGGGCACGGTAAAGCGCGAATATACCCGCACGCTGATCCACACCTACGCTTTTCACTGCAAGGTGTTGCTGCATGGTGCGCCGAACCTTGCCGAGATTGCCGAGCGCAAGCTTGGCGGCGAGGCGGTCGACCCGGCTGAGCTGCTGGCGGAGATAAAGCCGGTGTTCCGCACCCGCGGCGGCAACAAGACCGACGTGGTGGTGCTCGGATGCACGCACTATCCGCTGCTGTTGGATGAGCTGAAACAGGTTGCGCCGTGGCCGGTTGAATGGATCGACCCCGCGCCCGCCATTGCCCGGCGCACGGCGTTCATCCTTGCGGACAGGGGCGCGCACAGCCAGCCGGGTCAGGCGAGCGAGATCATGCCGGACACGGTGGTGCTGACCTCGGCTCCCGCCGGTGGTCGGGTGCCTGCCGGGTTCAAGGCGATGGGTTTCGGCACGCTGAAGGTGCTTGATATACCGGTCTGACGGGCAGCAAGGGGCGAAGGGCATGGCGGTAATCGGGACGGAAGAGGAATTGCGAGCGCTGTATGGAGCGCCGAGCCCGCGTGCTGCGGCCAAGGTGATTGGCCATCTCGACAGACATTGCCGGCAGTTCATCGCCAACAGTCCTTTCATGGTGCTGGCAACCACGGACGGTGTAGCGCTGGACGTGTCTCCAAAGGGTGATCCGGCAGGCTTCGTGCAGGTGGAGGACGACCACCACCTGATCGTGCCGGACCGGCCCGGCAACAACCGGGTCGATGGCCTGCTGAATGTGTTGCGCAACCCTGCCGTCGCGCTGATTTTCCTGGTGCCGACGGTGGACGAGACCTTGCGGGTGAACGGCACGGCGGAGATCCGCGACGACGAGGACTTGCGCCAGCTGTGTGCGCTGAACGGCAAGCTGCCGAAGACCGTGCTGCGGGTGCGGGTGCGCGAGGTCTTCAGCCATTGCGGCAAGGCGCCGCTCAGGGGCGGTTTGTGGAAACCGGATACGTGGCCGGCGCAGCGCCCGGTGGCGACGTTGAACGAGATCATTCGCGATCATTCGGGAGTGCAGGTGGACTCCATCGAGCAGTCGGCGGTGGACGAACTTTACCGCAAGACGCTGTACTAGCCCCAACCGTTTGACATCCCAGTCATTCCGGCGTAAAAGCCGCCTCGTTCTGCTGCTTTTGCGGCAGAATTCGCCTGTTCGTGGCTGTTTCACCAGCTTCGCTCTTACGAAACGCGAAGCGGCCTTTACGGAGAAGCAGCCTGTCGCACCGGGAGACCGGTGAGGAGGAGACCAGGCACCATATAGAGCTGACGGCCGGCGGAGCTTTTCCGTTCAGGCCGTTGATTTGTTTTAAATTTTGGAGTTTGAACTCACATGTCAAAGCGTCACAGCGCAAAGTACAAGATCGACCGCCGCATGGGCGAAAACATCTGGGGCCGTCCGAAGTCCCCGGTGAACCGCCGCGAATACGGCCCCGGCCAGCACGGCCAGCGCCGCAAGGGCAAGCTTTCCGACTTCGGCACGCAGCTGCGCGCCAAGCAGAAGCTCAAGGGCTACTACGGCAACATTTCCGAGAAGCAGTTCCTGGCGGTGTACAACGAAGCATCGCGCATGAAGGGCAACACGTCCGAGAACCTGATCGGCCTGCTCGAGTCGCGTCTCGACGCAGTCGTGTACCGCGCCAAGCTGGTGCCGACGGTGTTCGCCGCCCGTCAGTTCGTCAACCACGGCCACGTGCTGGTGAACGGCAAGCGCGTCAACATTCCGAGCTACCGCGTCAAGATCGACGACGTGATCGAGGTTCGCGAGAAGTCCCGCGAGATGGGCCTGGTGCTGGAAGCAATCCAGTCGGCCGAGCGCGACGTGCCGGACTATATCGACGCCGATCACAAGAAGCTCACCGCCAAGCTGGTGCGCGTGCCGGTGCTGGCCGACGTGCCGTACCCGGTGATGATGGAACCGAACCTGGTCATCGAATTCTATTCGAGCTGATCAGTTTCCCATCGCAGAAAGACACCGGCCCGGCAGCACATGTTGCCGGGCCTTTTCATTGAAACCACGGAGACAACAGATGTCCGGCCTTACCCTGTTCATTGGAAACCAGAAGTATTCGTCGTGGTCGTTCAGGCCGTGGATCGCGCTGAAGGTCAAGGGCGTGGAGTTCGAGCAGAAGCTGATGCGGTTCGACGACCATCCGGAACGGGTGGACTTCCGCACCTTTTCGGACACGGGCACAGTGCCTGCGCTGCACCACGGCGATTTGCGGATTTCGGAGTCCCTGGCGATCCTTGAGTATCTGTCAGACCTTCACCCGGAGAAGGGTTTCTGGCCGGCGGACATGAAGCAACGGGCGAAGGCACGGGCAATTTCAGCTGAAATGGCTGCAGGATTCCGGCCTTTGCGCAACGAATGTCCGATGAATTTTGCGAGAAAAGTGCGCGAAATCGAGGTGTCCGACGGCGTGCGCGCCAACGTCCAGCGGATCGAGCAGATCTGGGACCAGTGCCTGTCAGCCTCGGGCGGGCCGTTCCTGTTTGGCGAGTTCAGCAATGCCGACGCGATGTATGCGCCGGTGGTGAACCGGTTCGAGATCTACGCGCTGTCGAACCATCCGGCGGTCCAGGCCTACAGCGCCGCGATGAAAGCGCTGCCGGCATGGCAAGAATGGGCGGCGGCGGGCAAGGCCGAACCATGGATCGTGCCCGAAGACGAAGCCTGATCGGGCGTGGCGGAGTTCAGTGCAGCCGCCACTCCTTGTCGACCAGCCGCAACTCGGCAGCGCCGACAATTGCGTTGTGGGCGACCCGGACTTCGGCCAGCGGGCCGTCCAGGTTGTGGCTCCAGAAATCGAGAAACTTGATCAGGCGGGGGAATTTCGGAGCCAGGTCGTATTCCTGCCAGATGTAGCTCTGCAACAGGTGCCGGTGATCCGGCATGCGGTAGAGGATTTCCGCGGTGGTCAGGCTCCAGCCCTTCAGTTGCAGTTCCAGTGCGCTCGTCGTCGTCATTCAGGTGCTCCCGGACAATTGGTCCAAACACCCCGATGGTGCCATATCAGTTTGCGCGCGCAATCTTGAAAAAATGATTTATATGAGTAAAATCATGTGGTTAGCACTCATCACCCAAGACTGCTGCCAGACACCTTGAAAGCCGCCTTCAAGCTGTCTATGTCATGGCGCATCCGCGACATGGATCACACCGCTGATTCGAAACGTGAGAGACCGAATGGCCGCACTGCTCGAACTCAAGGACCTGGTTAAACGCTTTCAGTCATTCACTGCTGTCAACGGCATCTCGCTGTCGGTGCCTGCGGGAGAAGTACTGGGTTTTCTCGGCCCCAATGGCGCCGGCAAGTCCACAACCATGAAGATGGCGACCGGCTTTCTCGAGCCGGATGAGGGCTCGGCCTTCATATGCGGCGTCGACGTGCATGCGAACCCGCGCGAGGCGCGCCGGCAACTGGGATATCTGCCCGAGGGCGCGCCGGCCTATGGCGAAATGCCGGTTCAGTCGTTTCTGAAATTCTGCGCCGCCATGCGTGGGTTGTCCGGCGCCGAGGCGCGCGCGGCCATCGACAAGGCGGTGGGGCGCACCGAGCTTGGCGGCGTGCTGGAACAGCCCATCGAGACCATGTCCAAGGGCTTCAAGCGGCGCGTCGGGCTGGCGCAGGCGATCCTGCACGAGCCGCCGGTGCTGATCCTTGACGAGCCGACAGACGGTCTCGACCCGAACCAGAAGCACCAGGTGCGCGAGCTGATCGTAGACATGGCCAAGGGCCGGGCCATCGTCATCTCGACCCATATCCTGGAAGAGGTGGACGCGGTGTGCACCCGGGCCGTGATCATCGACCGGGGCCGCATCGTCGCCGACGGAACGGCGGACGAATTGCGCAAGCTGGCGCCGGGCAAGTCGAAATCGCTGGATGAGGCATTCAGGGCGGTGACGGCTGGCGGAGCAGGCGCCAAGGCGCAGGAGGCGGCCAATGTCTGACATTCTGGCCGTGTTCCGGCGCGAGCTTTCGGGCTATTTCGCCACGCCTATCGCCTATGTGTTCCTGATCATCTTCGTGATGCTGTCCGGGCTGTTCACGTTCTATGTGGGCAACCTGTATGAGCGCGGCATTGCCGACCTGCAGCCGTTCTTCATCTATGTGCCCTGGCTGTTCCTCGTGCTGGTGCCGGCCATCGCCATGCGGCTGTGGTCGGAAGAGCGGCGTACCGGCACCATCGAACTGCTGCTGACCCTGCCTTCGGCGACGTGGGCCGCAGTCGTTGGCAAGTGGCTGGCGGGGCTCGTCTTCGTGGGTGTCGCGCTTGCCTGCACCGTGCCGCTATGGATCACGGTCAATTATCTCGGCGAACCGGACAATGGCGTGATCGCGGTGAGCTATCTGGGCGCGCTGGCACTGGCTGGCGTTTACCTGGCGATTGGCGGCTGCATGTCGGCGCTGACGTCCAACCAGGTCATTGCCTTCGTGCTTGGCGTGGCAGCCTGCTTCATCTTCGTCACGGCAGGTACGCCCATCGTGCTGGACGGCCTGCGCGAGATTGCGCCCGAACCGGTGGTGGAGGCGATGGCGGCGCTGTCAGCGATTACCCACTATGACGGGCTGCAGCGGGGGCTGATCGATCTGCCTGCCGTGGTGTGGGCGCTCAGCATGACGGCGTTCTGGCTGTTCGCGACCGGCGTCACGGTCGAGCTCAAGAAGGGGGCTTGAGCCATGGCGAAGCGGTCAACCGGTTCAAGTCTTGCCATCCTGGCGCTGGTGCTGGGTTTTGTGGCGCTGCTGGGCGTCAACCTGTGGGCGGGGCAGGGGCTGTCGCGCTACCGGGCCGACCTGACCGAGGGCCAGATCTATACCCTTTCGGATGCGACGCGTTCGGTGCTGGCCTCAATCGATGAGCCCATCACGGTGCGGCTGTTCCATACCCCGCAGCTTTCGCAGGACGTGCCGACCTATGCCCGGCACTTCGACCGGGTGCAGTCCATGCTGCGCCACTACGAAGACCTCTCAGGTGGCAAGCTGCGGGTGTCGCTGGTCAAGGTCGAACGGTTCTCCGACGAGGAAGACGAGGCGGCAGCGCTGGGCCTGCAGGCTGCACCGCTGCCGGGTGGAGACGGGTCAGCCTATTTCGGCGTGGCCGGAACCAACTCTACGGACGATGTGGAGACGCTGCCGTTCCTCGCTCTGGAGCGTGCCGATTTCCTGGAGCTCGACCTGACGCGCCTTGTGTTCAAGCTCAACAATGCGGGCAAGAAGAAGGTTGCGATCCTGACCCGGCTGCCCATTGCCGGAAATGTGGACCCGCAGACTGGCCAGCAGATCCCGGCGTGGGCAGTGTTCGACCAGATCCGCGAGTTCTTTGACGTGGACATGCTGGCGCCGACGTTCGACGCGGTGCCGGACGATGCAGACCTCCTGCTGATGATCGCGCCGGGCCAGCTGACCGACAAGACGGCCTACGCCATCGACCAGTATGCGCTGTCGGGCAAGCCGGTGATCGTGTTCGCCGACCCCTATTCGGAGGTGCTTCCGAGGGGCCGCGAGGGCTTCAAGGACAATGCCGCGTTTGCGGAATTGCTGAAATCTTGGGGCCTCGAAGTGGATCCGGACAAGGTGGTCGGTGACATCGACAATTCGCGCCAGGTTCAGTTCATCAACCAGGGCCAGCCTGTTGTGGTGAACTACGTAACGTGGCTGGCGCTTGGTCCGCAAAGCTTCGAGCGCACCGATGCCATCTTCAATCAGGTCTCGTCGCTGATGATGGCGTCTTCCGGCGCGTTGAAGCCGGTTGAGGGCTCCGGGCTGACCGTGCAGCCGCTGATCGCGTCCTCGCAGCGTTCGGCGATGATCGAAGCGAAGGAGTTGCGCAACCCGAACCCGATCAATCTTCTGCAGAACTACCTGCCCGAAGGCGGTCAGCGCATATTGGCGGCGCGGGTAACAGGCGATGCGAAGACCGGCTTCGCAGGTGGAAAGCCTGCTGACTCGGGCTTTGCCGGTGAGCACAAGGCAGAAGGCGCCATCAACGTGCTGGCGGTTGGCGATGCCGACATGCTGTTCGACACGTTCTGGGCGGAGGTGAGCCAGGGGCCGGGCGGCCAGGCGCAGGTCATTCCGCGGGCTGGCAACGCCAACCTGCTGGTCAATGCGGTGCAGGACATGGCGGGCGGCGAGGCGCTGTCGGGTCTGCGCGGGCGTGGCGTGGAGCAGCGGCCGTTCACGCTGGTCAACCAGCTTCGCGCCGACGCCAATGCGCGCTTCCGGCAGCAGGAGCAGTTGCTGAACAAGAACCTTGAGGACACCCAGAAGAAGCTGACCAGTCTGTTGTCGCGGGCCAAGGACGGCGAGGTGACGCTGACCGAGGCCGACCAGAAGGCCATCGAGGACTTCCGCACCGAGCTGTTCTCGACACGCAAGAAGCTGCGCGATGTGCAGCGCAACCTGCGCGCTGACATCGATGCGCTGGGCGTGCGGGTGAAGGCGCTCAACATTGCGCTGGTGCCCCTGTTGATCGGGCTTGGCGGGTTCCTGCTGCTGTGGAACCGGCGGCGCCGGGCCAGTGCGGCCAAGGTGAAGGGGGCCGGGCAATGATCGCAAGGCGGACTGTTATCGCGCTCGGGATTGCGGCGGCGGTGGCGCTTGGCGGTGCTGCCTGGCAATGGCAGCAAACGCATTCGGGCTATGTCGAGGCGCGGCGTGGCGAGCGGTTGCTGCCGGACCTGCTGGCAAAGGCCAATGACGTTGCGGCGATTTCGGTGCGGCAGGGCGACAAGTCTTTCCGGATCATCCGCAATGACGATGCGTCGTACAAGCTGGAAGGGTCGGACTTCCCGGTGAAGGGCGGCAAGTTCCAGTCGGCCATCGTCGCGGCGGCCAGCCTCGAACTTTTCGAGGCCAAGACGGCGCGCGAGGACAAGTATCCGATCATCGAGGTGGACGATCCTGCTGCCAAGGACGCCAAGGGCCGGCTGGTGACGTTTGAGGACAAGGCGGGCAACACGCTGGCCGAGGTGATCCTCGGCAAAAAGGCGCGCGGCCGCGTTGGCGGGGCGATTGCCGACGGCCAATACGTGCGGCTGCCGGGCGACAAGCAGAGCTGGCTGGTGCGCGGCGTCGTCGAGGGCAATGCAGACCTCTCCACCTGGGTCGATACCGGCGTTGTCGAGATGAACATTGACAAGGTGGTGCTGGCGGCGTTCCAGCCCGCCGGTGGCGAAGAGTTGGTCGTGCGCCGGGTCGGCGTAACCGATGGCGGGCAGGCGAAGTTCGAGATCGACAACGTTCCGGAAGACCGCAAGCCCCAGAACGACCTGACCATCCGCTATGCCGCGACCGACATCGCCAATTCGCGGTTCGTCGACGTGCGCAAGGATCAGGGTGGCGACGTAGCCTGGCGCACGCGGCTGATGATGGAAGACGGCATGCTGATCGAGTTCAACATCACGGCGGACGACTGGCTAAGCGTGAAGGTGCTGGACGGCGGCAAGGACAAGGAAACGTCGGACGACATCATCAAGCGGACCGGCGGCTACCAGTTCCAGCTGGAAGACTACAAGATCGCGCAGTTCAAGAAGACGATGGCCGACCTGACCGAGCCCAAGGGCTGACGTGTTTCACGGCCTGATGGCGAACATCTCAACGGTCTTGGCATCCACATAGGCGAAACAGCCGGCCAGTTGCGGCAGTACAGGCGAGTTACGGTAGGTGCCGATGGCGCCCTGCGCTTTCAGCCGGCCGGCAAAGCCTGCGTCGTCGCCATGCACCACCCAGGTGCCGCGCACCCATGTCGGACGGATGGGCTTGCCGCCTGCCAGGATGATCTTGCCGAACACCGAGTTGGGCCGGGTCGAGGGCGGGAAGACGGCAAGCAGGGTGCCCGCCTCGTCGTCGCCAGCGCGGCCGGCCAGCATGACGGCTCCCATGGCAAGGCCCGTGGCCAGCAGGACGCCGGCGAACAGGCTGATGGCGAGCTTGTGGCCGGGCCAATGCATCGGCGTCAGGCCTTGGCGGGTTCGGGCACGGCGAAGGCCGGTGCGCGCGCTTCCCTGATCGGCCAGTGCATGATGGCGGCGAACAGGCCCAGCGCCACGCCCAGCCACCAGACCACGTCATAGGTGCCGTACTGGTCGTACAGCCGGCCGCCCAGCCACACGCCGAGGAACGAGCCGACCTGGTGCGAGAAGAACACGATGCCGTAGAGCATGGCCATGTAGCGGGTGCCGCACATGACCGTCACCAGCCCCATGGTGAGGGGGACGGTCGACAGCCACAACAGGCCCATGCAGGCGGCGAACAGGACCACGGAGAGCGGCGTGATAGGGAGCACGAAGAACGTGGTCATGACGACCGAGCGGGTGAGGTAGAGCAGGGTGAGGCTCCAGCGGCGGGAATACTTCGCGCCAACGATGCCGGAGGTGTAGGAGCCCACCACGTTGAAGATGCCGACGATGGCGATGGACCATGCGGCAAGCTGCGGGGCGATGCCCTGTTCGACCAACATCGGCGGCATGTGGACGGTGATGAAGGCGACCTGGAAGCCGCAGACGAAGAAGCCCAGCGTCAGCAGCACGAAGCTCGGGTGCTGCACGGCGCGGGACAGGGCCTGGCCGATGGACATGTCCAGTTCGGTCTCGTCGCGGGCAACGCCGCCCTTTGCTGCGCGCAGGGGCATGACCAGCAGCCACATGAACAGGATCGAGCCTGCCAGCAGGTAGAGCGCGGTCTGCCAGCCGAACGAGGCGATGAAGGCCTGGCCCAGCGGTGCGAACACGAACTGTCCCATGGACGAGGCAGCCGTTGCGATGCCGAACGCCCAGGAGCGCTTTTCAGGCGGAACCAGCCTGCCGAACGCGGCCATTATGATTGAGAAAGAGGTCATGGCAATGCCAAGACCCATCAGCAGGCCGCCGGCCAAATACATCAATGCGCCACTATCGGCGGTGACCATCAGCGCGGTGCCGGTGGCATATACGGCCGCGCCTGCGATGATGACGCGATAGGAGCCGAACTTGTCGGCGAAGGCGCCGGCAAAGGGCTGGGCCATGCCCCAGACGAGGTTCTGCAGCGCCATGGCGAGGCCGAAGGTTTCCCGGCCCCAGCCGTTGGCCTCGGTGATGGGCGCGTTGAACAGGCCCATGGTCGAGCGCACGCCGAAGGCGATCAGCGCGATCAGGC
>CAZYKZ010000029.1:0-11548 GCA_964648175.1 uncultured Anderseniella sp.
CGAACAGATGCTCGACGGCATAGAGCGCGGCGAATTCGAGGTAGCCGATGGTTGCTGGCGAGGACACCACGTCCACGCCGGCATTGCCGATGGCGGAGGCAAGATCGGATGGCTTCGGCCAGACCTGGCCCCGGTACGACAATCCTGGTTTTGCAGCTTTCATGACTGCAGCAGATATCACGCGTTGCGGCGGGCGCTAAGTGCGAATTCGCGGGCCGGGAGGAGACGGCCGCCGGACCCCGCCGGACTCGAGAATGAAGCGGTTCGACCGCACCAGCTTGTCGCGCATGTTGCGCGCGAAACTGCTTTCCAGCGCCGTGCCGATCTCGGGATCCTTGCTGACGAGGTCACGCAGCCGCTGGGCGTCGATGGCCCAGTAGCGCGAGTCGCGGATCAGCTTTACCGTGCCATTGGCCGGATCGCCGTGCATGGCGGTCATCTCACCGATGAAGGTGCCGGGCTCGCAAACCGCCACCGCATGCCCGCCTGACGATACCAGCGCCTGTCCGTCCGCCAGATAGTAGAGATGGCTGACCGGTACACCCTCTTCGGTCAGGGGGCTGTCCTTTTCGCCGGAAATCCACAGCCCCTGGTTCAGCAGCTTCCGCCGCTGCGCCATCGACAGGTTCGGCAGATGCCCGTCCATGAAGACGCGTTCTTCCTCGGTGAACCGGGCCGACCGGTTCTGGTGCCATGTAATGGTCAGCTGGACGATGTTGACCAGCACCAGCAGCGTCTCCCAGAACACCCCGACCGGGTCCCTGAGCCAGAACCAGTCATAACAAATCGCCACGAAGGCCGATGCGATGACCAGGATGCGCAGCAGCGACATGCGCCGCATGACCATCGAGAGCACAAGCAAGACGTACGACAGATGGCCAACCATTCCCCCGGTCGAAAAGGCAGATTCAAGCGTCAAATCCATGCACTGCTACCCGTCGTGTTCGCTCGGGTACAATCAAACGATGAATACGGATTAGAAACAAGCCGTAACGTCAACCCAATGCCGGGTTTCTGCCGACCTGTAGCAGGCCCTCTCGACGGCCTGCACGGCAAGGTAGTCGGAGGCCTCGTTCTCCAGCGGCGCCCCGTCCAGCAAGTGCCGGGCGACGTGCTGGCATAGGCTGAACACGCAGTCGCCGCCGAAAGCATTGTCATGCCAGCGGAATTTCACCTCGGCTTCGCCAACCTCGCCATGCTTGCGCAGGAACAGCCGCCCCTCGCCGTCCAGCCGCAACGTGGCGGCTGAGCCTTCGATCAGCATCTCGCCCATGGTGCGGCGCAGGTTGGAGGCCTGATGGTCCGCCAGCCGGTTTGCATCGAGAACACCGCGCACCCCGCCGGGCAGGTCGAATATCATCAACCCCGCGTCCTCGCCCGCAATGGCAGGATTGAGACGGCGCAGGTCGGCGAAAACAGCCGTGGGATTGCCGAACAGGTAGCGGAACGTATCGATCCAGTGCACCCCGGTCTCATGTACGAGAAACCGCTCCATCTTCTGGAAATAGGGCTGCCGCGACAGATAAGCCTCAGGCCCCTGCCCGTCCCCGGGCCTCAGGCGGAAGGTGATCTGGTAAACTTGGCCGAGCACGCCCTGATCCAGCAACTCCTTCGTTTTGCGATACCAGGGCTGGAAGCGGAAATTCTCGTGAATGCAGATGAACTTTCCGGCGTTGCGTGACAGTTCCACCGCCTCTTGCGCTTGCCCGGGTGAAGTACAGAACGGCTTCTGGCAGACGACCGGAATGCCGCGTTCCATCGCCAGCCGGATCAGCCCCAGGTGCGACGGCGGGGGGGTTGCGATGTCCAGCAGATCCGGCTTCACCTCGTCCAGCATCTGCGCCGCGTTGATGAACGCCGGCACGCCGTGCTCGCCCGCTGCTGCCGCCAGCGCTGCCTGGTCGACATCGCAGATGCCGGCAAGTTCGACCCGCTCCATCCGCGCCCACGCCTCGTGGTGGAAGCGGGCGAAATATCCAGCCCCGGCGACGGCGATCTTGAGCGGGCTCATGGCTGAAGACCCTTCGCCGCCAGCAGCGGGGAAATATCCACGTTCCAGTGCGGCAGGGGGTGACCTGCGACAGGCATCGGAACATGTGCAATCCGCTCGCCAAGCAGGCATCCGAGATAGCCGGATTTCAGGCCGATTCCACCAAATGCCAGGTTGGAAATGTTGGAAAGTTTCACCGATTCCGCACGGTCGAGATGCGGCCGGCCCATTTCGTCGCGCTGGTAGGCCTGTTCCACCCAGGCAAGGTGACCGGGGTCGACATCCTCCAGCCAGATCGTTTGACTGCCATCAGCAGCCACCCGCACCACCCGGTTCGAAACGATCGAGGTTACCCACGCGCTGCCATCCACGTCGAAAGCGAGCCCGTCCGGAAACGTACCAGCGCCGAACTCGCATACAGTCTCGCGCAGGCCAAGCCGGCCTTCACCAAGCAGCTCGAAGCGAGATAGCCGTCGCGCGAAAGTTTCATTTACATAGAGCCACTTGCCCGACGGATGCGTCATGCACTCGTTGGTGTAGCCAAGCCCATCCGCCGCGATCCGCGCCGAGCCGTCCGCCGCAATGTGAACGACGAAACCGTCGTTCACGTCCTTGCGGTAACCCAGCGCACGCGGCACCCGCCGGGTAGATACAGTAAGCCAAAGCCCGCCCGCGCCATCGGAAATGACGAAGTTGCATGGCGGCAGTGGTGAGCCATCCACACGGTCCAGAACCGTCTCGGTTGACCCATCGGGCTTGAGCCGGAACACCCCGCCGGTTTCATCGCCCAGGTGCGCCAGCAGGATCGACCCGCCCTCTTCCAGCGCGATGCCGTTCGGCCTGAGCGGTTCATTCTCGCTCCGGTCCGCCGCCAGATGCCGGACCGTCCGGCCATCGGGCATGACGAGGCTGACGCCACCGGCATCGGTCCAGTCCGGCACGATCAGCACGCCCGAGGCATGGGCCAGCACGCACTCGGGCCGCTTCAGGCCATCGCCTACAAAGCTGACACCCGAAAGCGGCTGCATCGGCCTAATGGCTCTCGCGCGGGATCTCGGCCCCTGACTTGCCGACGAGGAAGTCAAGGTCGCATCCTGTGTCGGCCTGCATGACGTGGGTCTCGTGCAGCTTTGCGTACCCGCGCGCCGGCGTGTCGAGCGGCTTCCATTCGCTCCGCCGCTTCGCAAGCTCGTCATCGGATACGTCGAGATGCAGCTTGCGGCCTGCCACGTCGAGCTCGATCATGTCGCCATTGCGCACCAGCGCCAGCGGCCCGCCCGCTGCCGCCTCGGGCGCGACGTGCAGCACCACCGTGCCGTAGGCGGTGCCGGACATGCGCGCGTCCGAGATGCGCACCACATCGGTCACGCCCTTTTTCAGAAGCTTGGCCGGCAGCGCCATGTTGCCCACCTCGGGAAAGCCCGGATAGCCCTTCGGCCCGCAGTTCTTCAGCACCATGATGCTGTTCTCGTCGATGTCGAGCTTCGGGTCGTCAACGCGCGCCTTGTAATCGTCGATGTCCTCGAACACGACCGCCTTACCCTTGTGCTTCATCAGCTTCGGCGTGGCAGCCGAGGGTTTGAGCACCGCGCCGGACGGGGCCAGGTTGCCGCGCAACACGGCAATCCCGCCATTGGCCTTGAACGGCTTCTTTAGCGGGTGAATGACATCCTCGTTGTAGTTCACGACATCCTTGACGTTGGCCCACTGCGACTTGCCGTTCACCGTCTTCGCGGACTTGTGCAACAGGCCCGCCTCGGCCAGTTCCTTCATCACCACCGGCAGGCCGCCGGCATAGTAGAAGTCTTCCATCAGGTACTGGCCCGACGGCATCAGGTTGACGAGGCACGGCACGTCGCGCCCCAGACGGTCCCAGTCGTCCAGCGTGATCTTGACGCCCATGCGCCCGGCGATCGCGAGCAGATGAACGACGGCGTTGGTCGAGCCGCCGATGGCGCCGTTGACCCGGATGGCGTTCTCGAACGCCTTCTTCGTCAGGATCTTCGACATGCGCAGATCCTCCTTCACCATCTCGACGATGCGCCGGCCCACCATGTGGGCGAGCACGTTGCGCCGCGAGTCGGCGGCCGGAATGGCTGCATTGGTGGGAAGACCCATGCCCAGCGACTCCACCATCGAGGCCATCGTCGAGGCCGTGCCCATGGTCATGCAGTGACCCACCGAGCGCGACATGCATGCCTCGGCTTCGGTCATCTGCTCGAAGGTCATGGTGCCGGCCTTCTGCCGCTCCACGAACTTCCACACGTGCGTGCCCGAACCGATTGTTTCGTTGCCGAAACGCCCGTTCAGCATCGGCCCGCCGGACAGGGCGATGGTTGGCAGGTCGCACGAGGCAGCGCCCATCAGCAGCGCCGGCGTGGTCTTGTCGCAGCCCACCAGCAGCACCACGCCATCGATCGGGTTGGCGCGGATCGACTCCTCGACATCCATCGAGGCGAGGTTGCGGAACATCATGGTCGTGGGGCGCATCAGCGTCTCGCCCAGCGACATGACGGGGAACTCCACCGGGAAGCCACCCGCCTCGTAGATGCCGCGCTTGACGCGCTCGGCCAGCACCCGGAAGTGGGCGTTGCACGGCGTCAGCTCGGACCACGTATTGCAGATGCCTATCACGGGGCGGCCATCGAACAGGTGATGCGGCAGGCCCTGGTTCTTCATCCAGCTGCGATGGTGAAAACCGTCCATGCCCTTCTGGCCAAACCAGTACTTGGAGCGGCCTTCCGGCGCGAGCGGATCCGTGCCCTTCTTCGCGTGCGACTTGCCACGATAGACGGTCTTTTTAGCCATGATCGTAGTCCTCGATGTAGTGGCGGACGATGTCGTCCACCGAATTGTCCTTGGGCAGTCCGAGCGAGACCGCACGCTTGTCGTCGGTCGCCACCGGCCACGTCTTTACGATGGCCTCGACGAAGGGGTCCGGCTTGACCGATATCTCGCCGAGCTTGCGGTTGTGGGCCACGCGTTTGAGCGAGGCGATCATGTCGGCGACGGTCACGTCCATCGAGGGCAGCGACACCGCACGGTCATCGCCGAGTTTCTCTGAAGGCAATTCGTGCAGGGCGAGAATTCCCTCGACGATATTGCGGTAGCCCAGCACCGGCATCACCGTCTCAAGCGCAACCGGCAGCACGTAATCCTCGCCCTTGAGCGGCTCGCGAAACACCGCTGAGGCAAACGACGAGGCTGCCGCATTGGGTTTGCCGGGCCGGATGATCACGGTGGGAAGCCGCGCCGAGCGGCCATCCAGAAAGCCCTTGCGCGTATAGTCGTTGATCAGCAGTTCGCAGCACGCCTTGGTCATGCCATAGGTGGTCTGCGGCGTCTGCTTGCCGAGGTCGCCCACCACGCCCGGCATGTGGCTGCCGCCGAACACCGCAATGGATGAGGCGAATACCAGCCGGGGCGTGGATGCCCGCGCTCTCAGCGCCTCGAACACATTCAACCCACCGGTCAGGTTGACCCGGATGGCAAGGTCGAAATCCTTCTCGCCGCCGCCCGACACCACCGAGGCCAGGTGGAACACTGAAATGTCGTCCCGGTCGATCAGCCGCTCTACCGTGGCGCGGTCGGAAATGTCGCCGGTCACCACGCTCACCTCGCCGTCCAGCCCCATCGGCAGCGGGTCGGGTGCGCCCACGTCGAACAGCACCACCTCGTCCACCTTGACCTGGGCGCCATCCAGCCCCGCCAGCGTGCCCTTGTCGATAATGCGCCGGGCCAGGCGGGCCCCGATAAACCCGGTGCCGCCGGTGATAACAACTTTCATGTCAGATGCTTTCCTCCCCGCTTTCTTATGGTGCGGATTGTGTTGTATGCGGTTGGCGAAAGCTGCCACATTGCTGGCGCGCGCGCAAAACAGATTCCGGCTGGGAGGATAAAATGGCAGGACGGCTGAAGGGCAAGACAGTGCTGGTGACGGCGGCGGGACAGGGCATGGGCCGTGCCGCGGCGATTGCGATGGCGCGCGAGGGCGCGAAGGTTTTCGCCACCGACATCAACAAGGATGCGCTGGCTGAAGTGAAGGGCCAGGCGCGCGGCATCAAGACCTACCTGCTGGACGTGACCAAGCCGAAGCAGGTGGCGAAGATCATCGAGAAGACCGGTCCCGTCGACGTGCTGTTCAACTGCTCGGGCTATGTCCACCACGGCACCATCATGGACTGCGATGATGCGGCCTGGGACTTCTCGTTCGAACTCAACGTGCGAGCCCAGTACCGCATGGCCAAGGCGGTCATTCCCGGCATGCTGGAGCGTGGCGGTGGCTCGATCATCAACATGGCCTCGGTGGTTTCCTCGATAAAGGGAGCGCCTGCCCGTTTCGTCTACGGCGCCACCAAGGCCGCCGTCATCGGCATGACGCGCTCCATCGCCATCGACTTCATCAAGCAGAACATTCGCTGCAACGCCATCTGCCCCGGCACCATCGACACGCCATCCTTGCGCCAGCGTGTAGAGAAACTGGGTGAGCAGATGGGCGGCTACGACAAGGCGCGCGAATGGTTCCTGTCGCGCCAGCCCACCGGCAAGCTGGCCGATGCCGATGATGTTGCCCCGCTGATCGTCTGGCTGGCGTCGGACGAGTCATCGTTCGTGACGGGTCAGAACCACATCATCGACGGCGGCTGGTCGATCTAGGACAATTGTGCCCCGGACTTGTTCCGGGGCCCAGCTTCCTCACCCGTTGCCTCTGGACCCCGGCACCATGGCCGGGGTACGCGAGTGCAAATTCATCATTCAAACCGCCAGCGCGACCCCGTCATGGCCGGGGTCGGCACCGCCGTCCATGGCGCCATCCGCCCCGATGCGGATGCCATGAACTGCGGCGATGCCGAAAGTGAGGGGCGAGCGGATCACCTCGTAGCCTTCGCGTTCGAGTGGTTCGACCACGTAGCCGGGAATACGGTTGGTGATGTCGATGGCGTTGGACGTGGAGGAGAACCGCGGCGCTGACACGGCGTTCTGCATGTCCATCCCGAAGTCCAGCACGTTCAACAGCGCCTGCATCACGCCCATCACGATCTGCGTACCGCCGGGCGCGCCCAGCACCACATGCGGCTTGCCCTGTTTGAAAGCGATGGTCGGGACCACCGACGAGAACCGGCTCTTGCCCGGCGCGATGGAGCCCGCACGCCCGGGCCGCGGATCGAACACCGCCATGCAGCCATTGTACATGAAGCCCAGCCCGTCGCTGATGACGCCCGACGGCATGCCCAGCGAGTGGGTCATGGTCACGCAGTTGCCGTGCCTGTCCACCACCGCGACATGGGTCGTGTCCTTCGGCTCCGGCGGCAGGTCGAGACGTTCCACGCTGATCCGCTCTCCCGCCTTGATCCGGGTGGCAATCTCAGCCGCATGGGCCTTGGAGGTGAGCCGATCGACCGGCACGTCATAGAACGCCGGATCGCCCACGAAGCGGTCCTTGTCCGACGTGGCCGCCTTCATCGCCTCGCAGACGGTGCGGATATATCCGGTCGTGTTGTGCCCCATGGCCGCGAGGTCGAAATGCTCCAGGATACTGAGCATCTCCACCAGCATGATGCCGCCGCCGGGCGGGTGGTTGGTGGCGATGTCGAAACCGCGATAGGAACCTTTCAGCGGATCGTGGCGCGTGGTGCGATAACTCTTAAGGTCCTCCAGCGACATCAACCCGCCATGCGCCTTGAAATCGGCGGCAATCTCTTCGGCCATCTCACCGGTGTAAAAGATGTCCGCGCCATGCCTGGCGATGCGTTCGAGCGTGGTGGCAAGGTCCGGGTTGGCGACATGATCGCCGATCTTCTTGATGCTCCCATCTGGCCGGAAATAGATCCGAGCACCGGTCTTCGAGAAACGTAGACGGTCAGCCACCTCGGCGCGGCCGAAGTCGGCGCCGTGCGTCCACCAGAAGTGCACGTGAGGGCGAACCCTGAAGCCTGCCTTCGCCTGGGCAATCGCCGGTGCGCAGATGTCGGCCCAGTCCATGGTGCCGAACTCGCCCGCCGCCTCGTGATAGGCCATCAGCGAGCCCGGCGTCGTCACCGCGTTGTAGCCGAGGTCGTTGACCTTGCCCTTCAGCACGAAGCCGAAGCCGTCGCGCGTCTCGCCCTCCAGCAGGTCCAGCCACATGTCGGGCGTCGCCGCCAGCGGCGTCTTGCCGTGAAAGTCGATGGTGGTGTGGATGCCCTTGCCCGGCATGTAGATCTGGCAGGAACCGAACCCGGCGATGCCGCACATCTGCGGATCGACGACGCCCTGCACCAGCGCTGCCGCCATGGCCGCATCCACGGCATTGCCGCCGCGCTGCAGAACGCGCGCCCCGGCCTCGGCGGCCTCGGGTTGCGCCGCAACGATCATTGCCCGAGAACTGCCTGACATCGCTGCCTCCCTATTCGGCAGCGCTTGCCTCCGCCGCCATGTCATCACTCGAGGCAATGAAACCACCAGACTGGCGTGCCCACAAGGAGGCGTACAAGCCGCCCTGCTGCAACAATTCCGCATGGCTGCCCATCTCGACGATGGCGCCCTTGTCCATCACGACTAGACGGTCCATGGCGGCGATGGTCGACAGCCGGTGAGCGATGGCGAGAACGGTCTTGCCCTGCATCAGGCTGGTGAAGCTTTCCTGGATCACCGCCTCGACTTCGCTGTCCAGCGCGCTCGTGGCTTCATCGAGGATCAGGATCGGTGCATCCTTGAGCAACACCCGCGCAATGGCGATGCGCTGGCGCTGGCCGCCAGACAGCTTCACCCCGCGCTCGCCCACGTGGCTGTCGTAGCCGGTGCGCCCGCGCTGATCCTCAAGCTTGAGAATGAACTCGTGCGCGGCAGCCTTGCGCGCTGCGTCCATCACCTCTTCGATGCTGGCGTCCGGCCGGCCATAGCGGATGTTGTCGGCAATGGAGCGGTGCAGCAGGGAGGTGTCCTGCGTGACCATGCCGATATGGGCACGCAAGGACGATTGCGTGACCTTCGAGATGTCCTGTCCGTCGATCAGGATGCGGCCCTGCTCCAGGTCGTAGAAGCGCAACAGCAGCGACACCAGTGTGGACTTCCCCGCGCCTGACCGGCCGACGATGCCGAGCTTTTCGCCGGGCTTCACGCTGAGCGACAGCTTGTCGATGATGCCCTGCTCAAGCTGGTCGCGGTCCTTGCCATAGTGGAACCCGATGCCCTCGAAGCGGATCTCGCCGCGCGGCACCGTCAACGTGACCGCACCCGGGGCATCCACCACGGTGCGCATGCGCGAGATTGTCTCGACGCCGTCCTGCACCACGCCGATATTCTCGAACAGGCCGGACACTTCCCACATGATCCAGTGCGACATGCCCTTGAGCCTGAGCACGAGGCCGATGGCGAAGGCGATGGCCCCGGCACTGACCGCCCCGATCGACCACAGCCACAGCGAGGTAGCGCTGACGCCGAACAGGTTGAGCGCATTGAGAACGTTGAGCGAGGTGATCAGCTTGGTCGACAGCCGCATCTGCTCGTGCACGTTGTCGAGGAACGGCTGCATGCCGTCACGCGCATAGCGGTCCTCGAACTCCGTGTGGGCGAACATCTTCACCGTCGGAATGTTGGTGTAGCTGTCGACGATCCGCCCGGTGACCAGCGAACGGGCATCGGCCTGCGCCTTCGACACGCGCTTGAGCCGCGGCACGAAGTAGTAGAGCGCACCCACATAACCCGCCAGCCAGGCGATCATCGGCAGCGACAGCCGCCAGTCGCTTTGCGCAAACAGCACCACGGCAGCGGTGAAATAGACGATGACGAAGACGAACACGTCTGCCGTCTTCAGCACCGTCTCGCGCACGGCAAGGGCTGCCTGCATGACCTTGGTGGCGATGCGGCCGGCAAAGTCGTTCTGGAAGAACTCGAGCGACTGGCGCAACACGTAGCGATGCGCCTGCCAGCGGATCAGCATGGGGAAGTTGCCCATCAGCGTCTGGTGCAGGATCAGCTCATAAAGAAAGTTGAGCAGCGGATGCAGCACCAGCACCAGCCCCGCCAGCAGGACCAGTTCTACCTTGTAGTCGGCAAACACCGCATCCGGGGTTGTCTTTGCCAGCCAGTCGACCACCGAGCCCAGAAACGCAAACAGCGAAACCTCGATGACGGCAACCACAGCCGCCAATATGGAAGTTGCAGCGATCCACGGCCAGAACGGCTTGGTGTAATGCCAGATGAAACCGCCCAGCGTGGCGGGCGGCATGGTTGCCTCCGCCTCGGGAAACACATCGTGCCGGGTCTCGAACCATCTGAACAGGCGATTGAGCATGCTGCCTCGCTGCGGCGGCCCCATCTGGCCAGCCGGTCTCACAACGCCCTAGCACGGCAGGATGTTGCAACAAAGACCGCGCGAAGCCGGACAGCAATGCATGCACGTCAGGCCTTGAGGGCCTGCAGCACCCGGTTCGAGACCTCTTTCAGGCCCGCATTGCCGCCAACCTCGAACGGTACGAGGCCGCCATCGGCAAAGGCAGAGCGCACCGCCTGCCGGAGTTCCTCGCCGGCTTGCGCAAGCGCTTCATCGCCGGTGGTCTCGCCAAGCCAGTCGAGCATCATGGCGCCGGACAGCAGCATGGCCGTGGGGTTGGCCTTGCCGGTTCCCATGATGTCGGGCGCGGTGCCATGGCACGGCTGGAACAGCGCGTGCTTGTCGCCGATATCGGCAGACGGCGCCATGCCCATGCCGCCCATCAGCGCCGCCGCACCGTCCGACAGGATGTCGCCGAACATGTTTTCGGTGACCATCACGTCCCAGTTCCAGGGATTGCGGATCAACGACAACGCCATGGCGTCGACGTACCAGTGGTCGGCCTTGATGTCAGGAAACAGCGCAGCGCGTTCGTAGAACACCTTGCGCATGAAGGCGAAGGCAGCAAACACGTTGGCCTTGTCCACGCAGGTCACCCGGCCCTCGCCCCGGCCCCGGGCCTTGCGCCGCTCGGCAAGCCGGAAGCCGAAATCCGCCAGACGCTCGGTGGCATGCCGTGTGATCAGCAGCGTTTCGCGCGCTTCCTCGTCGCCCTTGAGCTGCGGGGTCATGCGCGAATGGAACAGCCCCTCGGTGTTTTCCCGGATCAGCACGAAATCGAGGTTGGCGGCGCGCGGGTCCTTCAGAGGCACCGGCGAACCGGGAAATGTCTCGACGGGGCGCACCCCGGCATAAAGGTCGAAGATTTCGCGCAGTTCGATCTGTGGCGTGATTTCGCGCCCGTCCGGATAGCGCACGTCCGGCAGCCCCATGGCGCCGAGCAGCATCACATCAGCCTTGCCGGCCCGTTTCACTACGTCCTCAGGCAGCGCAACGCCGGTGTCGCGGAACACACCTGCCCCTGACTCCAGCGTTTCAAACGAGAAGCTGAAGCTGCCATGCCGGCCGGCCAATGCATCAAGGCAGGCAAGACATGGCTCCATCACCTCGCGGCCAATGCCGTCGCCGGGTAGCACCGCAACATGGATTGAATTCGTTGACGCCATTGCACTTGCCTCCCGCCCGAAATCGAGGCCGAAGGCTGTCCCATCGCAGGCAATCGCGCAAGCAGGTATTGTTGTGGC
>CAZYKZ010000029.1:11648-17740 GCA_964648175.1 uncultured Anderseniella sp.
CGAGGCCGAAGGCTGTCCCATCGCAGGCAATCGCGCAAGCAGGTATTGTTGTGGCCGTCAGACAAGAAATACTGATGTGAAGGCCGCGACAGCACAGCCATGCCGGCGGTCAGTTGGTCAGGATAACCTTGCCGCCGATGAGACCTGGCGGCACCGGCACGTTGGTCGCGTCGTAGTCGGAATTCAGCGTCACCACCGGGCCTTCCCGCACCAGCAGCTTGTTCACCACAAGGGCCGTGTAGGCAGATGCGCCGGCAACGCTTGCCTCGGCATCGATCTGCAGCGTCGATTTTGGAAGGTAGATGGTGCCCAGAAGAGTTTCGGCTCTGGACGAACTGATCGTGTGGGTCGAAGCCGCGTTCGCGTCATCCTCGAAAAACAGCAGGCCAGCCAGAGGCCCGCTCTGCGGCGCTTCCAGCGACACAGTCGATTCCTGGGTGAACGTGAAGTTGGCATTGCTGCCGGTCAGATAGAAACCGACGCCGCTGCCTGAAACGGAGGCATGATCCTGCACCATCAGCGGCCCGTCCTTGATGATGTAGACGCCGGGATTGAGCGAGACGGCTGCTTCGTCCTTGAGCGTCAGCCCGCCGCAATACACACCCGGCGAAAGCACCGTCGTTCCGGTTCCACCGACCACGTGGCTGTTGTAGGTGCAGCTACCGACGCTGGGTTTTGCCCGGTCAGCCAGCGGGTTCTCGAGCGCCGGGCAATCCTCGGTCACGTCAGGATTGACGTTGCCCTTCTTCTTCACCAACGCGCCTCCCGCAGAACAGATCACCGAGGCTTCTAGCCGGGCGTCCTTGTCGATGACGATCGAGTTGGCATGAGACGAGTTCGAGAAAACGCCACACCCGTCGCCGACGACCTGGGAAGCGTTATCCATGTAGATTGTATTGTTGGACGTTTGATCGAGGCCAATCACGCAGGCCTTGCCGGTGCCGATCATCTTGGCCGTAGAACTGATGACGACCGGGGTTTTCACGTCGCCCGTCAGCACGTGCGCCAGCATGGGCGCCCATTCCTGGCTCAGCGTTACCTCTACGGCATCCCCAGTAGAACTGATCCTGGTGGTCACCGAGATGTTCTCGATACCCTTCTGCCAGGCGATCTCTTCGGCTTTTTGCTTGACGTAGCTGTCAACCGATGCGGCAGCGGCGCTTTCGGTCATGTTCGCAACTGCCATGCTGCGGACTGCTGCCACCGCGGCACCGTCTGCCAGCCCCTGCAGATTGGCGACGGTGGTGTTGTAGCGGGCGTAGTCGACTGCGATGCCGGCGACACCGACCAGCACAGGCGCGGCGATGCCGAAAACCATCGCTACGGAGCCTGCTGTCTGCCTTGCGAGTGCCTTGAGGCGAGCAATCATCGGTGGGCCTGAAGTTGAAGGCAGGCGAACCTGCCCGGTCTTGGTCCTTGTAAATCAAACTTACCTGTCATGAGTGTTGCAGACATTAACACGCGCCCTGAGGTTGCCGGATTCAACCCTTGCGGTTACCGGTTCCTTAATCGCGATGGCCGCCGGGCGCCATATTGCGCCTGAAAGTCTGGCCTTCAGCCAGCCTTTGTTAACCACGACAGGTCTATCAATGAGGCTGGCCGGGCAAGCGCGTGCACGGCGTGGGGAAAACATCATTCGGGTGCTGCCTTGCCAGACGCACTGCTCAAGGTTCTGACGTTCACGATCGCCCGCAAGATCACGGTCGTGGTTCTGGCTGCGGTGCTGGTTGCAGTCCTGTCTGCAACCGGTTTTTACGTCTATCGCCAGACCACCCAGAACCTGCAGGCCCGCGAAGCTACGCTGACGGCAACAGCGCAAGTCTTTGCGGCAAGTGTTGCCCCGCATCTGAAGTCGCGGGACAAGCAGGCCGCACTCAATTCGCTTCGCGCCATCGGCAAGCTGAAGGACATTCCGTATATCGCCGCCAGCCTGTCCGATGGCCAGATCTTCACCGCCATCGGCAGCGCAGTGATTGTCGAGCAGGGCCATGGTCTGGGTACGATCACACCGGACAAGTCTGCCAGGGGCGTGATGGCGATGATGGTCAACCCGACCATGTCGGTCTCTGTCGAGGCCATCCAGGGTGGCCAGCGCGTTGGCTACGTGTCCCTGCTGGCAGACATTTCGGACCTGCGCAGACAGCTGCTCGAGGGCGTGCTCGCATCAATGATCGCAGCCCTGTTCGCCTGCCTGCTCGGACTTGGCGTATCGTCCGGCCTGAAGCGCAGCGTGACGTCGCCCCTGGCCCACCTGATGAAGGTCATCGGCCAGGTGAGGGACCGTCATGACTACACCGTACGGGCCGAACGCCTGACCAACGACGAGATCGGCAAGCTGGTCGATGCATTCAACGACATGCTCGACCAGATCAATGCCCGCGATCTTGATCTGGCGCGGCATCGTGAAGGCCTAGAACGCACCGTCGAACAGCGCACCCAGCAGTTGCGCGTCGCCAAGGAAGCGGCCGAGGCGGCATCCGAGGCGAAGTCCAGCTTCCTTGCCACCATGAGCCATGAAATCCGCACGCCCATGAACGGCATCATGGTGATGGCCGAACTTCTGGCAGCCGGCCGGCTGCCCAACGGCATGCAGCGCTATGCCGACGTCATCGTCAGTTCCGGCCAGTCGCTGCTGACCATCATCAACGACCTGCTCGACCTGTCGAAGATCGAGGCTGGCAAGCTGGAGCTCGAACGGCTGCCGGTGATGCCGCGCACCACCATCGACCATGTGCTGGCGCTGTTCTGGGAACGCGCCAATTCGGCAGGGATACAGCTCGTCTCCCATGTCGATCCCAAGGTGCCGGAGAGTTTCAGCTGCGACCCCGTCCGTTTGACGCAAATCCTGACCAACCTCGCCAACAATGCCATCAAGTTCACCGAAAGGGGATATGTCGGCATTGCCGCCCGCATGGTGCCCGATCCCGCCGGTGAGGGCCCGGATTGCATCGAGTTCACGGTGATCGACACCGGCATCGGCATCAGCGAGGGCAAGATCGAGACGATATTCGAGGCCTTTGCCCAGGCCGATGCCAGCACCACCCGGAAGTTCGGCGGCACGGGCCTGGGTCTGTCCATCGTCAAGCGCCTCGTGGATGCGATGGAAGGCGCCATATCGGTGCAAAGCAAGCCGGGACAGGGCAGCCGTTTCGCCGTCACCTTGCCGTGCCCGGATGCAAAGCCGCATTCAGTACCGCGCTTGTCCGCCAGCCCGCTCTCACCGGCACTTGTATGCCTTGCAGACGACAGCCTTGCCCGTGCCATTGCCAGCCAGTTCAAGGCATTCGGTCTTGATGTGGACATCCGCCAGGGCAGCGAAATCACGCCGGGTCTGCTGGGCCGTTATGAAGTGATGTTCACGTCCGTCGCTCTCGCCCACGACCTGCACGACCTCAACGCCGCCAGGTTGCCAAAGCTCGTCATCGTTCAGCCCATCGGCAACTCCGGCGCCCAGTCCATGCTCGCCGGCGGCCTTGCCCACGACATGCTGCCGCTGCCGCTGAGCCAGACTGACATGGAGGCACTTGCAGACGCGCTTGCGTCAGGAACCTTGCGCGGCCGCGCAGCGCTCAACGCCCCCAGCCGCCCGGCTGAAGTCCTGCCTGATCTGAGCCACGTCAAGGTGCTGGTGGCCGACGACAATGCGGTCAACCGCGAGGTGGTGTCCGAGGTTCTGCGCCAGCTCAAGGTGGAATTCGACACGGCCGAAAATGGCGCCGAAGCAGTCACCTTGTGGCGGAAGAACGCGTATGACGTGGTGCTGATGGACTGCTCGATGCCGGTGATGGACGGTCTCGAGGCAACCCGGCTGATCCGCAACGAGGAACGATCTGCACGGCGCGGCCATACGCCGGTGATTGCGTTGACTGCGCACCTGGAAGGCGGTGGTCAGGGCCTCGCCTGGCGCGAAGCCGGCATGGACATGAAGATCACCAAGCCCTTCACGATGCAGCAGATTGCAACCGCCCTGCTGGACATTGCCGGCGCAGGTGCGGCGGATGGTTCGGATGTCGCAGAAAGCGCAGGCAAGGCCGCCAGCCAGGCAAAGCCAGAACCGGAAGCGCCGCTCTCCCGGCCCGGCGCCATGCCGCGGCTGGACGAGACGGTGCTGGCAGGTCTGTCCACCATCGGCGGAGAGGATACCGCCTTCGTGACCCGGATGGTGGACCTGTTCGAGACCAACTCGAGCCCCGCGCTAGAGCGCATCACCGCAGCCGCGGAAGGAGCGGCCAACCTGGAACTGGCCGAAGCGGTGCACGCCTTGAAGTCGATGGCATCGAACATTGGCGCTGCCCGCCTTGCAGCCACCTGTTCGAACTTCGAACGCCGCGCCCGCGATGGCGAGACGATCGATCCGGCCGAGGTCTGCCGGTCCGTCTCGGATGAGCTGTCTGCCGCGCTGGGCGAGTTGCGCCAGCGGTTCAAGGCTGCATGAGCTCCGGTGCGGGCCTTGCAAATGCCCGGGAACTGAGCCATCCCGTAACCGCCCCGGCAACACGCCTCCGGATCAAGCCGACAACGATGAACGCCAACACCGATTTCAGCTATTGCGTACACGGCCTGCTGGTTCAGTCCGGGTTCGAGTTTCCTGAATTGCTGGCCGTGTCACAAGCCGGTCCGGGCGCAGTGCTGGATCCGCGGCCCGCGCGCGTGGCCATGGCGAGCCTTCCGGAAACCATTGACCACCAGGCCGTTTCGAAGGACGGCTATCTGATCGGCGACGGGCGGGTGTTCATGGCCCTGACCAACGGAATCCGCTGCCTCGTCGAGGCAGGCGAAAAAGTCACCATCGACCCCGGCAGCGACGAGGCAATGCCCGCCGCCCGGCTGTTCGCGCTGTCTGCGGGTCTTGGCACCCTGTTGCACCAGCGCGGCTACATTCCGGTTCACTGCGCCGCCATCGATACCCCGGCAGGCTGCGTCGTGTTTGCCGGCAATGCCGGCGACGGCAAGTCGACTCTGGCGGCAAGCCTGTCCGGCGCCGGCTTCATGCTGTTCACCGATGACCGGCTCACAATCCACCCATCCGGGCAGTCGCCCTACACTGCGGTCCCCTCGGTGCCGGTCCTGCACCTGTTCGATGATGGCGCTGGCCTCGCCGGTCTCGACGGCAGCGAGCTCGCGGTCAACAGCTACCGGTTTGGCAAGCACGTGCACCTTGTGCCACGCCGCTATGCGAGCAGCCCGCGGCCAGTTGCAGGACTCTACTTCACCGACTGGCACGAGGATGCTTCTGCGGCGCCCGCCATAACCCCGATGGGCAGCATCGATGCCATGATGCGGTTGCGCCGGGACGTGTCACTCGCGCACCTGGTGGAACTGCTTGGCCAGGAAACCGTGTTCCTGTCCTGGGCGGCCGGTCTTTGCCGCTCCGTTCCGGTGTTCAGTCTCAAGCGCCCCAGGGATCGTGCCCGTCATGGCGAGAGCCTGGACTTGATTATCAGCCACGTTAGGGACACCTTCTTCCCATGATCAGGGCCGCAATTGACACCTCTTGCAAGCTTAGCCGGGCAACGCAGTTGCCCGAGGCCGAACTCGGCCCCGAGGACACCGTATTGCTGGATGCCGACAACGGCGTCTACTACGGGCTCGAAGGCCCGGCCCGGATGATATGGGACATGCTGGCAACCGACCTTACATTCGGCGAGGTATGCGACAGGCTGGTCCAGCACTACGACGTAGACGCCGAGACGTGCCAGCGCGACACCGCAGCCTTCGTGCAGCAGATGATCGAGGCAGGTCTTGTCAAGGCCGGCTGAGCCATCGTGGCGCAAGTTCGCACGTCTTGACAGTTCAGAACGCGCCGCTCTGGCGACGGCCTGCACCCTGCTGGCCCGCGCGCGCATCGACCTTGCCAGGCGCGGAATCAGGGACATTCTCGAGGAACTTGCCTCACCTCCGCAAGGTCCGGCCCTCGCGGACGGTGAACTGGCCCGGATCAGCTGGGCCATAGCCGCTGCCGCCCACCGCGTGCCGTGGCGCGCCGATTGCCTCATACGCGCCATGGCGGCCGCACGATGGCTGCGCCGGCATGGCTCGGGCTGGCACCTTTCCATCGGCGTGCGCCGCTCGGCGGGTGGCCAGCTCGAAGC
>CAZYKZ010000030.1:0-17559 GCA_964648175.1 uncultured Anderseniella sp.
TCCAGCTGACCGACTCGATGCTGAGCCTGCTCGGCCAGCAGGACTTCTTCGGCCTCAAGTTCGAAGGCACCACCTATGACTGCGGCGACAAGGTCGGCTTCCTGTCGGCCAACGTGGCGCTCGGGCTGTCGCGCGACGACATCAGCCCGAAGTTCCGCGCCGCGCTGAAGGCCATCCTCGATGAAAAAGGCGGGCTTTAAGGCCCGCCTGCAATTCGCTGTCGATCAAGCCGGCAAGCGCCCCGACTAAAGCCGGAAACGCAAGCCCGAACTGATCCGGTGCTCGCTCGTCGTTTCGCCGCCCTCCGGCGTGGACGATGTAAACTCGTAACCGGCCGTGAGCTCCACTTCACGATGGATCGCATAGGCCGCGCCCAGCGTCGCGCCGAATCCGGTTTCGTTGGAAAAGTCGTCATAGTCCGTATAGCCAACCGATAATCCGGCCTCCAGGGCGACGTTTTCCAGCATCTGGTGGGTAACGAGTACACCGGCGGTGTAATTGATCGAGCCGGAGACCAGCAAATCGGCGCTTTCCTCGATCTGCGACGCAGCCAGGAACTGGACCGTGGTGAGTTCGGTCGGGTTCCAGCTCACATTCGCGTCCAGGCCCAGCGCTGACTGGCTGTCCAGCAGCGGATCCTCATAGTCGCGATATTCGTACCTGGCCGCCACTTCGCCCGACCAGATCGAACCGTCGTTGAAGGTGATGCCTGGGCGTATGACCACGCCTTGCGAGTCCCGCCTGAGGCCATTGCGGTCGACCCGCAGATCGTGCAGGCGCGGCGACCACGTAACCTCGACGAACGGCTGCACTGCATCCGACATCTGATATCCCACGCGCAGACCAATCGAAGGGGCGACATAATCGCGGTCCTCGTTGTCCTCGACGCCGAGCCCGGCGAGGTCCAGGTTGCCGTACTTGAACCAGGTAGCAGCCGCGGTCGTCTGCGTGACAATGCGGCCCATGACATGGGTCAGCCGGGCGAGCACGTTGTACGCGGTATCGGTTCGCGGACTTACAGCCGTGTCCGGCACTTCCGGATCGGATACGGTCGTCTGCGACCAGCCTACTCCGCCCGACCAGTCGAGCGTTGTGGTCGAGCGAATGTCGACCCGCCCTGACACGGCAGCAGAGCCATTGTTGATGTTCTGCTCGCGCTCATCGTCCCAGAACACCAGTTCGCCCTGGCCTTCGAAGGCCAGCGCATGGCGCTCCCAGTCGCTGCGCAGCGCAATCTTCGGCGCCAGCCGCAGGCCAACATCATCCCGCCTGTTCTGCACCGTCGCGGCAACGTTGGAACTGTAGACGCTTCCGACTTCAAGCTCGGGAAACAGCACGAACCCGCCACGGCGTATGCCCACCGGGGCGAAGGGATCCGTCTGCGCTGCGGTGCGCCGCAGCACGATCTCGTCCTCGACCGGCGGCAACTGCCCGGTTGCGGCCAGAAGCGACAACCGGCGCCGTTCCTCGGCCTCGCGGTTGATTGAATCATAGCCGCTGTAGGCCAGCACGGATTCGTCGGACACGTCGAGATCGGCGCCTCGGTCGAACACGCTGCGGCTGGACTGCGTGGTCGTCTCGGCGGTGGTCACACCGATGCCCGCGCTTTCGTCAGCCTGCTGCTGTTGCTGCGCCGTTGCATCACGCGGCGCGGACCTTTCGATGAATGCGGGCGGCGAAACCGGCACACGCGCTTCTGCAAACGGATCCTCGATAGTCACTGTCTGGCGCAGACCCGATGCGTCCTGGGCGATCGCAATGCCCGGCAAACAAAGCGCCATAGCGGCCAGGCTGGCCGTCCCAATCCGTCCACGCATTACCAAACTCCGTCCCCTAACCGGTTGGCTGGCGGATGAACAAGGAGCCTTTACCCTCCGGATTTCAGTGCAGGAGGGCGCCGGTTTTCACCCGCGTCGATAATCGCAATAATGGAGGATTATGGTTAACAGCTCGTCAAAAGGTTGTAACGGCAGCGCCACCGGTCAGGCCGGTTCCGATTGCAGCACCATGCCGGACACGCCGGTAATCCGGACTTTCGAGCCGGTTGGCGCGTCTTGGCCGGCGACCTGCCAGATGGCGTCGTCGAGCCGCACCTTGCCGCGTCCGTTCTCGATGGCCTCGAACAGGACCACTGTCTGGCCCACATAGGCCTGCGCGCGCTGGTTCAGGAAAGGCTGGTCGGTCTCGGACGCCGCTCTGGTCTTCATGTAGCCACGCCCCAGCAGCACGTAGACGGTGCTCAACACGACGAACAGCAGAAGTTCCATCTGCCAGCCCAGTTGAAGGAACAGCGCCAGCAATCCGACCGTGAGCGCTGCAATGCCGAACCAGACGAGGAACACGCTCATCACCAGCAGTTCGGCAACCAGCAGCACGGCGGCCACAATCCACCAGGTCCACACGCCAAACAGGCCAAGTATCTGTTCCATCTCCGGTCGTCTCCATGCTGGCGCCAGGCGGCGCCTGCCGCGTCAGGCCTTGACCCGCGGTACCGCAGAACCGCTGCGCTTGCCGCCGCCGTCGCTGCCACCATCGCCGCCGCCGAATGCCTCGCGGGCGATCTCGGCAATACCGCCGATGGACCCGATCACGTTGGCTGCTTCCACGGGCAGCATCAGCACCTTCTGGTTCGGCGACTTGGCAAGCCCTTCCAGCGCCTTGATGTAATTGTTGGCGACGAAATAATTGATGGCCTGCACATCGCCCGCAGCAATGGCCTCCGACACCATGCGGGTCGCGTTGGCTTCGGCCTCGGCGGCGCGCTCTCGCGCCTCGGCGTCGCGGAAGGCTGCTTCACGCCGGCCTTCGGCATCAAGCATGATGGCCTGCTTTTCGCCCTCGGCCTTGAGAATGGCGGCCTCGCGCAGGCCCTGTGCTTCCAGGATGGCGGCGCGCTTGTCGCGTTCGGCCTTCATCTGGCGGGCCATGGAATCCACCAGGTCGCGCGGCGGGTTGATGTCCTTGATCTCGATGCGGGTCATCTTGACGCCCCATGGCGTAGTGGCCTGATCCACCACGCCGAGGATGGCATGGTTGATCTCGTCGCGCTGCGACAGCAGGCTGTCGAGGTCCATCGACCCCATCACCGTGCGGATGTTGGTCATGGTGAGATTGAGAATGGCGTTCTCGATCTGGTTGACCTCATAGCTCGCCCGCGCAGCATCGAGCACCTGATAGAATGCCACCCCGTCGACCTGCACCATGGCGTTGTCGCGGGTGATGACTTCCTGGCTGGGAACCTCCAGCACCTGCTCCATCATGTTCATCTTGGAGCCGATGCGGTCGATGAACGGCACGATGATGCCCAGGCCCGGGCCGAGCGTCTTGATGTACCGGCCGAAGCGTTCGACGGTGTATTCGTAGCCCTGTGGCACGGTGGTGATGGCCTTGAAGATGCCGACTGCCGCCAGTACCAGCAACACCAGCAAAAATGCACTGAAGCCTTCCAACATGGCGCCGGCCCCTCTCTTGCAGCGGGCCTCGGCACAACGCCTTGAGCCCCGGTTTCATGCAACCAGACAGGGCAGAAATTTATCCTGATTCGCGGTAGCTGCGAGGCTGAAACCGGGCGCAGGGTAAACCGTTGGTCAAAGCCAGCCCCTGAGCTCCCGGTCGATCAGGTGCTTCAGCATCTTTACCGATGACTTGCTGTCATTCAGGCACGGCACCACCGAGAAGTTCTCGCCGCCGTTCTCCTCGAATGTCTCGCGCACGCCAATGGCGATTTCTTCCAGCGTTTCGACGCAATCCGCCGAGAATCCCGGCGTAATCACCACCATGTTCTTGACGCCTTCGCTGGCCAGCCGCTCCACCGTCTCGTCGGTATAGGGCTTGAGCCATTCGGCCCGGCCGAAGCGCGACTGGAAGGTGATGACGAGTTCCTTCTCGTTCATGCCCAGCCGTTCGCGCAACAGCCGTGCGGTCTTGTGGCAATGGCAGTGATACGGGTCGCCCTTCATCAGGTAGTCCTTCGGCAACCCGTGGAACGATGCCACGATCACCTCGGGCTTGTAGTCGATGGTCTTCAGATGCGCCTTCACGCTCTCGGCCAGCGCCTCGATATAGACCGGATCGTCATGATAGGGCGGGACGGTGCGCACGGCTGGCTGCCAGCGCATCTTCATCAAGGCCTCGTAGGCCTTGTCGAGCGCCGTGGCGGTGGTGGTGGCGGAGTATTGCGGATACAGCGGAAACAGCACGATCCGTTCGCAGCCCTGGGCCTGCAGATGCTCGATGCGTTCCTTCACAGGCGGCAGGCCGTAACGCATGGCCCAGTCGACCACGATGTTCGGATTGGACTTGAACATGTCGGCAAGCTGGCTGGCTTGCGACCGGGTTATGGTCTTGAGCGGGCTCTCGTCCAGTTCCTTGTTCCAGATCTGGTCATAGGCATGACCCGATTTCTTGGGCCGCGTTGTCAGCACGATGCCGTTGAGAATGACCCACCACAGCGCGCGGTTCGTCTCGATCACGCGCGGGTCCGACAGGAACTCCTTGAGATACCGCCGCATCGGCCAATAGCTGGTGGCCTCCGGCGTGCCAAGGTTCATGATGAGCACGCCAATCTTGCCGCCCAGCACGGGCGGGTGGTCGGCGGGCAGCCTGAAGGCGCGGGTATCTGTCTTGTCGAGCATGGTTTTCCTGCTTCCTGTCCCGGTCTTGTACGCCGGGCGAGCCTTTCCTGCACCTGCCGGAGCGCGCGTCATGTGGTCGCCGGGCGTTCGTCGGAGATCACCAGCCCGTCATTGGGCAGCGTCCCCGGAGCAACCAGTTCCACCGTGCCACGCACCTTGCACACATTCTGCACGGTCCGGGCAACCGCTTCGGCCAGGCCTTCCGCTGCCGGGTTGGCGCATTCGGCCTTGACCACCAGCGTATCCTGCTCGTTTGCCCTGCCAACCACCAGCCTGATGCGGCCAAGCTCGCCATGAGCCTTCATAACGTCGGCGGCCTGCGAAGGATGCACGAACATGCCCTTTATTTTGGTGGTCTGGTCCGCCCTGCCCATCCAGCCCTTTATGCGCACATTGCTGCGCCCGCACGGGCTCGTACCCGGCAGCACTGCAGAAAGGTCGCCCGTGGCGAGCCGGATCATCGGATAGGTTGAACTGAAGTTGGTGACCACGACTTCGCCAACCTCCCCGTCCGGCACAGGCTCGCCCGTGCCCGGCCGCACGATTTCGACGATGACGCCCTCATCCACGATCATGCCTTCGAGCGCCTCGGATTCGTATGCGATCACGCCGACGTCGGCCGTGGCATAGCACTGCTGCACGCGCACTCCGCGGCTCCTGTACTCTTCTCGAAGGGACGGAAACAACGCCCCGCCCGAGACCAGCGCCTTGCTGATGGAGCTTGCGTCGCGGCCCGCCTCTGCCGCCTTGTCCTGCAGGATCTTCAGGAAGTCCGGGGTGCCAGTGTATGCAACCGGCCTCAGCCTTTCGATGACGTCCAGTTGCAGTTCGGTGTTGCCGATGCCTGCGGGAATGACGGCACAACCCATGGCCCGCGCGCCTTCATCGAGGATGAAGCCGCCCGGCGTCAGGTGATAGGCGAAACAGTTGTGCACGATGTCGCCCTTGCGAAACCCGGCAGCGAACAAGGCTCGCGCCCCGCGCCAGGGGTCTGCAGCAAGACCCATCGGTTCGAAGATCGGCCCCGGCGACATGAACAGCCGCCCCCAGGTCTCGGGGCCGCCCGCCGCGAACCCGGCCAGTGGAGGATCGGCTTCCTGCAACGCCTTCAGGTCAGTCTTGCGCAACACCGGCAGCCCTGCCAGCGCCTCACGGCTGTTGATCGAGGCTGCATCGACGCCTGCCAGATGCCGGGACCAACCCGGCGCCGCTGAGATCGCATGCGCAACCTGTTGCGGCAGCCGGGCCATCAGCGCCTGCTCGCGCTCCTGCGGATCACGAACCTCGAGCTCATCGTAAAAATCTACCATAACGTCATGATCCAAGTTTTCATAATTGACTTAACGGCATTCCAACCTGCTCTCGTTTAAATAACATGCTGGACGGAATAGACCAACGACCGCGGCCTGGACAGGACGGGTAACGCACGACACTCGGGGGAGTGCGCGATTGTTGCGCACAAAGACAGACATTGACGGCAAGCGCACTGACATCTGCATTCATGTCGGCCTTTGATCGCATGGCAGGCAACCTTACAGGCCATGGCCAGGCGGCGGCGATGCCCCGCGGCGCAGGCACCATCCCGCCCGACCGGCTTCGAAACGGCCTGATCCTCTCGCTGGACCAGCCGGCAGACGGCATTGCCGACTTCATGTTCACGGCCCGCCCGTCCAGCCGCCGGGACATCGACATATGGCACCCCTTGCCGGAAGTCGAACAGAGCCTGGACCTGCCTCGCCTGACGCACACTCTGCATGCCCTGTCCGGCGGTGGCTCCGGCGCAGCCGCCAGCTTGCGCCTCGCCCTGCTGGGAGAAATCGCGATCACCAACCTCGAGCTGCCCTGGCACGACAGCGGCGGCGCCCAACGCTGCTGGCTTGTCAGCACCCGCCAGGAAGCAGGCGCGGTGACCGGACTGGTGCGCGATGTCAGCCTGGCGCGGAACCTCGCCGACACGGTGGCACTTGGGCTGCTGCTGTCGCCGGAGCAACACGCCCGCCGCAGGCTGGCAACCGCCGGCGTAGCCGCCGCCATCCGCCAGCAAGCGCACGTCATCTCGAGCATCTGCGAACTGCTGTGCGATACAACCGGACCCGGCGGCGCCTCCCAGGACTGCAGCCGCGGCGTTCTGACTTCCGACATGCGGGACGCGATCAGTGAGCTGATCGTCGCTGCGGACCTGCTTCGCGACTATTCTGATGCCGAACATGGCTGCTTGCGCCTGGAGCCGCAGCGCTGGCCGGTGGCCGACATCATTGCGCGCGCCTTGCCCGGCATGAAGCGGCTGCTCGAACGGCACGGCGTCAGCCTGTCCTGCCGTGCCATACCACAAGGCACAAAATTGAATGCGGACCTCCCGCGCGCGGCAACGCTGCTTCAGCTTGCCGTCTGCGCGGCGCTGCCCGCCATGACGCCGGGGTGCGCAGCGGAACTGCTGTGTACGCTCCCATCTGCCGGCGGCGTCGCCTTTACGTGGAAATACGAAGGCGCTCCCTTCGATCAGAACCGGCTCAACCAGGACAGTATTGCCGGAACGTGTCCGGCCTCCGGCCGGATCAGCCGTCTTGACCTGATGCATCCCGCGATCAGCAGCGGCCTCATGACTGCGCTGCTGCAGGCCCACGGCGGCAGCTTGCGGTCTGCCCCGGATGGGGGTACCGCTCAGACAGTGACTTTGCATCTTCATGACGTTGGGGCCGAGTGAACCGGACCGGACGTCAGGCCAGCCAGCGCTTGCGCCGCTTGTAGGCCTTCACATTGCGGAACGAACGGCGGTTCTCACCCGATACCCCGAGATAGAACTCCTTGACGTCCTCGTTGTCGCGTAAGGCTTGAGCCTCGCCGTCCATCACCACGCGGCCATTCTCGAGAATGTAGCCATACTTGGCGTAGCGAAGGGCGATATTGGTGTTCTGCTCCGCGAGCAGGAAGGACACCCCCTCGTTTTCGTTGAGCGCCTTTACGATCTCGAAGATTTCCTCCACCAGCTGCGGCGCCAGACCCATTGACGGTTCGTCAAGCAGGATGGTGGTCGGTTTCGACATCAGCGCCCGGCCGATCGCGCACATCTGCTGTTCGCCGCCCGAGGTATATCCGGCCTGCGAATTGCGCCGTTCGCGCAGTCGCGGAAAATAGTTGTAGACCATCTCCAGGTCATTGGCGATCGCGGCCCGGCCGTCCTTGCGCGTGAAAGCGCCGGTCAGCAGGTTCTCTTCCACGCTCAGGTGGCCGAAGCAGTGCCGGCCTTCCATCACCTGAATGCAGCCGCGCCGCACCAGATCGTTGGGATTGAGCGTATCGACGCGCTCACCCTTGAAGGTAATCGACCCCTTGGTCACCTGACCGCGCTCCGCCTTGAGCAGATTTGACACCGCCTTGAGCGTCGTGGTCTTGCCCGCTCCGTTGGCGCCCAGCAGCGCGGTGATGCCACCCTGCGGCACGTCCAGCGACACGCCCTTCAATACGAGGATCACGTGATCATAGATCACCTCGATATTGTTGATCGACAGAACCGGCGCCTTGCCGGCAGCAGCGGCGGCACCTTCGGCGTGAACGGTGTTGGCCATCTCGCAAAGAACCTTCAGTTGCAAACAGGTCAGGGGAACCCCCGCCTGCACGGTTGCCCGTGCAGGCGAGGTCTTGTCGTTAGATCAAGCCGTCAGTGCCGGCATCAGCTGCACTTCTGGGTTTCCCAGTTCGGCTTGTCCTTGAGGTAATCGTCGGCAGCCTGCTCGAGCAGCGGACGCACCACATCGGTCATCGGCGGGATCGGGTCGGAAATCTTCGACCAGTCCTTGCCGTCCCACTGCATCAGGAACACCGCACCCGCGCCTTCATGGTCCGCGCAGGAACCCTTGATCGGGGCGGTGAAGCCTTCCAGGCCGATTTCCTTCAGCCGGGCTTCCGACAGATCGAACGTTTCGAAGCCCTTGCGCAGGTCTTCCGCCGTGATCACCTTCTTGCCGGTGTTGGCCTGGGCCGCACGGATGCCTTCGGCAATCAGCACGGCATTGAACAGGCCACGGTTGTAGAGGATGTCACCGACCAGATCCTTGCTCTCGACCTGGCTTTTGCCGGCGTCCACGACGTGCTTGATCACGTCCTGAAGTGCGGGGAAGTCCTTGCCGACGCCGGAGAAGTTGGCGGCCTTGTAGCCCTTGCCTTCCTCACCCACGGCGCGCATGTCGGCATGGGAGCCTGCCCACCAGTTGCCGATGAACTTGTCGAGCGGATACTTGATCTTGGCGGCTTCCTTCACGGCGGTGGCGTTCATCGCGCCCCAGCCCCACATGATCATGTAGTCGGGCCGCTCCTTGCGCACGTTGAGCCACTGCGAACCCTGGTTCTGCATTTCCTTCACGCCGACCGGGAACTTGGCGACGGTGAAGCCCATGTCCTCGGCAAGCTTGTCCAGCAGCGGGATCGGCTCGGTGCCATAACCGGCATCGAGATAGATATACCCGATCTTCTTGCCCTTGAGACCGCCGGCCTCGGCATCGATGTACTTCAGGATCGAGGACAGCTGACTCCAGTAGCTGGCCGGGTAGTTGAAGGTCCACGGGAACTTCTCACCCACCGCAGCAGCCGAAAGGCCGTAACCCATCGACAGCACCGGGATCTTGTCGATCGGAGCCTTGGGGATCAGCTGCAGCGTGATGCCGGTCGAATAGGGGTTGTAGGAAAGCGCACCCTTGCCCTTGGTCGCCTCGTAGCACTCCACGCCCTTCTGGGCGTTGTAGCCGGTCTCGCACTCCTCGACGACGATCTTGACGCCGCCAATGCCGCCGTCACGTTCGTTGAGCATGTTGAAGTAGTCAGCAAAGCCATTGGCGAGCGGAATGCCACCAGAGGCGAACGGACCCGTGCGGTATGTCAGCGAAGGCTGGAACATGGTGTCCTCGGCCTGGGCGACCTGCGCGGTGGTAAAGGCGGCGCCTGCCAGGGTGGCAAGGGCAACGCCAGTCATCAAAAGCTTTTTCATCGGTTTCCTCCCTGAATGCCGGCACCGACGGGTGCCGGAAGCTTCTGCTTTCATTTCTCCGCTACGAACCGACTGCCCGCAACGGCACTCAAAAATTCACTTCAGGCTGCCCGGCCCCCCTGCCCCTCGTCAGGTGTAGGGGAACGGCCACGTGCGCAGCTTCTCCTTGGCGATCTGCCACAACCGGGCCAGGCCGTGCGGCTCCACGATCAGGAAGAAGATGATCAGGCCGCCAATCAGCATGAAGTTAAAGTGCTCGACGGTGGCCGCATTGATGTCGATGCCAAATGTTTCCGGCAGCGCGCGGATGATGATCGGCAGGATCCAGATGAAGGCCGCCCCCATGAAGCTGCCCATCAGCGAGCCCAGGCCGCCGATGATCGCCATGAACAGGTAGAGGAACGAGTGATTGATGTCGAAACTCTCCACCTCGGCGGCACCCAGCCAGAAGAACACCATCATCGCGCCAGCCACGCCGCAATAGAACGACGAGACAGCAAACGCCGACAGCTTGGCATAGAGCGGCCTGACGCCCATCAGTTCGGCGGCGATGTCCATGTCGCGGATCATCATCCACGACCGGCCGATCCGGCCGCGAATAATGTTCGAGGCGACCCACGTCATCACCACCACGATCGACAGCACGACCAGGTAGCGGGTCGACGGCGTTGCGGCAGCACCTGCCAGCACGATGTCGCCGAAGCCTTCGCGGCGCGGCACCTCGATGGCGCCGGAATTGTTGTAGTTGTACAGCCACGGAATGCGGATGAAGCACCATTCCAGGAAGAACTGCGCCGCCAGCGTGGTCACCGCAAGGTAGAAGCCCTTGATCCGCAAGGAGGGCAGGCCGAAGATCATGCCCACCGCGGCGGAAAAGAAGCCCGACAACAACACCATGATGATGATGTTCACATCCGGAAAGAACGTGGTCAGCTTGTAGCAGGCATAGGCGCCAACGCCCATGAAGGCGCCGGTGCCCAGCGACAGCTGGCCGGTGTAACCGGTGAGAATGTTGAGCCCGATCGTCGCCAGCGAGAAGATCAGGAACGGAATCATGATGGAATTCAGGAAGAAGTCGCTGCCGAACACCGGAATAATGGCGAACGCAACGAATAATATCACCGCGATTCCGATCCGGTCCTGCAGGATCGGGAAGATCGACTGGTCAGCCTTGTAGCTGGTCTTGAACTGGCCTACTTCGCGATAGAACATCTGTCAGCCTTCCAATCTCAAATCCGCTCGATGATCTTCTCGCCGAACAGCCCCTGCGGCCTGAACAGCAGGAAGATCAGCGCGATCACGTAGGCGAACCAGCCTTCGACGCCACTGCCCAGCAGGCCGCCCCAGTAAATCTCGAACAGCTTCTCGCCGAACCCGATGATGAGCCCGCCGATGATGGCGCCGGGAATGGAGGTGAAGCCGCCGATGATCAGCACCGGCAGCGCCTTCAGCGCCACGATCTGCAGTGCGAACGACACGTCCGACTTCGCGCCCCACATGATGCCGGTGGCCAGCGCCACGATGCCGGCGGCGAACCACACGATGGCCCAGATCTGGTTGAGCGAGATGCCGACCGACAGGGCGGCCTGGTGATCGTCAGCAACCGCGCGCAGGGCGCGTCCGATGCGGGTCTTGTTGAAGAACACCGCAAGTCCCGTCACCAGCACGATGGCCATGACCACTGCCGCCACGTCGAGGTGCTCGATGATGACCAGCCCGCCGAACGGCTCGAAGCTGGTCGAACCCGTGGGCAGCCCCAGTTCCTCGGTGATCATCTTCTTGGGCTCGCCACCGAAGATCCACTCCCCGAGGCCGATCAGGAAGTAGGTCAGTCCGATGGTGGCCATGAACAGGATGATGTCGGGCTGGTTGACCAGCTTGCGCAGCACCACGCGCTCGACCCCGATGGCCAGCAGCGCCATGACGCCGATGGTGGCGATCAGCGCCAGCCACGCCGGCATGCCAAGATTGTAGAGCCCCACCAGCGTCAGCGCAGCGAACACCACCATGATGCCCTGGGCAAAGTTGAACACGCCTGACGCCTTGAAGATCAGCACGAAGCCCAGCGCGATCAGCGAATAGAGCGTTCCCCCCACGAAGCCCGACCACAGCACCTGCAGCAGGAAGTCCGGTGCGTTGCCCATCTGGACGAACGGATCGATGAAGATGTTGTAGAGAATGTCCACGTTTCCCGTTCCCCTGCCCCTAGTGCGCCACGCCGAGATAGGCGTCGATCACGTCCTGGTTGGCGCTCACCTCTTCCGGCGTGCCGTCGGCGATCTTCTCGCCATGGTCGAGCACGACAACGCGCGTCGACAGGTCCATCACCACGCCCATGTCGTGTTCGATCAGCGCGATGGTGGTGCCGAACTGGTCGTTCACATCGAGAATGAAGCGCGACATGTCTTCCTTTTCCTCGAGGTTCATGCCGGCCATCGGTTCGTCCAGCAGCAGCAATTCCGGCTCCATGGCCAGCGCGCGGGCAAGCTCCACCCGCTTCTGCAGGCCATAGGGCAACCGCCCGACGGGCGTGCGCCGGATGTGCTGGATTTCGAGGAAGTCGATGATTTCCTCCACCTTGTGCCGGTGCTCGATCTCTTCCTCCAGCGCCGGGCCGAAGCGCAGCATCTGCCAGAAGAAGTTCTTGTGCATCTTGAGGGTGCGGCCCGACATGATGTTGTCGAGCGTGGACATGCCGCGGAACAGCGCCACGTTCTGGAAGGTGCGCGCAATGCCCTGGCTGGCCGCCACATAGGGCCGCATGGCCGAACGCGTTGCGCCCTTGAAGGTAATCTCCCCGACCTGCGGGTGGTAGAAACCGTTGATGACGTTGAGCATCGACGTCTTGCCGGCGCCATTGGGGCCGATGATGGCGCGAATCTCGCCCTTGTGGATGTTGAAGCTGACATCCTTGATCGCCTGCACGCCGCCGAACGACAGCGACACGTTCTTCACGTCGAGCAGCACTTCCGGCGAGGCCGGCTTGCTGGCAGCAGTGCCGGCGGGAGCAACAGCCATGTTCATTCCGCAGCCTCCCTGAACGCCACGTCACCGGCGCCGTAGCGCTTCATGTCGCGGATCTCCACATTGCCTTCGATGGCGCCGCGCCGGCCGTCCTCGAAGGTCACTTCGGTCTTGATCTTCTGCCGCTTGATGGACGGGTCGTAGAGCGCATCGATAAGCACCGCATAGCGCTCGTTGATCAGCGAGCGGCGCACCTTGGCGGTGCGGGTGATCTCGCCGTCGTCCGGGTCGAGTTCCTTGTGCAGGATCAGGAAGCGGGCGATCTGCGCACCTGCCACCCGCTCCTCGGCGGCAAGCTCGCGGTTCACCTCGTCCACGTGGGCCTCGATCATCCTGTAGACTTCCGGATGGCCCGCCAGTTCCTGGTAGCTGGCATAGACCACGTTGTTGCGCTCGGCCCAGGAGCCGACCGCCGTCAGGTCGATGTTGATGAACGCGGTGACGAAATCGCGGCCATGGCCGAAGGCGACGGCTTCCTTGATGTTGGGATAGAACTTGAGCTTGTTCTCGATGTACTTCGGCGGGAACATGGTGCCGTCGTTCAGCTTGCCCACGTCCTTGGCCCGGTCGATGATCTTGAGATGGCCATGCTCGTCGAAAAAGCCGGCATCGCCCGAATGCACCCAGCCGTCCTTGGTCTTGGTTTCCTTCGTCGCTTCCGGGTTCTTGTAGTACTCGGTGAACACGCCCGGAGAGCGGTACATCACCTCGCCGCTGTCGGCGATCCTGATCTCGACATCGCCCATGGGCTTGCCGACGGTCTCGGCCGAGATCTCGCCATCCGGCTGGCCGGTGATATACACAGCGGCCTCGGTCTGGCCGTAGAGCTGCTTGAGGTTGATCCCGAGCGCGCGGTAATAGCGGAAGATCTCCGGTCCGATCGCCTCGCCCGCCGTATAGGCCACCCGGACCTTGGACAGGCCGTACCGGTTCTTCAGTGGACCATAGACCAGAAACTCGCCCAGCGCATACTTCAGCCGGTCAAGAATTCCCACCGATTTGCCATCGAGAATATCGCCGCCAACCTTGCGGGCATGATCCATGAAGTAGTGGAACATCTTCTTCTTGATGGCGCTGGCATCTTCCATGGCCACCATGGTCATGGTGATCAGGTTTTCGTAGATGCGCGGCGGTGCGAAGGCGTAGGTCGTGCCGATCTCGCGGCGGTCGGCGATCACCGTCTCCGGGCTTTCCGGACAGTTCACGCAGTAACCCGACGCATAGGACTGCGCATAGGAGAAGACGTGGTCACCCACCCAGGCCATTGGCAGGTAGGCGATGGTCTCTTCCTTCTCCGTCAGATTGTCGAACGCGTTGGCCGTCTCGGCAGCCCACATGCACGCGCTCTGCGACAGCACAACGCCCTTGGGCCGTCCGGTGGTGCCGGAGGTGTACAGCATGATGGCGGTGTCATCGCCCTTTCCCTTGCCGATCTCGGCAAGCCATGCCTTTTCGGCATCGGCTGAGGCCTGCAGCAGCTTGCGGCCGATCTCCTGCACCGCGGCATAAGACTCAAGCCCCTGCTGGCTGTAGTGGTTGAGGCCCCGCTCGTCATCATAGATGATGTGCTTGATGCCATCGTAGCTCTCGCGGATCTCCAGCAGCTTGTCGACCTGCTCCTGATTTTCCACGATGGCAAACTTCACGCCGGCATGTTCCAGCACGTAGCCCATCTCTTCGGCCACCGAGTCCTGGTAGACCGGCACAGGGATCGCCCCAAGGGACTGCGCGGCACAGATAGCCCAGTACAGGCGCGGACGGTTGTCGCCGACAATGGCCATGCGGTCGCCGCGCTTCAGGCCGAGTTCCTTCAGCCCGATGGCAAGCGCCCTCACCTCTTCGAGCACCTGCGCCCAGGTCCAGCTCTGCCAGATGCCAAGATCCTTCTCGCGCATCGCCGCACGCGTGGAAAACTTCTGCGCATTGCGCAGCAGCAATTTCGGAAAGGTATCGTGAGCCGAGCCCTGGGAAGCTCCACCAGACATATGTTTCCACCCTGAACAGGCCGGCCTGAGCCGCCCGCATTATTGTTTGAAAGCCCGATCTGATGCCGGGATATTGGGTTAAGTGTGCAAAAAATTTTCTGGCAACACCATAGGCCAGTTGACAGACAACCCGGCACATAGTGTTCTACTTGAGCAAAGTATTGCCTAGGAAGCTCCATGAGCGTCGCCGAATTCGACGAGCGCCTTCACGTCGAGCACCTTCACCCCGCGCGGCGTGATCTCCACCAGCCCCTCTTCACTTAACGTCTTCAGGCAGCGGTTTGTCATTTGCCGTGACAGGCCGGCAAAGATGCCGAGGTCTTCCTGCGGCATGTCGAGCACGTCGGGCGTGCGGGGAAACAGCACCGGATTGTAAAGGGATGCGATCGTGTATGCCAGCCGGGCTGCCGCATTACCCGTCCGGTCGCTCACCACGGTTGCGATGAAATGGCCGAGCCGTTCGTTGAGCAGCCTGACGAGATACTGGTTGAAGCCGACCGAATTGCGGGTCAGCCAGCGGAACATGTCTCCCGGCAATACGGCGACAGTGGAGTCAGTGACCGCCACCACGTCATAACGGCGCGGTTCGTTCTTGAGGATGGAGCCCTCGCCGAACCATGCGCCGCCGATCACCGCCGAAAACCCGGCGATCTGTCCGTCATTGGAGATCATGCCCACCCGGAGAACGCCGGAAATGGCGCCGTGCCAGGCATCCACCCGGTCATCGAGGTGCAGCAGGTGCTCGCCGCGCTTGAGTTCCTTGAGTCGCACCCCGGGCGACACGTGAGCAAGTTCCTCGCGGCTGATCGAGCCAGCCCATACGACGACTCGTGCCAGTTCGTCCGGCGTCATTCAGCCGCCATGTAGACCGGCGCGCGCGACTTGCCGGCCCTGTATGCCTCGACAAGCGTCGCTTCGCGGGACTTGGCTTCCTTGAGGTGCTGTTCCTTTACATGACCATAGCCGCGAATGTGCTCCGGCACTTCGGCAATCTCGACCGCCAGGGCCAGGTTGGACGGGCTCAGCTTGTCCAGCAGCGAGGCGACGGTTGCCTTGTAGTCCTCGATCAGCTTGCGCTCCATGCGCCGCTCCGCGGTGCGGCCGAACGGGTCGAAGGCGCTGCCGCGAAGGAAGCGGAACTTTGCCAGCAGTCCCATGACCTGACGGATCCAGGGGCCGAACTCCTGCTTCTGCAGATGACCGGTCGCGGGGTCGCGCCGGGCGAACAGCGGCGGGGCAAGGTGGTGGCGAATTTCGTAATCGCCCTTGAAGGTGGCGGCCACCCGGCGCTCGAAGCTGCCGTCGGTGAACAGCCGCGCCACTTCGTACTCATCCTTGTAGGCCATCAGCTTGAACAGGTAGCGCGCGACGGCCTTGGTCAGTGCCTCCGAACCCGGCTTCACGGCTTGTTCCTTCGCCCGCACCTGATCGACGAAGCTGCGGTACAGGCCAGCGTAAGCCGCGTTCTGGTAGCCGGTCAGGAACTCTTCCCGGCGCGCGATCATCTCGTCCAGCGTCTGCGGCTTCGGTGCTTCGGACCGTGTGGAAGCCGCGATCACCGCCTCGACGGCCTTCAGGTCGTAGGCAGCGCGGCGGCCCCACAGGAATGCCTGCTGGTTCATCTTGATCGCCACGCCATTGAGCTCGATGGCGCGGTTGATTGCCTCTTCCGACACCGGCACCAGACCCTTCTGCCAGGCGTAGCCCAGCGTGAACAGGTTGGAGGCGATGGAGTCACCCAGGAGCGCAGTGGCAATGCGGGTGGCGTCAACGAACTCGGCCGTACCCGGCATGGTGCGCGCCTCGATCTGCACCTGCATTTCCTTGCGCGGAAGCTGGAAGTCGGCATCGCGGGTGAACTGCGCCGGCATGGTTTCGTGGCTGTTGACGATGGCGCGGGTGCGCTCGCGCGAAGCCGTGGAGAGGATCCGCTCCGACGCGGACGTTACAATGTCGCAACCCAGGATCACGTCCGCCCCGCCCGCAGCAATGCGGATCGAGGCAATGTCCTCCTGCGCCGGGGCCAGCTTCAGGTGGGTGACCACGGCGCCGTTCTTTTGCGACAGGCCCGCCATGTCGATCATGGCGACGCCCTTGCCGTCAAGGTTGGCCGCCATGCCGATCAGATGGCCAATGGTGACAACGCCGGTGCCGCCGATGCCGGTGATCATCATGGACCACGGCCGGGCGTCCAGCGGCACCTGCTTCGGCTCGGGCAGCACAGGAAATGGCGTCGCATCGGCCTTCACCGCGCCCGTGACGCCCTTGACCAGTTCCCCGCCCTCGATGGTGACGAAACTCGGGCAGAAGCCCTTGAGGCAGGAGAAGTCCTTGTTGCAGGCCGACTGGTCGATCTGGCGCTTGCGGCCGAACTCGGTTTCCTTTGGCGCAATGGCCACGCAGTTCGACTGCACGCCACAGTCGCCGCACCCTTCGCACACCAGCTCGTTGATCATCACCCGGCGGTTCGGGTCGGGGAAGGTGCCACGCTTGCGGCGGCGGCGTTTCTCGGCCGCGCACGTCTGGTCGTAGATGATGCAGGACACGCCGGGCACGTCCATCATCTCCTTCTGCACGCTCTGCAGTTCGGAGCGATGATGCACGGTAACGTGCGGCGGGAAGCCTGCATTGGCCGGATACTTGTACGGCTCGTCGGTCACGATGGCGATGCGGTCCACGCCTTCGGAGCGTACCTGGTTGGCGATCACCGGTACGGTCAGCCCGCCGTCATGCGCCTGGCCGCCGGTCATGGCGACGGCATCGTTGAACAGGATCTTGTAGGTGATGTTGACGCCGGAGGCGACCGCCGCCCGGATCGCCATCAGGCCGGAATGGTTGTAGGTGCCGTCGCCGATGTTCTGGAACACGTGCTTGCGCTTGGAGAACGGCGCCTCGCCGATCCAGTTGGCGCCCTCGCCGCCCATGTGGGTGGCAC
>CAZYKZ010000031.1:0-17521 GCA_964648175.1 uncultured Anderseniella sp.
GGGAACTCTTCCATGAAGCCGGGCTGGTTCTCCCAGTGGATGGTGCAGGTATAGCCGTCCAGAAGGCCGGCCATGGCGAGAAGTTGCGCACCGGTGCAGATGGCGCCGATATCTGTTCCCTTGCGCGCGGCCTTGCGCAGCCAGTTGAACAGCGCCTTGTCGGCGTATTTCTGGACATTGGTGCCGCCGCAGACGATCACCGTTGCATGATCGGGGATCGACTCAAGGTCGCCATCCGGCATCAGGGTTATGCCGTTCGAGGCGGTAATGGGCGTGCCATCTGTTGAGTGCGTCGTCCAGACGTACAGCGACTTTTCCGATTGCCGGTTGGCAAGCCGCAGCGGGTCGATGACGGAGGTGACCGGAAGCAGCGTGAACTCCGGAACCAGAATGAGCGCGATCTGCATCGGCAGATCTCTGGGTTTGTCACCAAACATTTATTATCGACAACCTCGTCTTGTCCTGTCGTTCATGCCATTGCATTCAGAACTCCGGCGTTATCACTTCCGGAACGCCCTGCGGCAAAATGCATTGAAGTCGTATATGTCACGGCCCTGTCGCAAATTGCACGTTTCCGACGTCGCAAATGGCGCATTGTCTCTGCGCTAATGAAGTCGGGAGACTACGTCAATGGGTATTGCAACAATGGCGCCGGAAGCGAGTGCAGTTATGGAAACGCCGATGTCGGCCTTCATGGCCAACATGACCCTGGAAATCACGCCGCGACAGGCCGAGAAGCTGCCACTCATCCAGCAGCACGTGGCGCCCGGATCGCGCGTTTTCGTGGCGCTGGTCGACCCGTCCCACCTGGAAGACCAGTATGCAGCCGTCGCGGCGATCCGCGCCGCCGGTCTTGAACCCGTACCGCACGTGCCCGCCCGTTTCGTCGTCAACGAAGATGACCTGAAGCGCCGCATCGAGCGTTTGGCGAAGGCTGGCGATGTCAAAACCTACCTCGTCCTCGGTGGCGGTGCGCCCGAGCCTGTTGGCGATTATCATTGCGCCCTGCAGCTCATGGAGACAGGTGTGTTCGAAGCCAATGGCGCCAGGATCCTTGGCGTGGCCGGCCACCCGGAAGGCAATACCGACATTACCAAGGTGCATGGTGAAGCGATGCTGGCAACTGCCCTCAAGCAGAAGCAGGCCTACATCCGTGAGAACGGCATGGATGGCTTCATTGCCACCCAGTTCCTGTTCGAGGCCGAGCCCGTGGCAAAGTGGGCGGAGGGCCTGCGCGCTGCCGGTATCGACCTTCCGGCATGGGTGGGCATTCCGGGTCCGGCTTCCATCAAGACGCTGGCCAAGTACGCTGCCGTTTGCGGCGTCGGCAACTCGGCCCGCTTCATCCGCAAGCAGGCGCTGAACGTCACCAAGCTGCTGAGCGTTTCCACGCCAGACAAGTTCATGAACGACCTGGCCAGCATTCACGTCAACAAGCCTGACCTGAAGATTGCCGGCCCGCACATGTATCCGTTCGGCGGCTTCGACAAGCTGTTCGACTGGCTCGGCTCCATGCCGCGCTGATAGTTTTTCCTCCAGAACTGAAAACGCCCGGGCCGATCTGGTCCGGGCGTTTTTTATTCCGTTCTGGAAAGTTCAGGTCAGCCGGCCTTCTGGAAAAGGCCGATGGTTGCGCCCGGCTTCGCGGTCGCTGCGAGCCACTTCCACGTATAGTCCGCATAGGAGCGGAACACGTACATGTCCACGGTGTCCGGCTTGTCGGACACGATGTGGGCCAGTGCGGCAATCTCGGCGAACACCAGCCGGCGCACCAGTCCCGCCTTGTACTCGGGCAGGGTGAAGTCGATGGAGGAGCCCTTCATCAGCACCTCGCGTACGTGCTCTCCCTCGAGCCGGATGATGGCGCGCATGTCCGAGACATTGACGGCCAGTGCGTGGAGGCCTTCAAGGGCCTTTGTCAGATTGGCCACCAACTTTGCGTCATCGCCGCGCGGGCAGGTGATGAGCCACTGGTCCACCGACAGCCAGAACACGGTGATGCCGCCCTTGCTCACGCTGGTGCGCGGCTTGACGGGCAGATCAACACCGAGAACGGACTTCGCAACCTGCTTGAATTTCGATGACGTGGCTTCGCCCCGAAGGTCGATCATGCCGCGGTCGGAAATCTCGCGCATGGCGATGCTCAGGCCCTTCGCTCCATCGTGATCTGCCACGTGGGCCAGCGCGCTGTTGAATACCGGGTCAGACATCCTGACGTTTCCCTTCCGGATCGAGGAACACCGGAGACACGATCTTCGCCTCCACAACCTTGCCGCCTTCCAGCGGGAACGAGACGGTTTCACCCATCTTTGACAGCCCGCCTTCGATGAGAGCCATGGCGATCGAGCGCTCAAGCGTCGGGCTCCAGTAGCTTGAGGTGACCTGGCCGATCATCTTCATCGGCGGCTGCGGCTTTACTTCGGCCACTGCATAGGCGCCGTCCGGCAACACGTCGTTCGGGTCCTTCGTCTCCAGCCCGACCAGCTGCTTGCGGCCTTCCGATGCCAGGAACGACTGGCTCAGCGAACGCTTGCCGATGAAGTCATCCTTCTTCTTCGATACCGCCCAGCCCATGTTCACGTCATAGGGCGTAACGGTGCCGTCGGTTTCGTCGCCGATCACGATGAAGCCCTTCTCGGCGCGCAGCACGTGCAGCGCCTCGGTGCCATAGGGCTCGATGCCTTCCGATGCACCCGCTTCCATCAGCGTATCCCACAGGCCGCGCCCGAAATTCGACGGGGTGGCGATTTCGTAGGACAGTTCACCCGAGAAGCTGATCCGGAACACGCGGACCGGATAACCGGCAAGCTTGCCCTCGCGATACGACATGAACTCGAACGCCTCAGGCGAAAAGTCGATGTCGCTGTCCAGCTTTTGGAGCACCTTGCGCGCCTTGGGACCGGCAATTGCAAACTGCGCCCACTGCTCGGTGACGGGCGTCACGAAGACCTTGAGCGTCGTCCATTCGGTCTGCAGCCATTCTTCCAGCCACTGGGCGATGCGGTCTGCCCCGCCCGACGTGGTGTGCATGAGGAAGTGGTCTTCACCCAGGCGCACGGTCACGCCGTCGTCCATCAGGAAGCCCATCTCGTTCATCATCAGGCCATAGCGGCACTTGCCCACCTTCAGGCTGGAGAACACATTGGTGTAGACCAGGTCCAGGAACTTGCCGGCATCCGGGCCCTTGATCTCGATCTTGCCGAGCGTCGAGGCGTCCAGCAGGCCCACCTTGTTGCGCACCGCCAGGATTTCGCGGTTGATCGCGTCCTTCTTGTTTTCACCGCCCGACGGGTAGCAGTAGGCGCGCCGCCACTGGCCGACCGGCTCCCACGTCGCGCCGCGCGCAATGTGCCAGTCGTAGATCGAGGTGCGCCGGATGGGCAGGAACAGTTCGCCCTTCTTGGTGCCCGCGATGGAACCGAACGAGTAGGGCGTATAGGGCGGCCGGAACGTGGTCGTGCCGATTTCCGGGATCTTCCGGCCCGTCGCATCGGAAATCACGCCAAGTCCGTTGATGTTCGAGGTCTTGCCCTGGTCCGTTGCCATGCCGAGGGTGGTGTAGCGCTTGGTGTGCTCGACAGACTCATAGCCCTCGCGCTGGGCGAGTTCCAGGTCCGCCGCCGTCACGTCGTTCTGGAAGTCGATGAAGTGCTTGTTGCCTTCATTGTATTTGCCGGTTGCCGGGGCAAACCAGATTGCCTCGACGCCGCCTGCAGCACCGCCGCTTGCAGCGGCCTTGCTCAACTTGCCGGCCTTGCCGCCGACGGCCTTTGCAGCAGCTTCGCCCGCTGCATAACCTTCCTCAAGGCAGCCGCCCAGGTCGAAGGTGCCGTTTGCAGCGCCTGCCACCATGATCGGATCGCCATGCCGGTCGGGCCGGAAGCTCTGGATCGTTTCGTCGAACTTCAGCTTGCCGGCATTGTGGCACCACAGGTGCACCACCGGGTTGAAGCCACCCGAGACAGCGACGAAATCGCAGGCGACCTTCTCTTCGTTGACCACACGGCCGCGGCCCTTCGAATAGGGCGCCACCTTGACGCCCGTGATCTCCTTGCCGCCACCGCTCGTTTCGATGCCTGCAATCGCCGCTCCTGTCTGGACCTGCAGACCGGCCTTGCGGGCGGCTTCGGCGAGTTCGGAAGAGGCATTGGCGCGAACGTCGATGATGCGGGCCACGCCCACGCCTGCCTCGTGCAGCTTCAGCGCGGTCAGGTAGGCGTCGTCGTTGTTGGTGAAGATGACGCCATTCATTCCCGGTGCGGTGGCATAACGCTCCACCATGCCGCGGGCGGCAGAGGCCATCATGATGCCGGGCCGGTCGTTGTTGGCAAACGCGATCGGGCGTTCCAGCGCGCCGGAGGCCACGATCACCTGGGCCGCGCGGATCTTCCAAAGCCGGTGGCGCGGTGCGCCCTTGTCCAGCAGCGAAGGATCGTGATCGGCTACACGTTCTGCCGCCAGCACGTAGTTGTGATGATAATGGCCAACCACGGTCGTGCGGGTCAGCACGTGCACGTTGCCCGCCTTGGCGAACTGCGCCGCCTTTGCCTTGACCCAGTCCCCTTGTGGCTTGCCGTCGATGGTGCCGGCTGAGATATCGGCCACCCCGCCAAGCACCGCATTCTCGTCGGCCAGCAGAACCCGTTTGCCCGATGCTGCAGCCGCTTCGGCTGCCGCAATGCCGGCCACGCCGCCGCCCACAACGAGCACGTCCACGTGCACGTGCATCTGCTCGTAGGCGTCGGGGTCATGCTCGCGTGCGGCTTCGCCAAGGCCCGCCGCATTGCGGATGATCGGCTCGTACACGCTTTCCCAGAACGAGCGCGGCCACATGAAGGTCTTGTAGTAGAAGCCGCTCGGGAACAGCCGCGACAGGTAGTTGTTGACGATGCCGACGTCGAACTCGAGGCTCGGCCAGCGGTTCTGGCTGGTGGCCACGAGACCGTTGTAAAGCTCCACCTGCGTGGCGCGCAGGTTCGGTTCCTTGCGGCCTCCTTCGCCCACGGCGACCAGCGCGTTCATCTCTTCCGAGCCAAGGCCGATCACGCCGCGCGGGCGGTGATACTTGAACGAACGCCCGAACACCTTGCGCCCCGACGCCATGACGGCGGAAGCAATGGTGTCGCCGGCAAAGCCCGAAAGCTTCTTGCCGTCGAACGAGAACGAAACCGTCTTGCTGCGGTCGATGCGCGAGCCCTGTGCCGCGCTTTCGGGAAGTCTGTAAGGTCTGCCGCTCATTTCTTGCCCGCCTTCTTGGCAGAGGTCTTGGCCGCCTTCTTGGCAGGCCTCGTTGCACCGGCTTCAGCCGCCCGCGCCTTGAAAAACTCGGCCCACTGACCGGTTGCCTGCGCCTGCAATTCCTTCGGCGGAAGCTCGGTAATGCCGTAATAGCCCTTGAATTCCAGGCTCACCGTGTCGCGCGCGGCATGGAACCACTTGCCGCAGCCGCGGTCGCAGCGCCAGCGTTCGAAGTGCAGCCCCTTCGGGTTGAACCGCATGAACAGGTAATCGCGCTGCTCTTCGTCGGTAATGTTGTGCGGATCATGGCTGGCCGGGCGCCGGATGTGCGCCTGTCCGCCACAGTGGAAGTCCGTCTCGTCGCCTTCGGCCCCGCACACGGGGCAATGAACAATCAGCATCTTTCCATGTCCCCTTAGTGCGCCACCGCCGCGGCCACGCTCTCGTCGATGAAGCGGCCTTCGCGGAACCGTTGCAGGCCGAACGGCTCGGCGATCGGGTGCGGGCGGTCATTCGCAACCGTGTCTGCGAACACGAAGCCCGAGCCCGGAATGGCCTTCCAGCCGCCGGTGCCCCAACCGCAGTTGACGTACAATCCCTTCACCGGCGTCAGGCCGATGATCGGCGAACGGTCGCCGGTCATGTCCACGATGCCGCCCCACTGGCGCAGCATGCGCAGCCGGGAAATGATCGGGAACGTCTCCACCAGCGCCGAGATGGTGTGCTCGATGGCCGGGAAGGAGCCGCGCTGGGAATAGTTGTTGTAGGCGTCGGTGCCGCCGCCGATCACCAGTTCGCCCTTGTCCGACTGGCTCATGTAGCCGTGCACGGTATTGGCCATCACCACGCAGTCGATCACCGGCTTGATCGGCTCCGACACCAGCGCCTGCAGGCACAGGCTTTCGATCGGCATGCGTACGCCGGCCATTTCCATGATGTTCGAGGTGTGGCCGGACGTGACCACCGCCACCTTCTTGGCGCGAATGGTGCCCCGAGTCGTCTCCACCCCGGCAATGCTGTCGCCATTGCGGATCATGCCGGTCACTTCGCACTTCTGGATCACGTCCACGCCCATCGAGTCGATGGCGCGGGCATAGCCCCAGGCCAGGGCGTCGTGCCGGCCCGTGCCGCCACGCGGCTGGTAGTAGGCGCCGAGGATCGGATAGCGCGCATTGGGCGAGTCGTTGATGATCGGCACGATGCGCTTGACTTCAGCAGCATCGACCATGCGGCAGTCCAGACCTGCCAGCCGGTTGGCGTGGGCGGTACGCTTGAAGGCGCGGAACTCGTGCTCGGTCTGGCACAGCATCAGCACGCCGCGGGGCGAGAACATCAGGTTGTAGTTGAGTTCCTGCGACAGCGTTTCGTACAGCGAACGCGACAGTTCATAGATCGCGATCGAGGGATCCTGCAGGTAGTTCGACCGGATGATGGTCGTGTTGCGGCCCGTATTGCCGCCGCCCAGCCAGCCCTTCTCGATCACCGCCATGTTGGTGATCTTGTGTTCCTTGGCCAGATAATAGGCAGTCGCGAGGCCGTGACCGCCCGCGCCGACGATGACCACGTCGTATTCCTGCTTGGGATCGGGGCTGCGCCAGGCGCGCTCCCAGTCCTTGTGATAGTTCAGCGCGTTGCGCGCCAGGGAAAATATGGAATACCGTTTCATCGTCGCATCCTGCAGGCGCTCACCACATGGTGAGCCCATTTGATCGGTGGCCAATCTAGCAAAACGCTGGCAGGGCCACCAAAGGTTTGCGACATTCACCCCCCAAACTGCGACACCGCAACACTGGCACGGGCAGCGGGAGACAATAAGTTGTCCATATCGTAAGTTGAATTTTCCCGGCGCCGGTTGCTAAGTGGGCAGTATGTGGCTTTGGATCATTTTCGCCGTCCTGACGGCTGTTGTCATTCTAGTGTTGATGTCGCCGTACAAGACCCGTCCGGCGGGGGCAGGTTCTGCGCGCAGCGCATTCGACCTCGCGGTTTATCGCGATCAGCTTGCGGAACTTGATCGTGACACGGAGTCCGGGCTGATAGGCAAGGCGGAAGCCGATGCCGCCCGCAACGAGATTTCCCGCCGCATCCTGGCGGCCGAAGCGGCTGTATCGCGCGAAACGCCTGAGGATCATCCAATTCCCCTATGGCTCAGTTTCGGCACCATTCTCGCCGTGCCCGCGGTTGCGCTGGGCGTCTATCTCATTGTTGGCCGGCCGGAACTTCCAGCCCAGCCGCTGGAAGCCCGGCTTGAGAATGCCGTCGAGAACCAGGACATGGTGGCCATGGTGCGCTCGGTCGAGCGGCACCTCGAGACCAATCCAGACGACGCCAAGGGCTGGTCGGTTCTTGCGCCGATCTACACGCGCATGGGCCGCTTCCTGGACGCTGCCAACGCCTACCGCCAGATTGTGCGCATAGAAGGTGCATCGCCCGGCCTGCTGACTGATCTCGGCGAGAACCTGGTGATGGCAAGGGAAGGGATGGTCGAGGCTGAGGCCGTGAAACTGTTCGAGACGGCGGTCAAGGCCGATCCCGGTCAGATGAAGGCGCGTTTCTTCCTGGCGATGGCCAAAAAGCAGGAAGGCAAGGCGCAGGAAGCAATTGCCCTGTGGCAGGCCATGCTCGACGAAAGTCCCGCTGATGCGCCGTGGCGTGACGCCGTGAAGCAGCAGATGGCCGAGGCCGGAGCGCCCGCCAGCGCGTTGCCGAACCTGCCGAAGGGCCCGGCGTTGACCGAGGAGCAGATGCAGGCTGGCCAGCAGATGAGCTCCGGCGACCGGACGGCCATGATCCGCGGCATGGTGGAGGGGCTGGACAAGCGGCTGTCGGAAGATGGCTCGGATCTTGACGGCTGGCTGAGGCTGATCCGCGCCCGCATGGTGCTGGGCGAGAAGGACAAGGCCGCCGATGCGCTCAATCGCGCCGGCGCGGCGTTCAAGGATGATGCGCGTGCAACGCAGGCGCTGGATGAAACACGCAAGGCCCTCGGGCTTTGATCAATTTGGTATAGTTTGACTGTAACGAGGTGATCTGAATGGCCTTGAGCAGAAAGAGAAAGCGCGGCGCGCTGATCGTCGGTGGTCTGGGCATCCTGGGCGTCGCCGCGGGCCTGGTGCTCTACGCATTGTCCGACACCATCACCTTCTTCTACACTCCATCCGACGTTGTGGAGAAAAACGTTGAACCCGGCACCCGGATGCGCCTCGGCGGCCTGGTGGCAGACGGGTCCGTCATCCGCGGCCAGGGCAAGGAAGTCGGCTTCACCGTCACCGACACCGACAAGGAGATCAAGGTCTCCTACGTCGGCATCCTGCCGGACCTGTTCCGCGAGGGTCAGGGCGTCATCGCCGAGGGCGTGCTTGAGCCCGGCGGACAGTTCAAGGCCGACACCGTGCTCGCCAAGCACGATGAAAACTACATGCCGCGCGAAGTGGCGGACGCATTGAAGGCCAAGGGCGTCTGGAAGGACGGCCAGCCGATGCCCCAGGGAGGCACTGTGCAATGATACCGGAGATCGGCCAGTTCGCGCTCATTCTTGCTTTCGCAACGGCGCTTTACCAGTTCGTCGTGCCGCTTTATGGCGCCTGGCGCAGCGATCAGCGGCTGATGGCCGTAGCACCGCCTGCCGCCATGCTGCAGGTGTGCCTGATTGCGCTGGCATTCGGCTGCCTGACCTGGTCCTACATCACGTCCGACTTTTCGGTCGAGAACGTTTACATGAACTCCCATTCCGACAAGCCGCTGATCTACAAGATCTCGGGCGTATGGGGGAACCATGAAGGCTCGATGGTGCTGTGGGTGCTGATCCTGGCGGTCTTCGGTTCGGCTGTGGCCATATTCGGTGGCAACCTGCCGCCCAGCCTCAAGGCCCGCGTGATTGCCGTGCAGGGCTCGATTTCCGTGGCCTTCCTGCTGTTCATCCTGCTCACCTCCAACCCGTTCAACCGGCTTGACCCGGCTCCCATCGAGGGCAGGGGCCTGAACCCGATCCTGCAGGATCCGGCGCTCGCCATCCATCCGCCGATGCTCTATGCGGGCTATGTCGGTCTTTCGATCGCCTTCTCCTTTGCCGTTGCCGCACTGATCGAGGGCAAGGTTGACGCTGCCTGGGCACGCTGGGTGCGTCCATGGACGCTTGCTGCCTGGATGTTCCTGACCGTTGGCATCGCGCTCGGTTCGTGGTGGGCCTACTACGAACTTGGCTGGGGCGGCTGGTGGTTCTGGGATCCGGTCGAGAACGCCTCGTTCATGCCCTGGCTCATTGCGGCTGCGCTGCTGCACTCGGCCATCGTGGTGGAAAAGCGCAACGCCCTGAAGGTATGGACAATCCTGCTGGCTATCCTGGCCTTCTCGCTGTCGCTGCTCGGCACATTCCTGGTGCGCTCCGGCGTGCTGACTTCGGTGCACTCGTTCGCCGTAGATCCGGCCCGTGGCGTGTTCGTGCTCGGCATCCTGTGCGTGTTCATCGGCGGTGCGCTGACGCTTTATGCCTGGCGGGCGCCGGTCATCAAGTCCAGCGGCCTTTTTGCCCCCATCAGCCGCGAAGGCGCGCTGGTGGTCAACAACCTCATTCTCACGGCGTCCTGTGCTGCCGTGTTCATCGGCACACTGTATCCGCTGGCGCTTGAATCGGTGACCGGCGAGAAGATTTCCGTCGGCCCGCCCTATTTCAACCTGACCTTTGGCCCGCTGATCCTGCCGTTGCTGCTGCTGGTGCCGCTGGGCCCGCTCCTGTCCTGGAAGCGTGCCGACATCTGGGCCGCGACCCAGCGCCTTTGGGTGGCGGCCGCCATAGCCATCGTGTTCGCCATCGCTGCCGCCGCATGGCAGTCGCGCGGGCCCTGGCTCGCCCCGCTCGGCGTGGCGCTGGGCGTATGGATAATCGCCGGCGCCGTGTATGAACTTGTGTCCCGGTCCAACATCCGCAAGGCCGGAGCCGCAGTCGCCTGGGCGCGGGTGAAAGGCATGCCCGGCGCTACGTGGGGCATGCTGCTCGCGCACGCAGGACTTGGCGTCATGGTCATCGGCATCGTCGCCATCACCGCCTGGAAGCAGGAAGTGGTCACCGTTCTCAAGCCCGGCGACACCATGCAGATCGGCGGGCGTTCGGTTACCTTTACCGGCGAGAGCCCGGTAACCGGTCCGAACTACTCCGCCGAACGCGGTAATTTCCGCATCACCACGCCGTCCGGCGCCACCGCCGACGTGTCGTCCGAGAAGCGGGTGTTCAAGCCGTCCAATCAGCCCACCACCGAGGTCGGCATCCAGCCCTATCTCGACGGTGACGTCTACGTGGTGATCGGCGACCGGGCAGGTGAAACGGGCCGCACCGTGCGCGCCTACTTCCACCCGCTCGTCTGGATGATCTGGCTTGGCGCAGCGTTGATGTTCATGGGCGGCTTTGCCTCGATACTCGACCGGCGCTACCGGGTCGGTGCGCCGAAAAAGTCTTCGGCAGTTGCCGTTCAGCCGGCCGAATAGAGGGCGATGGCAATGCTTCGAAGACTGCTCGCCGCCATGCTGATCCTGGCAAGCCTTGCCGCCCCGGCGCTTGCCGTGCAGCCGGACGAGGTGCTCGACGATCCGGTGCTGGAGCAGCGTGCCCGCAACCTGTCGGCCCAGATGCGTTGCATGGTCTGCCAGAACCAGTCTATCGACGATAGTGACGCTCCACTGGCCAAGGACCTGCGCGTACTTATCCGAGAGCGCCTCGTGGCGGGAGACAGCAACCAGCAGGTCGTCGACTACCTTGTCTCGCGTTATGGCGAATTCGTTCTGCTGAAGCCTCGCCTTACCGCCAAGACCATCGCACTGTGGTCCGGCCCGTTCCTGGTCTTGCTGTTCGGAGCTCTGGTCATCTGGCGCCAGCGCCGCATGACGGCGGCAACGCCGGTGGCCGAAGCGGAAACAAGCCTGTCCGCCGACGAGCGCAAGAAGCTGGACGCCATCCTGAAGGACGCCAGCTAGAGCTCGCGGACCTTTCACCGGATTGAAGAGAGGGGCGCATCATGCCGGTCAGGTCATGCAAGATCGAGTTTCCGGGTTCTCTGGGAGCGATGCTGGCAGCCCGGCTTGACCTGCCTGCCGGCGGCCCGCGCGCTTACGCCCTGTTCGCCCACTGCTTCACCTGCTCGAAGGACGTATTTGCCGCAAGCCGCATCGCCGCACAACTCGCCGGCCACGGCATCGCTACCCTGCGCTTCGACTTCACCGGCCTTGGCGCCAGCGAGGGCGAGTTTGCGAACACGCATTTTTCGTCCAATGTCGACGATCTGGTAGCGGCTGCGGATTGGCTGCGTTCGCAGCACCAGGCTCCACTGCTGCTCATTGGCCACAGCCTTGGCGGCGCGGCGGTACTTGCTGCCGCCTCGCGCATTCCCGAAGTGAAGGCGGTCGCCACCATCGGCGCCCCGGCAGACGCAGACCACGTCATCCAGAATTTCGGCGCCAGTGTGGATGAAATCGAACGGGCCGGCGAGGCCGAGGTTTCGCTGGCCGGACGCACCTTCACCATCCGCAGGTCTTTCCTGGACGACGTGCGCGCAACCACCTTGCGCGAGCATATCGCCACGTTGAAGCGCGCGCTCATCATTTTCCACGCGCCGCTGGACGGGACCGTTGGCATCGACAACGCCTCGGCCATCTTCTCCGCCGCCAAACACCCCAAGAGCTTCGTCTCGCTCGACGGCGCCGATCACCTGCTGACCCGCCGCGAAGATGCGATGTTTGTGGCCGACGCCCTGTCCGCGTGGGCCAACAGGTACGTCCCCACACCGGAAAGGCCTCAGCCGGCGGGCGAGGGCATTGTGCGGGTGCGCGAAACCGGCAACGGCAAGTACCAGCAGGACATGGTTGTCGACGGCCACCACCTGCTTGCCGATGAACCTTCATCCGCCGGTGGTGATGGCACGGGTCCGTCGCCCTATGACTACCTCTCCGCAGCGCTGGGCGCGTGCACGGCGATGACGCTGCGCATGTATGCGGACTTCAAGAAGCTTCAGCTTGGCCGGGTCACGGTGGACGTGAGCCATGGCAAGGTCCACGCTGAGGACTGCGCCGACTGCGGCGAAGGCAGGACAGGCAAGATCGACCGCTTCGAGCGGGTGATCTCGGTTGAGGGCGAGGTTGCTCCTGATTTGCGTGAAAAGCTCGTCGAGATAGCCGGGAAGTGCCCGGTTCACCGCACGCTGGAAGCCGAAGCCGTGGTGGTGACGAGGATTGGCGGCGAGCAGGCCTGACGCCCTGACTACACCACGATCACGTCCGCATAGACGAAACCGTCCCGCTCTACCGTTTCGCCCGACTCAACTTCTATGGCGCTTGAGAACATGGGGCCGTCCACCACGCAGGTATGGAACTCGCCGTTCTCTCCACACGGGTCTATGCCTTCCGGCAAGTCGGCGAGGAACTGCTCGTCGAACCAGCGCCCGGCAAAACTAGCATCCAGCTTCTTCGGATCGATGCATACCACCACCGTCTTCAGCCCGCTGGTGATCATGTCACAGGCCAGCTGCTGAGTATCCCGCTTCCACAGCGGATACACGGCGGTCAGCCCGGCCTGAGCCATTTTCTCGTCCCGGTAGGCGCGGATGTCCTCAAGAAACAGGTCGCCATAGACGACGTGACTGACCCCTTGGGCCTTCATCGCCTCGCACGCCGCGATCATGCGCGATGCATAGTCCTCATTGCTGCACGGCCACGGCAGAGCGACCTCGAGTACCGGCAGCCCCACCGCTTCAGCCTGCCTGCGCATCAGCTCGTTGCGGGTGCCGTGCATGGCCACCCGGTCAACCGCTTCATTTGTGGTGGTCAGCAGGCCGCAAATCTCGAACTCGCCCGCCTTGCGCGCTTCCCACAGCGCAAACGCGCAGTCCTTGCCGGAACTCCACGAGACATATGCCTTGGGCTTCGGGCTCATCGCCGGCCTTCTCCGATTAACAAGATTTAACCGCGCGGACACGGCCACGTAATGTTGCCTGCTCTATCTCTGTGGTCATCGGATTTCAACGTCGTGACATGTCAGGAGATAGAAGATCATGCCGACTTATCAGAATACCTCCTTTGCCCGCAAATCTGTCCTTGCACTGGTCATTGCAGGTCTCATGGGCTCCACCGGCCTCGCCGCCGGAACGGCCCTGTTCACCCCGGCCCCGGCCGTCGCGCAGTCAGCCCTGGCAGGCGCCCCGGCTGAAGGCTTTGCCGACCTTGTCGACCAGGTCATGCCTTCGGTCGTCTCCGTCCAGGCCAAGTACACGCCGGCCAGCGTGACCGATGACTCGGGCAATGGCGAGCAGCAGTTCCAGTTCGGCTTCCCGCCCGGATCGCCGTTCGAGCAGTTCTTCCGCAACATGCCAAACGGCCAGCAGTCGCCGTTCAAGGCGCCGCGCCGTGGCGGCATGTCGCAAGGCTCCGGCTTCATCATTTCCGAGGATGGCTATGCGGTGACGAACAATCACGTCATCAAGGATGCATCGGAAGTGAGTGTGAAGTTCTCCGACGGACGGGAATACGATGCGAAGGTCATCGGCACCGACCCGAAGACTGACCTGGCCCTGCTCAAGATCAACGCCAGCGAAACCTTCAAGCCGCTCAAGTTTGCCGAAGGCAAGCCGCGTGTCGGCGACTGGGTGATTGCCGTGGGCAATCCGTTCGGTCTTGGTGGCACGGTGACCACTGGCATCATCTCCGCTGCCGGCCGGGACATCGGCGCAGGCCCCTATGACGACTTCCTGCAGATCGACGCGCCCATCAACCGCGGCAACTCCGGCGGTCCGGCCTTCAACCTGCGCGGCGAGGTCGTGGGTATCAACACCGCCATCTATTCGCCGTCCGGCGGCAGTGTGGGCATTGGCTTCGCCATCCCGGCTTCCACGGCGGAAAACATCATTGCCGACCTGAAGGATGATGGCAACGTCACCCGCGGCTGGCTTGGCGTGCAGATCCAGCCTGTTACCAGCGAGATCGCCGACAGCATTGGCCTCGAAAAAGCCTCCGGCACAATCGTTGCGGCCGTGACCGACAACTCGCCCGCCGGCAAGGCTGGCCTGAAGACCGGCGATACCATCCTCGCCGTCGATGGCGAAAAGGTTGAAGGTCCCAAGGAGCTGTCGCGCAAGATCGCCGGCATCAAGCCCGGCACCGATGTCGACATGACCGTCTACCGTGGTGGCAAGGAACGCACCGTCAAGGTCGCCATCGGCACCATGCCAGGTGACGATATGGTGGCTGCGGCCGGCAACGCCACCCCGCAGGACACCCCGCGCTTCGGCCTGGCGCTTGCTCCTAGTGATAGCGGTGAAGGCGTAGCTGTGGCCGACGTGCTGGCCGGCTCACCCGCTGCCGAACAGGGCATCGAGCGTGGCGACGTGATCCTCGAGATCGACGGTTCTTCGGTGAACCAGCCTGAAGCTGCCGCACAGGCGCTTCGCCAGTCGGTGAAGAAAGGCGACAAGGCAGTTCTGCTGCTGGTAAAAAATGATCGGGGTCAGCGCTTCGTGGCTCTTCAAAACCCGAAAGGCTGACACCATATAGCCCTCAAGGCGGCGTGGTTTGCCCCTCTGTACCTTACGCCGCCGCCGGGTGCTCCCGTGTGCATTGAACGGTCGTCCAGACCCAAGACCCCCGCCCCCCCTGCATAATGGTCTTGCTGGACACTGGCACACGGGAGCACCCAACTGCTATTTAGAAGCAGCAATCTTGAACGACGTGGCTGACCCGGGATTTTGGACATGCGAGTACTGGTGGTTGAAGACGACAGGGAAGCGGCCGGCTGGCTGGTGAAGGGGCTCAAGGAGGAAGGTCACGTGGTCGACCACGCGGCCAACGGTCCTGACGGGCTGACCATGGCCCGCGAACAGGTTCATGACGTCATCATCATGGACCGCATGCTGCCCGGCATGGACGGCCTGACCGTCATCTCCGAACTGCGCGACGAAAACATCGTCACGCCGGTTCTCATTCTCTCCGCGCTCGGCGATGTGGACGACAAGGTCATCGGCCTGCGCGCCGGCGGCGACGACTATCTTGCCAAGCCCTACGCCTTCAACGAGTTGCTGGCCCGCGTGGAGACACTGGCCCGCCGCAAGAGCGCCGAACCCCACAAGACACGCCTGCAGGTCGGCGATCTGGAAATCGACCTGCTGGCCCGCACGGCCAAGCGCGCAGGCGAGGACATTCTGCTGCAGCCGCGCGAGTTCAAGCTGCTTGAATACCTGATGCGCAATGCCGGCAGCGTCGTCACCCGCACCATGCTGCTCGAAAACGTCTGGAACTACCACTTCGACCCCCAGACCAATGTCATCGACGTGCACATCTCTCGTCTGCGCGCCAAGATCGACAAGGAGTTTGACGAACCCCTGCTGCATACCGTGCGCGGCGCCGGGTACACCATCCGTGCCACTGAACCTTAAGCTTCTCACCAGCTCCACCTTCCGGCTCGGAGCGGTCTACCTGACGGTGTTCGCCATCTCGGTGGCGGCCATTCTCGGCTACATCTACTGGAACACAGCCATCCTGCTCGAGCAGCAGATCGAGGACACGCTTGAAGCCGAGGTCCAGGGCCTTGCCGAGCAGTACCGCCAGCGCGGGCCGGCCGGCCTGCTCGACATCGTGAACCTTCGCTCGCGTGAGTCCGAGGGCGGCGTCTACATCCTGACCAATTCGATTGGCCGCCGCATTGCCGGCAACCTGCCGGCGCTGCCTGCCGAGGCTGTCGGCGAGCGCGGCGTGATCGACTTCAGGTACCCCTACGAAACCGCCAGCGGCACGGTGCAGCACACCGCCCGCGCCTTCTTCATCCAGCTTGACGGTGGCCTGCGCCTCGTCGTCGGGCGAGATGTGGAAGAGCGCCGCCGCTTCAACGACATCATCCGCACTTCACTTCTATGGGCGCTGGGTCTTACGCTCGTCCTGGGCATGGGCGGCGGCCTGCTGACCAGCCGCAACTTCCTGAAACGTATCGACCGCATCAACGATACCAGCCGCACCATCATGGCGGGCGATCTCGCCCAGCGCATGCCGGTCTCTGGCTCGGGCGACGAAATCGACCGGCTGTCCTCCAACCTCAATGACATGCTCGACCAGATCAACCGTCTGATGGCGGGCATGAAGGAGGTCTCCTCCAACGTGGCCCACGATCTGCGCACCCCGCTGACCCGGCTGCGCGCCCGCGCCGAAGATGCGCTGCGCTCCGATGATCCTGAGTCCCACCGCGCTGCGCTCGAGGCCAACATTGCCGAAGCCGACGGCTTGCTCGCCACCTTCAATGCGCTGTTGTCCATCGCCCGCGCTGAGGCCGGACAGGCCCGCGAGGGATTGCACCCCACCGACCTGGTGCCGCTGGCCGGAGACGTTGCCGAACTTTATGGACCCATCGCCGAGGAAGCCGGTGGCAAGCTTGATCTCGACCTGCCCGAAACGGCCATCGTCCGCGCCGACCGGCAGCTGGTGGCGCAGGCGCTGGCCAATCTCCTCGACAACGCAATGAAATACGGCCGCGACGAGAAGACCGGAGCGCCCATCATCCGCCTGTCGATCGAGGCACAGCCGGGTGGCGGACGGGCCATCATCATCTCGGATACCGGCCCGGGCATTGCCGAGGCGGATCGCGAGCGCGTCAAGGACCGGTTTGTTCGCCTCGACAAGAGCCGCACCGAGCCCGGTTCGGGCCTCGGCCTTGCCCTCGTTGACAGCGTCATGAAGCTGCACGGCGGCAAGCTGCTGATCGGCGATGCCGGGCCCGGTCTTGCCGTCAAGCTGGTGTTTCCCGGCGCGCCTTCATGAACCTCTGGCGGTAGCCGCGCCACCGGGTTAGCTTGCCGGCCCAGCATGACCGATACCGCACTTTCAAACCTGTCTCTGTCCCTGCCGCCCTTGCCTGAAGCGGCAAGCCTTGCTGGCGAACTCGCGCAGGGACATGTGCCGCTCGAACAGCTCGTCGCGTCCTCGCCCGCGGCTGCCCGGTTGCTTGCTCACCTTGCCGCAGGCTCTCCGTTCCTGTCCGGCCTGGTGCGCCGTGACCAGGATTTTGCCGTGCAGGCCCTGACGGCTGATCCTGAGCAGGTTCTGGACGAAGTCTGCAGTCTGGCGCGTGGTGAAGCAGGCGCAGCCGATGATGACGACATTACCCGCCGCCTGCGCGTGGCGCGAAACCGGGCGGCGTTGCTCATCGCGCTCGCCGACATTGCCGGTGCCTGGGATTGCATCCGGGTCACCGCCGCGCTCACCCGGTTCGCCGACACAAGCCTTCAGGCTGCTACGGCGCACGTCTTTGCCGAAGCTGCCG
>CAZYKZ010000032.1:0-17317 GCA_964648175.1 uncultured Anderseniella sp.
GGGTCATCAGGCCGAAGATCTCGGCCTGGATGGCCACCGTGGCAATGATGACGACTGAACCGATGAAAAGCTGAATCAGCATGCGGGCTTCGCGCTCATGCCGACGCCAGCTCGCCGATGATGCGAACCCAGCTTCTGATGCCCTTGTGGAAGCACTTGAGGTTGTACTTCTCGTTGGGCGAGTGGAGTGCGTCATCCGGCAGGCCAAAGCCGACCAGCAGGGACTTCATGCCAAGGATGTCCTCGAAGGCCCGCACCACCGGGATGGAGCCGCCGCAGCCCATCATCACGGCCGGCCTGTTCCACTCATCCTCCAGTGCCTTGGCAGCCTTCTTCAGCCACGGATTGTCTTCCGGAATCTCGATGCCGGGCGAACCCTCGCCGCGCCCACCCCAGCGCACCTTGCAGCCGTCCGGCAGCCGCTCCTCGACGAACTTGCGGAACACCTTGATGACGTGGTCCGGGTCCTGCTTGCCGACGAGACGCATGGACACCTTTGCCGTGGCTTCAGACGGGATGACCGTCTTGGTGCCCTTGCCGGTATAACCGCCGAAAATGCCGTTCACTTCCAGGGTGGGGCGCGACCAGGTCATCTCCAGCACCGAGCGGCCCTTCTCGCCGGCCGGCGTGGTGAGGCCAATGTCGCCCAGAAACTTCGCCTCGTCGAAGTCAAGGCCCTTCCACTGGGCTGCCGTGGCTTCGGGCAGTTCCGGCACGCCGTCATAGAAGCCGGGAATGGTGATGCGGCCATCGGCATCGCGCATGTCGGACAGGATTTTCATGAGCACGTGGATGGGATTGTGGGCCGCACCGCCATAAAAGCCCGAATGCAGGTCGATGCGCGGGCCGATGATGGTGACCTCCTCGTGCGCCAGACCGCGCAGCCGGGTCGAGATGGCAGGGGTGTCCGGGTCCCACATGCCGGTGTCGCAGACCAGCGCCACGGCGCGGCTAAGTTCTGCCTTGTTGGCCTTGAGGAACGGTTCGAGGCTGGGGCTGCCGGACTCTTCCTCGCCCTCGCACAGAACGGTCACCGAAAAGGGGAGACCACCGGTCTCATTGATCCATGCGCGGCTGGCCTCTATGAAGGTCATCAGTTGGCCCTTGTCGTCATTGGCGCCACGGGCATAGATGCGTTCAATACCGTCCGTGCCGGTTACACGCTGCGGCTCGAACGGAGGAGTGTTCCATTTTTCCAGCGGATCGGCTGGCTGGACGTCGTAGTGACCATAGAAGAGCACATGGGGGCTGCCTTCAGGGCCCGCGTAATGCGCAACCACCATCGGGTGGCCCGGCGTGTCGCGGAGCGACGCGTCGAAGCCCATGCCGTTCAGGTCATCGACCAGCCACTGCCCTGCCCGCCGGCACTCGGCCTTGTACTCCGGATCGGTGGAAATGGAGGGAATGCGCAACAGGTCGAACAGCCGCTCGAGGCTTGCATCGAGATTGGCGTCGGCATGGTCGAGAATGGCGGCGATATCGCTCATCGGGCGGATGTCTCCGGAAATCGCAGGGCGGGATTGATCGGCGGTGACAGTCTCACAACGGCTTCGTGCACCGCAAGGGGGCTGACTGCATGAGCGACGTGCAGTTCCAGCTGGCCCGCGACAGCCTTCAGGCGGACTATGGCGAACACCGGCTGCACCGGCTGCAGCGCCACGGCTACCAGCGCTGGGTGCACCTGAAAAACCAGGTCAACCTGTACTTCTTCTGGGAACGGCGCTGGTTCTTCGTCGCCATGCTGGTGGGTTTCGCCCTGATCAGCCTGCCAACGCCGGAAGGCCTGACCCACAAGGGCCAGATCGTGCTGGCGATGTCGGTCGTGGCGACCATCCTGTTCATCACCGAACCGATCCCACTGCCGACGGTGCCCTTGCTCATCATCATCGGGCAGATCGTGCTGCTGAAGGTGGAGCCGAGCAAGGTTGCCCAAAGCCTGATGTCGGATTCCGTCCTGTTCATCATGGGCTCGCTGATGCTTGCTGTGGCGATCGTGAAACAGAAGCTCGACCAGCGCATTGCCTGGGCCATCGTCAAGATCACGGGCACCAACGCTTACTGGGTCAGTTTCGGCATCACCTTCGTTTGCGGCATGATCGCCGCCTTCATCGGCGAGCACACCGTGGCCGCCATGATGCTGCCGGTCGGCATGCGGCTGATCCAGTTGACCTCGCAGGACCCGAAGAAGGTGCACAACCTGGCTGCGGTGATCCTGTTTTCGATATCCTATGGCTGCTCCATCGCCGGCATAGCCACGCCGTCGGGCGGCGCGCGAAACGCCATCATGATCGGGTACTGGGAGAGCTTCTTCTACAATCCGGCCGATCCGGAAACGCGCCGATACCTGGTCGATTACGCGACCTGGGCGCTGTATGCGTTCCCGATGTTCCTGCTGCGCCTGCCGATCGTAACGGCGCTGCTGTTCTGGACGTTCAAGCCGGAGAAGGCCGACATGTCGCGCGCCGTGACCCGGCTGCGCACGCAGGTGATGATGCAGGGGCCGTTGCGCCCGTCCGATTATCTGACCATTGCGATCTTCCTCGCCACCATTGCCGGGTGGACGCTGCTGTCCACCACCTACGGTCTCGGCTCCATTGCGCTGATGGGGGTGGCGGCTTTCCTGGTTGCGGGGCTCATCCGCTGGGAAGACATCAATGCGGGCGTGAACTGGGGTGTCGTGCTGCTCTATGCAGCGGCGGTCTCGCTCGGCGTGGAGATGCAGGCGACGGGTGCCGCGGAATGGCTTGGCCGCACCATTGTGCAGGCGCTGCAACCGTTCGGCCTTGCAACGGGCCTCGGACTGGAGGCGGCCGTGTCGCTGCTGACCATCGCGGTGTCGAACACCATGACCGCCGGTGCTGCGGTTGCGGTGCTGGGGCCGGTCGTGCTCAAGACAGCCGTCGTGGCAGGGGCGGACCCGCTGCAGATGGGCTTCGTGTCGGCCATCTCGTCGGCCTTCGGCTACCTGACAGCCGCCGCACAGCCCGCCTTCATCATCATCTATGCATCCGGCTATCTGAAGGGCGCCGACTTCTTCAAGATCGGCATCAAGATGATGTTGGTGAGTTTCGTTCTCGTCCTGCTGCTCGCTCAGCTATACTGGCCTCTTCTGAGCTGATGCGACGGCTATCATGATAAGCATTTTCAACCGGTCCAAACTCTCAGAACGGCACGAACGGGCCGTCCAGAAAACGCTGGCGAACGTCTATGCGCAGCGGCGCAAGCGGTTTCGCATTCTTGCCTGCGTCGACGAGACGGACGAGTCGTTCGATACCGTGCGCATGGCGGCGCGGCTGGCGCGAACCGACGAATGCGACATCATCATCCTGTTCGTGCGCTCCGTCGACCAGGGGCTGTGGTCCGGCGGCCTGCAGGTGCGCGTGGCGCGGCAGAACATGCTCGACTCCGGCCTAGAACTGCCGGGCCTGAACCGGTTGCGCCAGGCGCTGGACGTGCTGAACGAGGAAGGCATTCCCGCGCAGGACTGGCCGCGCAAGACTGGCCATCAGGATGCATGGGGTGACCCGCTTGGCGACAACAAGGTGGAGTTCATTTCCGAGGAAGGCCGCACTGTCGTTCTCAAGCTCAAAACCGCGCCGGACCCGGCTGCAGGCATTCTCGACCAGTACGAGCTTGGGCCCTACAACCTGATGATCCTCGGCGAGCCATCGCGCTGGCGTGGCGAGTTCCATTCGCTGTTCGACGCGGGCGTGGTGCAACAGGTCACCGTGCACGCGCCCTGCTCCGTTCTGGTGGTGCGCCATCCGCTCGAGGGGGAAGGCTTCTTCATCTGCACCGACGGTACCTCACGGTCGATGCAGGCGGTGCGGCGGGCTGCTGTGCTGGCTCACGTGGCGGGGCATCCGATCACCCTGTTCTCGGCCTCGCATGACGAAAGCGGGCTGCCGGCGGCGGAAGAGAACGTCAAGAACGCGCGCGCCCTGCTCAAGGCCATGGGCATCAAGGTCAAGGACCTGGTTACGGCGGCAGGTCCGCCGGCCGAAATGATCGTGGAGCACGGCGCCGGTCACAGCGTCATCGTGGTAACGGACGAGGGCCGGACCCGTCTGCAGCGGATGATCCGCGGCTCGACTGCGGTGGACGTGGTGCGCAAGGCCACGACGTCGGTGCTGGACGTGCGGTAGTGCGCATGTGAAAAGGCCGCCCTGTGCGGGCGGCCCATTTCCAGTCTCGTGATGGCTGCAATAAACCGGTCGTCAGGCAGTTGCCCTCATGGCGTCGAGATATTCCTCGACATGCTCGACGTTTTCGAAGCGCATCCAGCCTTCGTCGGTTTCGGCCTCCACGGTGCCATCGGACAGGAGCCGCGCCGGGCGTCCGCGGATGGTACGTTCCTCGACCACGAAGAGGGCGTCTTCCTCGCCGGCCATGGCCTCGCCGGCAACTTCATCGACTGCCGCGCCTGCTTCGTCCGCGGCTTCACCAGCAACGGCTTCAGCCTCTTCCATGGCTTCACCAGCAGCCTCAGCGGCGCCGGAGATGGCTTCCCCGGCGGCGTCGGCAGCTTCAGATGCGGTTTCCTCGACGGCTTCATAGGCTTCAGCTGCGGCCTCTTCGGCAGCCTCGAGAGCTTCTCCGGCCGTTTCGCCAGCTGCTTCAACGGCATCGGAAGCCGCCCCGGTGACTGCCTCGGCCGCCTCTTCGGTTGCGACTGCCGCCTCATCCACCGCATCCGACACGGCTTCGGTCATGGACGAGGCAACTTCGCCGGCGCTTTCGGTGGATTCGTCAAACAGGGACGAGAGATCATCGTGCACCTTGCCGGTGGCTTCGCTTGCTGCTTCGGCAGCTTCCTCCGCTGCGCCAGTCACGGCCTCGACGGCTGCCTCCGACGCGTCCGAAGCGGCTGTCGCAGCCTTGTTTGCGCTAACAGCGGTGAAGTCCCATGCCTTGCCTGCGCCTGCTGCAACCGCGCCCGCAGCACCTGCTGCGCCTGCGGCTACCGCACCGGCAGCACCGGCTGCCGCAGTGCCGGCGTTGCTGGCCGGCGCCATGAACTCGGGCATGTCATCCTCAACCGGGCGGGCACGCCGCGGCGCCTGAGGAACCTCTTCCTCTTGGCTCGCGCCTCCGCCCGAGGCCGCCAGATGGCCCGCCACCACGCCGAGACCGAGCAGCAGACAGCCGCCGGTAAACAGTGTTGCGGCCACATCATAGTTCAGCCCCAAAGTGACCGTGCCGGGCGAGAACATGTTCATCAGGCCCACGGCGAAGCCGGACGCCATCAGGAAGATCGCCAGTATGAACATCAGAATTTTCATGTCAGTCGTACCCCTTGTTTCCGCCAGCAGGCCGGGCGCCCCTGAATTGCCCGGTGCCGGGCCGGCGTTGCAACACGCCGGGTGGTGGACTCACCGCTCGGATGCTGCCGGGCAGGGAATCATTTCTTGCATCTTGATCCACAATGCCCAGCGTACCTTATCAAAGCGTTAACCACACGCCCCATGATGAATCAGGTCCGGTCAGACAGCCGCCACCACTCATGCCGTGCCGGAGCGGCCATTGTCGCCGGGTTGGGCTGGTTCGACGTCTTCGTCCTGCTCTGCCGGTTCGGCGCTGGCGGTGTCTGCCGGATCTTCGGCCTCGAATTCCGGCACGTCGTCCTCGCTGGCTCCTTCCGGATCGCCTGCCAGCGCCTCGACCTTCTCAACCACCTCCTCGACACTGGCATAGCCCTGGCCCGGCATGTAGCTGGAGATCACCTTTCCCGCCGCTATCGCCTTGTCGGTGTAGTCGAGATCGTAGTCGTTGAGGCCATCGAGCACGGCCAGCGCCGGGTTGGTGGTCCACAGCTTGCGCAGCGCCTTCTGGCGAAGCGCGCCCGGCACCCATGACTTCATGAAAATGGTGAAGTCGCTTTCATAGGCCAGCGCATCAATGTCCACGGCCTCGAGTTCCTCGATCCAGCGCTGCCGGGTTTCCTCGTCAGGGGGTACCTCGCGCTGATCCGGATCAGTGAGGGCTTGTGCCTGTGCTTCGGCATCGGCATCTGCCGCCGCATCCGGCGCGAGCGCGGCCTCGCGTTCCTCGCTCTCGCGAACCTCCTGCTTTCGCCGGGCCCAGCGTGACAGGAATCCGTCTTCGTTGCGGCTCAATGCAATTCTCCGTCGCTCTTGCCGTTGGCCAGCATCCGCCGGCGCAGTTCCATCAGGCTTTCCTGCCCGAACTTGTGCTCGTCGATATCAACACGGTCACGGCGGCGCTTGCGGAAAGGCTCATCCACGTAGTGCATGGCGACAAACGCCTCGAGCCATTCTCGCACATCGTCCGGCATCGGCAGCTTGCCGATCAGCACGCTGTCCTCGCCAGCCATGTATTCTTCAGCTTCATAGGACGACAATGTGACGAGGTGGGTGCGCCACACCAGGCCGTCCGCCACACTCTCCTCCCGTTCCTGGGCTACAGCGAACAGCGACGGCTGCGGCGAGGTCAGATTGTAGACATAGGCCTCGATGTCTGAGCGGTGCAGGTCAACTCTCGATGGTTCGCCCAGCCAGCGGCTGACGGCGTTGCCCCTTTCCAGCAGTCGCGGCTCACGCAGAATGTCGGCATCGGCGACGGGCATCACACCAGCCATCTTCCACTCCCAGTCGAGCCAGGGATGGCTGGCGGCGTGGCGCTCGAAGATCACCGAAAAATGGATACTCGTGCTGTCTGTCAAAAAGGCTCTCCCGCAGGGTGGATTAGGAGAATGCATACATTATAACGAATGAGCTAAATGCATGCGTTGTCACATGGCGGAATGGATCGTCGATGAAACTGAACGGCTTTGAAATCCTGGTCTGCAATTGCGAGCGCACCATGCAGCTCGACGGGCGCAAGCTGTGCAAGGCGGCGGGTGGTCAAGGCGACGAGCCCGACGTGTTCACCACCTTGTGCCGCGCCGAGGTGGGCCAGTTTGCCCAGGCGCTGAAAGACAATGACAAGGTGATGGTGGCCTGCACGCAGGAAGCGCCGCTGTTCTCCGAGCTTGCGGCCGAGCAGGGCTTTGCCGGCGAACTGCGCTTCGTGAACATTCGCGAGCGCTCGGGCTGGGGCGAGGACAAGGCCGACCGGACCGCAAGGACCGCCGCCTTGCTGGCGGAGGCGGCCCACGTGCCGCAACCCGCCGGCCTGATCAATGTCAGTTCCTCCGGCCAGTGCCTCGTCTACGGCGCCGGTCAACAGGCCTATGACGTAGCGCGCAAGCTGAATGGCCGGCTGCCGGTCACGCTGCTGCTGAGCGATGCGCAGGACCTGGTGCCGCCGGCAACCGCCGAGGTCGCGATGTTCAAGGGCAGGATCGCCCGGGCAAGCGGCCACATCGGCGAGTTCGAGATCGTGGTGGACGGCTATGCACCGATGATGCCGTCATCCAGGGACAGCGCCCAGTTCGTGATGGCGCGAGACGGCGCATCGTCGACCTGCGCGCTCATTCTCGACCTGTCGGACGGCCCCGCCCTGTTCACCGGCGCGCGGCTGCGCGAAGGCTACAAGAAGGTCGATCCCGGCAACCCGGCCGCGGTCATGGAAGCGATGTTCGAGCTGTCCGACATGGCGGGCGAGTTCGAGAAGCCGCTTTACGTGCGCTATGACGGCGACATCTGCGCCCATTCGCGAAGCCGCAAGACCGGCTGCACGCGCTGCCTCGACGTATGCCCGGCGGGCGCCATCACCTCGGCCGGCGACACGGTCGAGATCGATCCGGTGATTTGCGGTGGTTGCGGGTCGTGTGCCGCGGTGTGCCCGACGGGCGCCGCCTCCTACGCCATGCCGCAACGGGCAGACCTTGTTACCCGTATCAATGTACTGGTCTCGACCTATCTCGGCGCGGGCGGCAAGACGCCGGAAATTCTCGTGCATGATGCCGGCTACGGGATGGAACTGATATCCATGTCGGCACGATATGGGCGCGGGCTGCCGGCGCACGTTCTGCCTCTGGCCGTCAACGAGGTCACGCAGGTGGGCCATGACGCCATGCTGGCGATGATGGCCGCGGGCGCAGGCCGCATCTGGATACTGGCCAATCCGGCCCATGCAGAGGAACTCGAGGGCTCGCGCAGCCAGGCGGAACTCGCCACGGCGCTGGCGAGCGGATTGGGTTATTCGGCCGAGGTCAGGCTGGTCTGCGAGGCCGATCCGGACGCGCTTGACGCTGCATTGTGGGAAGGCGGCTCCGTGCCGGCGCTCAAGGCGCACACGGTTGCAGGCGTCGGCTCGAAGCGCGACGTCACGCGCACCATGCTGGGCCTGCTGCATGGCGATGCGCCATCGCCGCAGCCGGTCATCGCCCTGCCCGAACGTTCGCCCTATGGCCGGATTCACGTGAACCAGGACGCCTGCACCCTGTGCCAGGCCTGCGTGGGCGCCTGCCCGGTCGGCGCCATTGGCGACAACCCGGACAAGCCGCAGCTGTCGTTCACCGAGGCAGCCTGCGTGCAGTGCGGGCTGTGCCGCACCACCTGCCCCGAAAACGCCATCACGCTCGAGGCGCGGTACAATTTCGAGGCATCGGCCCTGTCACCCGTCGTGCTCAAGGAAGAAGAGCCGTTTGCCTGCATCCGCTGCGGCAAGGAGTTCGGCACCAAGAGTTCGATCGACCGCATCATGGGCATGCTGGCCGGCAAGCATTCGATGTTTTCGGACAGCGCCTCGGCAGAACTGATCCAGATGTGCGACAACTGCCGCATCGAACACCAGGCCAATTCCGCCAACGACCCGTTCGCCGCGGGCGAGCGGCCGCGCATCCGCACGACGCAGGACTACATCAACGCCGGCAAGCAAGGCGCGAGCATCGACGACTTCCTGATCGACGACGACTGAGCCTGATCAGCTTTCGGGCGGGAACATGCCTGCGCAGCGCTGCAGGGCATTGGCGAGGAAGTCGTCGTGCTTGGCCTGGTCGATGACGCCATCAGCCAGCATCTTGCCGATTGTTTCCGTCTCGCGCTGGGTGCATTCGGTGTACTTGGGATTTGCCGCCGGTGCATTGCTCACCGCCGCCGCACCGCCTGCGGCTGCCAGCGGGTTGCCGCCCGCATCTGTGCGCTGCTGCAGGTGCCAGGTCATTGCCATGCCGAACAAGGCGAGCGCACCTATCAGACCTGCCACAAACCGCGCCATGCCCCGGTCAACGAATGGTCTGCTGTCCATGGTTCAGTTCCCTCCAACTCTCGTTTCCGGCCAGATTATGGCCTCATGCCCCCTGCCGCAATGGCATGTTCACAATCAGGTTCTGGGGTTTCATCACCAGCTTGCCCGCCGCGTTCTTCGCCAGCGCAAGCCAGATGGGTTTTCCGCGCACCCGGTCGATAATGGCGTTGCGATCAAGCACTTCCATGCGGAACAGGCCGATGATCGAGGTTTCCTCGTCGAGGCTGAGGCTCTCGCCATCATAAAGCTTGTTGAGCAGCCGGGTTGCCTCGGCATCGAGGCCGATATGCCAGGTCCAGCTTTCATCGTCGATGCGCTGCACCGGCTGCACCCGAACGGACAAGCCCAGGAAATGATTGATCCAGTGCTCGATCACACGGGCAAAGGCATCATTGGCGGGCTGGGTGAAGCGGAAGTCGATGACCGTGTCGAAGCGCTCCGAGCGAGGCCAGTACAGCTGCTTGTTGTCTTCGTCCAGCACGTCAAGCTGAACCTGTTTCAGCGGCGTGGCGGCTTCAAGCACAAGCTGACCGAGACCGCCCATGCCGCCGGTCTCGGCGTGCTGGTCCACAACTTCCTCGTCCGCCAGCATCAGCTGCCCTTCGCCGGTCGAGACGTTTTGCGGACGGAAGAACAACTCGGCCGCACGCCAGCGCATCGGATCGGTCTGGCCGTGCAGGATACCGGTCATGATGGCGTGGACCATCTGCTCGACAAACAGCGGCGGCACGTTGCCCGCCTGTCCGCGCACGATGGCCATGTAGGCTTTCTCAAGCGTTTCGCTGCGCACCAGCAGGTCGCGGAAAGACAGGAAGATGCGATAGTTCTCAGCTGCGTCCGGATCAGCCAGGGCCGCAAGCTCCGCTTCGCTGACGGCCTTCAGCGGATCCTCGGCAATGGCCGCATGAAGGGCGATCTCGGCAGCGCAGCTTTCCTCCACCGGCGCCAGCTCGGGCCGGGCGAGAAAGGCTGCCAGGTAATCGGCTGTCACCTTCAGGCCGCTTCGGCCGGGAAGCCGGTCGAGCAGGTAGGCGCCGGAAGAGTGCCAGGTGTTGCGCTCAGTCATCGGATACGTCCCAGACGCGGGTATGCGGGCGCTCCTGTCCCGGCGGGTTGATTTCGCGGTACTCCTCGCGGATGTCGCCGTTGTCATCAAGCTTCCTGTGCACGGTCAAAAGCGTGTTGAGCGGTTTGCCTGCGGCAAGTTCCAGCGCGTAGCCAAGTTCCTCGCGGGCGGCGGCCAGCGCTGCGTCATGGGAGGGCGCGCCGAAATCCTCCTGCAGCATCGCGGCGAGTGCTTGCGTTGCAGCGTCCAGCTCGGCATCCGTAGCTTCGCCAACAGTGACGAAGGTCGCGCGGCCAAGGCCCGGAAGCGAAAGAAAGCCGTTGGCGAAGGCCTGCCGGGTCTTGCCCCGTATTTCCTCGGGTCCGATACCGGCGAAGACGAAGGCGCCCGATACGGCGATTTCATCCGGTTGGGCCGGGTTGACGAAAACGTGGTCGTCGGAGGCATCAAAGCGGATGGTGCGCAATACCTTCATGGCTGCACCCGGTTGATCGCATCAAGCAGGGAAAGGCCGGCAACCTGCCCCTCGCCTGCGCTGAAGAGCAGGTTTCCATCCTCGTCCAGACCAGTCATGCGGCCGGTCAGTGAACGCGCGCCGTCACGCACGGTGACGGGCTTGCCGTCGCCGGCCATGCGTCCCACCCAGTTTTCGTGTACCGGCTTGAAACCATCATGGGTCCAGGTGTCGATCCAGGTGAGGAAATGACGCGAAACCGACTCCGCCAGCTGCGTCCGGTCCACCTCGCCTGCGCCTTCCTCGTGCAGCGTGGTTGAATCCATGCGTTCGCCGGGATCCGGGACAGACAGGTCAAGCGTGATGTTCACGTCCAGCGAAACCACCATCCAGTCCGGTTCGGCGCTGGCCTCGCATCCTCCGGGCACGAAGGTTGCCACTTCGCCCGCCTTGGCGTCATTGACCAGGATGTCTCCCGGCCAGCGGTAGTGAACGCCGATCTCGGGCGGCGCGATGGCGCCGAATGCATCACCGAACGCCACCATCAGCACGTGCTGCATCTGCGCGGCGCGGGCGATCGGCACATCCGGCTCCAGCACCACGGCCATGGACAGCCGGTCTTCCGAGCGCGACCAGTAGATGTCGCCGGCGCCAGCGCGGCCGGCAGCGGCATCGGCCAGAGCAACCGAGTGCGCGGGCACGCCCGGGGGAACCGGCCTGCCTTTCAGAAGCGGCGGGAACAACGGGTCGGCCAGCTGGCCGTCCTGCTCGGGTAACAGTGTCATGACGGAGCGCGGACCTGCCAAAGTCAGCCGAGGTCGATCTCGCCGGTGACCGTGTGATCCAGGCCGATGCCATCTGCCTGGATGACGGCCGTGACTTTCACCTTGCCGGATGTCTTGCCCGAAGCGCGCACGGCATCCTCGATCTTCTGCTGCGAGGTGACGCCCACCTGCTTCAGGAACTTCCGCATCGACATGTTGAACTTGTCGTCATCCATGGGCTCTCACTCCGTTGCTGTTGCTCGCCAGTAGCGATTACTGGCGGACGTTGCTCGTCGAATATACCTGCGACGCAGACATGCCGAGGCTGTCCAGAACTGCCCAGCTGCCGACGCCGATCCCGACGATTGCGATCATTGCAAGTACGAATGCCTTCATGATGCTTACCCTCTCCAGTCATGCGGCCCGTCAACTCCCCGGCAGGGCATGCGAGCCATTGTTGTTGCTGCCCGCTATATAGGGCAAACGGCAGTTTGTACAATTCCCGGGCAAGCTGCGTTTCCAGGCAGTGGAAGATCAGTTCGCGGCGGGACCGGTAACCTCCTTCAGCCACTGCACCATGGCGTTGCGCTCTTCGTCGTTGCTCATCTTCTGCAGCGGCATCTTGGTGCCGGGCACAAGATGTTGCGGTCCCTTCTCAAACAACTCGCCGATGGTGGCTTCGTTCCAGACGATATCCGAGTTGAGCAAGGCGTCCGAATAGGCATAGCCCGGCAGGGTTCCGGCCTTGCGTCCGAACACGCCATAAAGTGTCGGTCCGGCCCGGTTCGCATCGTCCGGTGACAGCGTGTGGCAGACCGAGCACTTGCGGGCGAACTGGCGTTCGCCAACGCTCATGTCTTCGGTTTTCTGGAAGCGGCGCGGAAAGGTGCCCCGCGCGGCCTCGAAATTGCGTCCCGGGCGGAACTGCCAGTAGTGCACCTGGTCATCAAGCCCGCCCATGTAAAGCGCGTCGCCGTCGCCCGAGAATGCCAGCGCCCAGATCGGACCGTAAGGATTGTCGAGCAGCTTGACCGGCGTCCAGTCGCCCATGTCGTGAACCGACACGATGCCGTCGCCGCCGCCAAAGGCGATGACGTTGTGCTCAGCCGATACGGCGAGCGACAGGATCGGGCGTTCGCGCTGGGCCAGTTCATGAGCGATCTCGCCAGACTCGATATCGAGGATGGCGGCGGTGCCGTTGAGCGCGCCGAACGCCAGGGACTTGCCATCGGGAAGTGCGGCCAGAACGTTGATGCCCCAGCCGTGCTTGTAGATGGTGCGCTCTTCCTGGCCGTCCGACAGACGCCACTTCCGGATGGTGCCGTCTGTGCCGGTGGTGAACACGTGACTGCCGTCAGGGGAAAAGGCGGCGGCGTTGACGGTGTTCTGGTGCCCCTTCAGTTCGAACTTCAGGGTGCGGGCATCAAGGTCGAATATCCTGACGGTACGATCCCACGACGCCGAGGCCGCAAGCTTGCCATCCGCAGAGACGGCTAGCCCGACAACCTTGTGCTGATGCGGTTCAAAGGCATGGATCAGCCTGCCCGTTTCAAGGTCCCAAAGCCTGACCACGCCGTCATCGCTGCCGGACAGCGCCTGCTTGCCGCCGGGAAGGAAGGCCACCGCATTGACTGCACCATCATGCTCGGTGAACCGGTGCAGCAGCGCCGGCTTGCCGGGGTCTGCGATATTCCAGTGCATCATGGAATAGTCGAAGGAACCGCTCAGCGCCGTGTCTCCGGCAGCGGATACGGCTACCGCCTTTACGGGTCCGCCGTGACCAGCAAGGTCGCCTGCTCCCGCTTCCGGCTGCTGTTGCGCGGCAGCAGGATTCATCAGGCCGGCGGCAAAGAGTACAACCGCAAACGCGAGCCGCCGCCGGGTGGAAACCCGGCGGTGCTCAGTCATGCTGGTTGTGAACCCGTTCAGGATCACCGGCAGCTCCCGTTGCAGCCCCCCTCGCCCGCCAGGTCACTCGGCAGGCTGGCGTGCCTGTTTCAGCTTGCCGCTCTGTTCCATCTCCTCGACCCACAGGCTGTGGTGCTCACGCGCCCAGTTGGCGTCAACCTGGCCTGAGCCCATGGCATCGAACGCGCCTTCCATGCCAACGGAGCCGATATAGATGTGGGCGAGAATGATGACGATGAACGCCACGCCCACGATCGCATGCCAGATCTGGTTGAGCTGCTGTTCCTGGATCGGCGCCAGATCGGTTGGCAGCGAGAAGCCGAAGTTGTTCAGGAACGCGAAGGTCTTCGCCATGAAGTGCGTCTCGAACGGGAACATCAGCGCGATGCCCGAAAGCGAGACCGAGATGGTGAGCAGCGTAACCGACCAGAAAATGATCTTCTGGCCAAAGTTGAACTTCTTCGCCGGCGGGTGCGATCCCTTTACCAGAAGTCCGCCGCCCTTGGCGATCCACACCAGGTCCTGCCGGTTCGGGATGTTGTGAACCACCCACAGGACAAAGGCCAGCGCCACGCCCGCCATGAAGGCGAAGGCGAGATAGTTGTGCAGGTACTTGCCGTACTGGGTGATGATGGCGAACGCCTCCTTGCCGATGACCGGGATGAGCACGTAACGGCCAAACAGCATGTTCAGGCCGGACAGCGCCAGCACGATGAACGAGCCGGCCATCAGCCAGTGGGCAAAGCGTTCGATGCCGGAAAAGCGCGGAATGGTGTAGCCGGCCTTGCCGTGGTCGATCTTGATGCGGCCGCGCAGTACGAAGAACAGCGCGAGAAGGAAGATGATGCCGAACAGCGCGTAGGCAGAGTAGACGCTGAGCGGACCGTTGCGGAATGCGCGCCAGTTGTCGCCTTCCGACTGGATCAGGGTGGCGGCATTCCTGTCGGGGATCGATACGTTGCCGGTCGCACCCTTGCGGATTGCCTGCCACATCTGGCTGTCGTCGATCGACCCCTGCGCCTCGGACTGAACGTCCGGGTTTGCCGTTTGTGCCAGTGCCGCACCGCCCGGCTGGGCGACGGCGAGCATGACCATCGCGGCGATTGCGACGAACATGGCGCGCGCGGCGCCCGCTACTCGATTGGTTGTCGTCATAACGCTTTCCCTCGTTTTGCCCTGTGCCCTTGCGGACCGGTCATGGCGGCGCTCAAGCGCCCTTGTTTGTGTTCAGTCCGGCGGTCAAATGCCGCCCCCGGCCTGTATCGACATGCGCTGGCGCAATTGCTCGCGCGCCTCGCTGGTCAAGGCCTCGTCCTGCTTGCCCTTGTATACGCCCTTTTCATAGGTCAGGGGCCGGCCGGTTTCGGCCTCGTTGCAGCCGGCCAAAAGGCCAGCGGCCACGAAAAGGGCCATGAGTCCGGTCAGTTTTCTGTTCATGCGGTTTGCCTGTCCCGTAGGTAATTCAGCTGTTTGGCGAGATGCGGTTTCGCACGCCGTTCAATGCATGCGCCAAATGGAGGCGGCAATCACTTGCCGCCCCGTCCTTGATGTCATCTCGTGAAATTTCCCGGACCCGGCTGACGCCAGGTCCGGGCCATTGTAGCCGCTATCAGGAACCAGAACCGGGGTAAGCCTTGCCCCAGCCCCATGCACCCGAACCGAAGCCACGCGCCACAACGCGCTCGCGGTAGATGTTCGACACCTGGTCGCCATCACCGGCAAGCAGCGCCTTGGTCGAGCACATTTCCGCACAAAGCGGAAGCTTGCCCTCGGCCAGACGGTTGCGGCCGTACTTCTTGAACTCGATGTCCGAGTTGGCTTCTTCCGGGCCACCGGCGCAGAAGGTGCACTTGTCCATCTTGCCGCGGGAACCGAAGTTGCCGACCTGCGGGTACTGCGGTGCGCCAAACGGGCAGGCGTAGAAGCAGTAACCGCAACCGATGCACAGGTCCTTGTTGTGCAGGACCACGCCCTCGGCCGACTGGTAGAAGCAGTCGACCGGGCACACGGCCATGCAGGGTGCGTCGGAGCAGTGCATGCACGCCACCGAGATGGAGCGTTCACCGGGCTTGCCGTCGTTGATGGTGACGACGCGGCGGCGGTTCACGCCCCACGGCACTTCGTGCTCGTTCTTGCACGCGGTGACACAGGCGTTGCATTCGATGCAGCGCTCAGCATCACAAAGAAACTTCATGCGAGCCATTTGCTGTGTCTCCTTTCTTATGCCTTGGTGATGTTGCAGAGGGTGGCCTTGGTCTCCTGCATCTGGGTGACCGAGTCGTAGCCGTAGGTTTGCGCCGTGTTGGTCGCTTCACCCAGGACATACGGATCGGCTCCTTCAGGATACAGGCCGCGCAGGTCTTCGCCCTGCATGTGGCCGCCGAAGTGGAACGGCATGAAGGCGACGCCCTCTCCGACCCGCTCGGTTACCATGGCCTTGACCTTGACCTTGCCCTTTTCGGGGCCTTCCACCCAGACCATGTCGCCGTCCTTGATGCCAAGGTTATTGGCATTGATCGGATTGATCTCGACGAACATGTCCTGCTGAAGTTCAGCAAGCCACGGGTTGGACCGGGTTTCGTCACCACCACCTTCGTACTCCACGAGACGGCCCGAGGTCAGGATGATCGGGTAGTCCTTGGAGAAGTCGGTCTTCTGGATCGACTCGTACATGGTGGGAAGACGGTGCATCTTCCGGTCCTTGTAGGTGGCGTACTTGTCCAGCAGGTCGCGACGCGGGGTGTACAGCGGCTCGCGGTGCAGCGGCACCGGATCCGGGAACGTCCACACCACGGTGCGGGCCTTGGCGTTGCCGAACGGTGCGCAGCCATGCTTGATGGCAACGCGCTGGATGCCGCCGGACAGGTCAACCTTCCAGTTGACGTTGTCGAGCTTCTCCTGATCGTCACCGCCACCGGCCACCTTCTTGATAGCGGCCAGTTCGTCGGCCGTCAGGTCACCGTCCCAGCCCAGCTTGCGCAGCATGCCGAAGGTGAATTCAGGATAACCGTCCTGAATTTCCGAACCGGCGGAGTACGAGCCTTCAGCCAGCAGGTTGGCGCCGCCCCACTCGTCCGGCGCCTTGACGCCGAAACGGGCACGGAACGTAAGACCGCCTTCAGCCACCGGCTTGGAGGTGTCGTACAGGTTCGGCGTACCGGGGTGCTTCATCTCCGGCGTGCCCCACGACGGCCACGGCAGGCCGTAATAGTCGCCATCGGCCGGGCCGCCACGGGCCTGCAGCGTCGTCTTGTCGAACGTGTGCTGGTTGGCCATGTGCAGCTTGAGGCGTTCCGGAGACTGGCCGGTGTAGCCGATCGTCCACATGCCGCGGTTGAATTCCCGCGTGATGTCTTCGATGTTCGGCTCCTTCACCGTCAGCGCGCCGATCTTCTTCTCTTCCACCTTGATGTTGCGGAAGATGCGGTCGGCGAAGCCGAACTTCTCGGCGAACATCTGCATGATCACGTGATCAGGCAGGGATTCGAACAGCGGCTCCATGACCTGCTCACGCCATTGCAGCGAGCGGTTGGACGCGGTGACCGAGCCATAGGTCTCGAACTGCGTCGTGGCCGGCAGCAGGTAGACGCCATCCTTGCGGGTGTGCATGACCGCCGACATGGTCGGGAACGGGTCAACCACGACCAGCAGGTCGAGCTTGGCCATTGCCTTCTGCATGTCCGGCAGACGGGTCTGCGAGTTGGGCGCGTGGCCCCAGAACACCATGCCCCTGACGTTGTCAGGCTGATCGATGTTCTCCTTCGCTTCCAGGACGCCGTCGAACCAGCGCGAGACGGGAATGCCCGACTCGTTCATCATCGGCTTGTCCTTGCCGTCCTTGTCCTTGATGGTCGAGAAGCGGCCCTTCAGCCAGTCAAGCTCCTCGTCCCAGACGCGTGCCCAGTGCGCCCACGAACCGGCTGCGAGGCCATAGTAGCCCGGCAGCGTGTCCATCAGCACGCCAAGGTCGGT
>CAZYKZ010000033.1:0-10297 GCA_964648175.1 uncultured Anderseniella sp.
TGCGCTGGGTGATGGGCGAAAGCTCCTACAAGTCCATGCGCGGCTCGGGCATGGAAGACGTCATCTTTTCCGGCACCACCAACCGCCCTTCGCGCAATATGGCGGAGGTCATGCTCACCCTCGACAACGAGGACCGCACCGCACCGCCCACTTTCAACGAATTCGACCAGCTGGAAATCTCGCGCCGCATTGAACGCGATGCGGGTTCGGCTTACCGGATCAACGGCAAGGACGTTCGCGCCCGGGACGTGCAGCTGCTGTTCGCGGACGCGTCCACCGGCTCGCGGTCTCCGGCTCTGGTGAAGCAGGGCCAGATCGGCGAGATCATCAGCTCCAAGCCGCAGGCGCGCCGGCGCATTCTCGAAGAAGCTGCCGGCATTACCGGCCTGCACACCCGCCGCCACGAGGCTGAGCTGAAACTGCGCGCCGCCGAAACCAACCTCGAGCGGCTCGAAGACGTGCTGGCGCAGCTTGAGAACCAGCTGCAGAGCCTCAAGCGCCAGGCCCGCCAAGCTATCCGGTACAAGGAACTTTCAGCCGAGATTCGCCGGCTGGAAGCAGCCGGTCTTTACCTTGCGTGGAAGGATGCCGGCGCCACTGTCGAGGCCGAGAATCGCACGCTCAGCGAGTTCACCAAGGTACTGGGTGAGCAGACCCGTGCGGTGTCCGAGATGACGCGCATGCGCGACCAGGCATCGGAAGGCCTGCCGAAGCTGCGTGAGACAGAGGCAGTCCGGGCCGCGGTGTTGCAGCGGCTGACGCTGGAGCGCGAGGGGCTCGAGCGCGAGGAACAGCAGGCACTCGAGAAGCGCCGCGATCTGGAGGGCCGCATCGAGCAGATCAATCGCGACCTTGCCCGCGAAAAGGAACTGCTTGGCGACACCGACGGGGTGATGAAGCGGCTGGCCGACGAGCAGGCACAGCTGGAAGAAGCGACCCGCGGCGACGGCGATGCCCGTGCCGCTGCCGCCAAGGCCCTGCAGGCGGAAGCCGAAAAGCTGTCGCTGGCCCAGTCGAAGGCCGACGAAGCCAATGCGAAACTGTCCGACCTTCTGGCGCGGCACAATGCACTTTCCCGGCAAATCGGTGAAATCGAGGCCCGCATTTCCCGCGACGAGGCAGACCTTGCCCGCACGCGCGAGAAGCATGCCGCCATCATTGCCGAGACCGGCGGCGATGACGCCACGCAGTCGCTGAGCGGCGACATCGACAGCGCCGTAGCTCGCGCGGCTGCTTCGGAGACCGCAGCCGGCGAAGCCGAGACAGCTCATCAGGCAGTGCGCGCCCGGCAGGCGGAAGCACACCAGGCCTATGATGAGGCGCGCCGCAAGTCCGAGGCGCTGACCACCGAGGTGCGCACGCTGACCAAGCTGCTGCACGTAGCTGACGACGAACTGTGGCCGCCGCTCATCGATGCGTTGAAGGTGGAAGCGGGCTACGAGACAGCACTGGGCGCGGCCCTTGGCGACGACATCGATGCGCCGGCTGACGAGGCAGCGCCCGTACATTGGCGCGCGCTGCCGGAACTGGCCGACGCGCCAGCGCTTCCCGCAGGTCTCAAGCGGCTGTCGGACGTGGTCAAGGCGCCGGCTGCCCTGTCGCGACGGCTGCAGATGGTGGCAATCGTCAGCAAGGATCAGGGCGCAAAACTGCAGCCGGACCTGAAACCCGGCCAGCGGCTGGTGTCGCTGGAAGGCGACCTTTGGCGCTGGGACGGTTACACAGCTGCTGCGGATGCGCCAACGGCAGCGGCCAAGCGGCTGGCGGAGCGCAACCGGCTGGTAGCGCTGCAGGCAGAAAGTGCCGAAGCATCCGCCGCGACCGAAAAAGCGCGTGGCGTGCTTGAGAAAGTGCGCGAGGAAGTGAAGCTCGCCGAAACGGCCGAACGTGACGCCCGCCAGGCCTGGCGCGAGGCGACGGCTGCGGTCGAGGTTGCCCGCAAGGCGCTGAGCGAGCATGAGCGCGTCATGGGCGAGCGCATGCGCCAGGCCTCGGTGCTGGAAGAAACGGCAAAGCGCATCGACGCCCAGCTTGCGGAAGCGCGCGAGGCGCTTGGCAAGGTCAAGGCCGAACGGGCCGAACTGCCGGACACCGCCGGTGCGGAAGACGAGTTGCGGACCTTGCGCGCCGCCGTGGACCAGCAGCGGGCCAGCTATACCGAGGTGCGTGCCGCCCATGACGGACTGGAGCGCGAAGCAAAGGCACGGGCGCAGCGCTTGAGCGCGATCGAGGGCGAACGCAAGCAGTGGACGCAGCGTGCAGAACGCGCCTCCAGCCAGATCGGCGAACTGGAAAGCCGGGCGGAAGGCTTGCGTGCCGAGCTTGGCAATCTCGCCGACCTGCCGAAACAGTTCGAGGTGCGCCGCACCAAGCTGATGAATGCCGCATCCGAGGCGGACAAGGAACGCCAGGCTGCAGCCGATGCGCTGGCCGAAGCCGAGAATGCCTTGCGCGCCCGTGACGCCGAATTGCGCGAGGCAGGCGAGGCGTTGGCCAGAACCCGCGAGGAACACGCTCGTGCGGGTGCTCGCTCGGAAGCGGCGGAAGCCCGCGTCGAGGAAGCACGCCAGCGCATTGCCGAAGCATTGCAGTGCAAGCCGGAAGAGGTTGCAGCCCGCGCCGGCATCGACGGCGACAAGCTGCCGTCGGCAGATGAGGCCGAACAGAAACTCGCATCGCTGAAGGACCAGCGCGAGCGGCTTGGCGCGGTCAACCTCCGCGCCGAGGAAGAGGCAGCCGAGATTTCCACCCAGGTGGAGACCATGATCACCGAGCGCGACGACCTGGTCCAGGCCATCGGCAAGCTGCGCCACGGCATCTCCAGTCTCAACCGCGAAGGCCGCACCCGGCTGCTGGAAGCGTTCGACCGCGTCAACGCCAACTTCTCGTCGCTGTTCGAAACCCTGTTCGGTGGCGGCAAGGCGGAACTGAAGCTGATCGAGTCCGATGACCCGCTGGAGGCGGGCCTGGAACTCATCGCCAACCCGCCTGGCAAGAAGCCGACCGTGCTGTCGTTGCTTTCAGGCGGTGAACAGGCGCTGACCGCCATGGCGCTGATCTTTGCGGTGTTCATGACCAATCCGTCGCCGATCTGCGTGCTGGACGAAGTGGACGCGCCGCTGGACGACCACAATGTCGAGCGGTTCTGCAACCTGCTCGACGCGATGCTGGAACGGACCGAGACGCGCTTCCTGATCATCACCCACCATGGGTTGACGATGGCGCGCATGCATCGCCTGTTCGGGGTGACGATGATGGAGCGCGGCGTCAGCCAACTGGTCTCGGTAGACCTCGAAACGGCGGAAGGCCTGCGCGAAGCAAGCTGAAAACCCGGTTGTCGCGGGCCATTCCGGGCTAAATCCGGCGAAATCGCGTCAACAGGTTGCAAGGCGAATTGCCGCACGTCTGCGCGCGAACAAAAAATCGAATTATACCATAGACTTAGAGCGCCAACTCGCGGCTTGACACGGTTTCGCCCTGTCTCTAATTTCCGCCCCGAATTGAGCGGGTTTGATGGGCGGGCAGCGAGGCTGTTTGCAAGGCCGGAAAGAACCTGCCGGGGCGTGCAGCGAAAAGTCGAGGCATGGTCATGGCAGACAACGGCAAGCAGAACAGCAGCGAAAAGACCGGCGAAGAACCCGTAAAAGCAGGGCCAGACAAGCGGTTTTCCGAGATTTCGGCGCGGATTGCAGCTGAACGCCGGCAGGCCGAAGCGTCCCAGGGCGAGACCGGCAGGCGTACCAGCTCGCTGGGCAAGACCTGGGGATCAGCGTTCAGGCTCGGTAGTGAATTCGTGGCCGCTGTCCTTGTTGGCGGCGGTCTTGGTTACCTGATCGACCGGCTTCTGGGCACATTGCCCTTCGGGTTGATCATCCTGCTGCTGGCAGGGTTTGCCGCAGGCATCCTGAACATGGCGCGCGCCGCCGGACGGATGCCGAAGGCGAGCGACAGAATGAATGACGAGCCCTGAACGGGCAGTAAACTGAAGGACCAGCCTTCGCGGGCTGACGCGCTAGAGGGAAAAGATCGTGGCCAACGATCCGTTGCACCAGTTCCAGATCAAGCCGATCATCGAGCTTTTCAATGTCGGCGGCATGGATTTCAGCTTCACCAACTCGTCGCTGTTCATGGTGGCAGCCGCCGGCACCGTTTCGGCGATCCTGTTTGCCGCATCGCGTTCTGCCTCGCTGGTTCCCTCGCGCATCCAGTCGATCGGTGAGCTCTGGTACGAATTCGTGGCCAACATGGTCCGTCAGGTGATGGGCTCGGAAGGCATGAAGTTCTTCCCGTTCGTGTTCACCGTGTTCTCGTTCGTGCTGATGTCGAACCTGCTCGGCATGTTCCCCTACTTCTTTACCGTGACCAGCCACGTGGTGGTAACGGCGGCGCTTGCCGTGTTCATCATCGCCATGGTGGTTGTTGTCGGTCTGGCCAAGCACGGCCTGCACTTCTTCAAGCTGTTCGTGCCGTCCGGCGTGCCGATTGCGATCCTTCCATTCATCTCGCTGATCGAGGTGATCTCGTTCCTGTCGCGCCCGGTGTCGCTGGCGCTGCGTCTGTTTGGCAACATGATGGCCGGCCATATCGTGCTCAAGGTGTTCACCGGCTTCGTCGTGAGCCTCGGTGCGCTGGGCATCGGTGGCATCATCGGCGCACTGTTCCCGCTGGCGATGGGCGTGGCCCTGACCGGCTTTGAATTCCTGGTGGCGTTCCTGCAGGCTTTCGTGTTCGCCATCCTGACCTGTGTTTACCTGAACGATGCGCTTCACCCGGGTCACTGATCCGGACCGGAGCGGGTCCTACCTTTCAACCCTTTGACCAATCCGACCAACCTCAAGGAGATTTATCATGGAAGCGGATGCAGCCAAGCTTATCGGTGCAGGCATTGCATGCATTGGCATGGGCGGCGCCGGTATCGGCGTGGGCCACATTTTCGGCAACTACCTGGCCGGTTCGCTGCGTAACCCGTCGGCAGCCAGCGCCCAGTTCACCAACGCGCTGATCGGCGCCGCTCTGGCAGAAGGTCTCGGCATCTTCTCGCTCGTCGTCGCGCTGCTGCTGCTGTTCACCTGATACGACAGCAGTTGGTCGGAGATTGCGCACTGCCCGGCGGTTCGTCCGGGCATGCGTTCGAGGAGGAGCGGCAGGCCTGAAAAAGCCATGCCGCCCGTCCTTTTTTCCCGACCATGACCTGTTGCCGGCAGCATGACAGCAGCCGGCCACGCAACAGCTACAGATGGATGCCATGGCCAGCGAAACCACATCCCATACCGAAGTTCCGGGCGAAGCCCACGGCGGCGGCACGCTGCCGCAGCTGGACTCGTCCACCTACCCTTCCCAGCTGCTGTGGCTGGTGATCACGTTCGGCGCCCTTTACCTGCTTCTGTCGAAGGTACTGCTGCCGAAGATCGCCAACGCCATCGAGACCCGGCAGAGCCGGATCGCGGCAGACCTGGCGCAGGCCGAACAGCTCAACGATGATGCCCGCAAGGCATCGGACGCCTACGACGCTGCTCTTGCCGATGCCCGGGCCAAGGCAAACGCCATCGCCCAGGAGAACCGGGCGCAGGTGATGTCCGAACTGGACGCCGAACAGGCCAAGGTGGATGCCGATCTGGCTGCCCGTCTCGCCAAGGCGGAAAAGCAGATCGCATCGACCCGCGAAAAGGCAATGGGCGAAGTCGAAGGCATCGCCAGCCAGCTGGTCGAGGACGTGGTGAGCGAACTGACCGGCTCCAAGCCGTCGTCCACCGCCATCAAGTCGGCCATTTCGGCTGCCGGCCGCTAAGGGAGGCACGACACTCATGGACGCAACATTCTGGGCCCTGATCGCACTGGTGCTGTTCTTCGGCATCCTGCTCTATGCCAAGGTGCCGGGCCTGCTTGGCTCCAAGCTCGATGCGCGTGCGGACGCCATCAAGGCTGATCTGGACGACGCCCGCCGCCTGCGCGAGGAAGCACAGGAACTGCTGGCCGAATACCAGCGCAAGAAGGTCGAAGCCGAGAACGAGGCACGCGCCATTGTCGAACAGGCAAAGCGCGAAGCCGAAATCTACGGCGAGGAAGCCCGCAAGAAGATGGCGGAGCAGATCGAGCGCCGCACCAAGCTTGCCGAGCAGAAGATCGCCCAGGCGGAAGCAGCCGCGGTCAAGGACGTGCGCGCTGCCGCCACGGAGCTGGCCATCGAGGCTGCCTCGAAGATCATCGGCACCGAGGTCAAGGGTGCAAAGGCTGCCGGCCTCGTCGACGAGACCATCTCGGGCCTCAAGAAGCAGCTCAATTGACACGCCGGCTTTTGCGGCCCGCCACAAGTTTGACCAAGCCCCGGTGCATCAAGCAGATGTACCGGGGTTTTTCATTGCTCTGGCGAACTTTTGCGCCTCAGGCGCGGCATGTCGGCAACTTGACAATGGCCCCCAAGTTCACCCATGTACCGGCAACGAGAACCGGACGCCCCCTGCGCATCATCAACGGATCACGATCATCATGACCGAGCAGCTTCCCGACCTGAAAATCTACCTCGCCGCGCCGCGCGGTTTCTGTGCCGGCGTCGTGCGCGCCATCGACATCGTCGAACGGGCGCTCGAACTGCATGGCAAGCCGGTGTATGTGCGCCACGAGATCGTGCACAACAAGTATGTAGTGGAAGACCTGAAGCAAAAGGGCGCGATCTTTGTCGAGGAACTGGACGAGGTGCCGGACGGAGACCGCCCGGTGATCTTTTCAGCCCACGGTGTTCCCAAGTCGGTGCCGGAAGCCGCCAAGAACCGCAACCTGTTCTATCTCGACGCTACCTGCCCGCTGGTGTCCAAGGTGCACATGGAAGCCTCGCGCCATTACCAGGACGGATACGAGATCGTGCTGATCGGCCACGCCGGGCACCCGGAAGTGATCGGCACCATGGGCCAGCTGCCGGAAGGCGCCATCTCGCTGGTTGAAGACGAGGAAGACGTGGCCAAGTTCGAGCCGCGCGACGCGAACAAGCTCGCCTACATTACCCAGACCACGCTGTCGGTGGATGACACCAAGGGCATCATCGAGGCTCTGGAGAAGAAGTTCCCCAACATCCATGGACCGCACAAGGAAGACATCTGCTACGCCACGACCAACCGGCAGGAGTCGGTGAAGTCGGTTGCGCCGCACTGCGACATGGTGCTGGTGGTGGGTGCGCCGAACTCGTCCAACTCGCAGCGCCTGGTCGAGGTGGCGAAGACCGCGGGCAGCAAGCAGTCGATGCTGGTGCAGCGCGCCGCCGAAATCGACTGGGACGCCATGGCCGGTGTGAAGACGCTGGGCATCACCGCCGGGGCCTCGGCGCCGGAAGTGCTGGTGAACGAGGTGGTCGACGCCTTCCGCGCCCGCTACAACGTGACGGTCGAGACGATCAAGACCAAGGACGAGAACGTGGAGTTCAAGCTGCCGCGCCAGCTGCGCCGTGAAGGCGAGCCGGGCGCACCGGTGCGCAGCACGACGGCGGCCGAATAAGCAAGCCCGCAGCCAACCCCTTGTCAGAGGTCACCATCTATACCGACGGCGCCTGCTCCGGAAATCCGGGGCCGGGCGGCTGGGGCGCCATCCTGATCTCGGGCGAGCACCGCAAGGAACTCAATGGCGGCGAGGCCGAGACCACCAACAACCGGATGGAGCTGACTGCCGCCATCGAGGCGCTCAATGCGCTCAAGCGGCCCTGCACCGTGGCGCTTTACACCGACTCGGTCTATGTGCGCGACGGCATCACCAAGTGGATCCACGGCTGGCGCCGCAATGGCTGGCGCACGGCGGACAAGAAGCCGGTCAAGAATGCCGAGCTATGGCAGGCGCTGGAACAGGCGCTGAAGCGCCACAAGGTGGACTGGCACTGGGTCAAGGGCCATGCCGGCCATCCAGAGAACGAGCGCGCCGACGAACTCGCCCGGGAAGGGCTTGCTCCCTTCAAACGCAAGTAAAAGCCCGCCGGGGCCGGAACCGCGGCGGGCCACAATTGTACTGCTGCTGCAGCGGCTCTTACAGGGCGGCGAGAATCGTTTCCGCGCTGGAGACCTCAGCCTTGCCGGGGGCCTCTTCCTCGTTGATCATCTTGACCACGCCGTCGTCGACGAGCATGGAGTAACGCTTCGAACGGATGCCCATGCCGAAGCCGGACGCGTCGAGGTCCATGCCGATGGCCTTTGCAAAGTTGGCGCTGCCGTCGGCGAGGAAGGTGATCTTGTCCTTGGCGCCGGACTGTTCGGCCCAGGCGTTCATCACGAAGACATCGTTCACCGCGGTGCAGGCAATTGTGTCCACGCCCTTGGCCTTGAGTTCAGCGGCATGGTTGATGAAGCCCGGCAGGTGCTTCATGTGGCAGGTCGGGGTGAAGGCGCCCGGCACGGCGAACAGGACGACCTTGCGGCCATCGAACAGCTCGGACGTGGTCATCTGGCCAGGCCCTTCCGCGGTCATGATGTTGAAGGTGGCTTCGGGAAGCTTGTCGCCCACGGAAATGGTCATGTGATCGGCCTTTCTGATGATATGGTGAAACCGGCAGGAAGAAGGCTGGGCAAGCGAAATCCACCTGCCCGGCCCTTGCACTTCCTCTACTGCACCAAACCTTCGTGGGCAATATTGGTTCCGCCAGCGGCGATGGTCAGGTGCAGCGACTTGCCTTTCAGACTGGTGGGATCAGAAAGCCCGTCGATCTTCAAATGGTAAACTGCTTCGCCAGACGAGCTCCCGGCAAGCTCGGGCTTGCGGAAATACGCGTTGCCCTCAGCTTCGGCAAAAATGTCCACATTGGCCGGATCGGCAAGTCCGCCGACAGTTACTTCGAGCACCGGCTTTCCGTCACCCGGATCAACCAGCCGAATTGCCTGCACCACAACAGGCTGGCCGGCAGCCTCGCCCGGCACGTCATTTGCCGCAAGGCCGAGGCGGAACCGGTCCGAGGCAGATGCCGTTTCAGCCGTGAGATCAAGCTTCAGGTCCGCCATGACAGGCACGCAGATGTCGTTGCACACGGCATAGAACATCTTCAGTGCCAGATGCACTGGCCGCGCCGGATCAGCCGGTTTCACGCTCACCGGAAAGACCACCTCGGTCTTGTAGCCGATGCCGTCGCCATTGCCATCGCTGAAGCGGATGGGGACGGGCATGGCAACCGCGACGTCGGCAGCGTTGTCCGAGCCTGACCAGTCGAACTGGGGCGGCACGCCGGACTCGCCCGGCACCCGCCAGTAGGTCTTCCAGCCGGGCTGCAGCGTTATGTGTATGCCCGCCTGCCAGGCGCCGTCCTTCTCGCCGCCATTGAGCAGGCGGACGGTGGAGAACTCGCCATTCACTTCGCGTGATGCCTCATCGGCGTGGGCCGTGACAGTGACGGCAAACATCCACGCCAGAACCGTCAACACGGCTCCAGCCAGCAACCGGGAAATGCGAGCGCTCATCGTCATGGCTTCCTTATAGCAGCCGTGTTGTAAACGTGCAGTCACCTTGCATCACAACGGCGGGAGGCCTGGTCCCCAGAGTGCGGAAATTTGCAGAACCGCGCCGCAAAGTGCTAGTCTGAAGCTATCGATTTCAGCGGCCAGACAGGCAGGCCAACAGCGATGGCGCACCCATATCTCGACGGAAAGATGCTAATAGCCATGCCAGGCATCGGCGACGAACGCTTCGAGCGGGCAGTGATCTATGTGTGCGCCCACTCGGCAGACGGCGCGATGGGGCTGATCGTCAACCACGAGATTGAAAGCCTGTCGCTGGGAAACCTGCTGGAACGGCTCGACCTGACGGGCGGCGAAGACGCCATCCGCCTGCCGGAGGACATTGCGGCCACCCGGGTAATGCAGGGCGGGCCGGTCGAGACCAGCCGCGGTTTCGTGCTGCACTCCAAGGATTATTTCTCGGACGAGGCCACCTTGAGCGTGGACAGGGGCGTGGGCCTCACCGCAACGCTCGACGTGCTGCGCGCCATCGCCAGCGGACGGGGACCACGACTCAGCCTGCTGGCGCTTGGCTATACGGGCTGGGGACCGGGCCAGCTCGAGAGCGAGATCCGGCAGAACGGCTGGCTGACCTGCGAGGCAGACGAGGAACTGATCTTCGGCCAGGACCTGAAGGCCAAGTATCCGGCGGCGCTCGCCCGCATCGGCATCAGCGAGACCATGCTGTCCGGCGGCCATTTCGGCAACGCCTGAGCACGCCGGTCAGCAGGTTCAATCAGACGCCTTGCCCGCCTTCGCGGGGGCTTTTTTCTTGCTGGGCCGGCGGCGGCGTTTGCGGGCAGGCTTCTTTGCGGCAGGGGCCGGTTCTTCATTGTCAG
>CAZYKZ010000033.1:10397-17310 GCA_964648175.1 uncultured Anderseniella sp.
CTGGTGTCTGCGCTCGCAACGACATCTTCCGGTTCGCTGACCGGCTCGTGCTCTGCGGCTTCACCGGAATCGTCGAGCGCCTCGCGCACCTGCCGGGAAACGGTCTCAATATCAGCGGGAACTGCCCGCTCTTCCGGTTCGGGTTCGGGTTCCGGACCGGCATCCGGTTGAGGCTCAGGCGTCCGAGTTTCCGGAGCAGGAAGTTCCCGGACCGGCGGCTTCATCCTTGGCGCCCAGGGCGCCGGATGGAAGTCATATGGAGACCACGGTGCAAGCTGGTCTTCTTCCGGTTCAGGTTCCTCCGGCGGCAGAGGCAATGGCGGGGGAGCCGCCTGCGGCTGCTTGCGGCTGAGCCTGCGCCACAACGCGGCAATTCCACCTTCACTCTCGGCCGGTTCGCGCGTGGGCGCTCCCAGCGCTTCCAATACCTGCTGCGCATCGATCGGTTCGCCGATCAGGAAGCCCTGCACGAGATCGCACTCCAGCGCGGCGAGGTGATGCATCTGCGCCTCAGTCTCGACGCCCTCGCAGACCACCTGCAGGCCGAGGTCATGGGCGAGCAGAATGATCGCATCAAGCACCACCGAACCGCGCTCGTCCTCGAGACCCGCCAAAAGGAACGAGCGGTCCACCTTCAGCGTATCGAACGGAAGCCGGCGCAGATAGGACAGCGACGAATACCCTGTGCCGAAGTCGTCGCACGACAGGCCCAGACCCAGCGCCTTGAGACGTTCGAGGATCTTCAGCGACAGCTCCGGGTTTTCCATCACCATGGTTTCGGTGAGCTCGAGCTTGAGCGTGCCGGGCACAAGTTCCTCGCGCGCAAGGATGGTGCGGGCCACATGTAACAGGTGCGATCCGGCAAGCTGGGCCGAGGAGATGTTCACCGAGACAAAGACCGGTTCCGCCGGGGTGAACATGCGTTGCCAGACCCCGAGCTGGCGTGCGGCCTCGGACAGGACGAAGGTGCCGATGTCGCCGATCAGCCCGCAGCGTTCGGCCAGCGGAACGAAACTGGCAGGTTCCAGCAAGACGCCGTCGCGGCGGCGCAACCGAACAAGCGCCTCGAAGCCGGCCAGCTGGCGGTCTGCCATGCGCATGATCGGCTGGTAGACGATTTCGAAGCGCTGTTCCTGCAAGGCGTGCTGCAGGTCATCCACGCCCAGACTGCCCTGGGAGTCTCCTGACGAGCGCATGCCCGGCTTGTAGAACGATACCCGGTCCTTGCCGCGCCGCTTCGCGTCGAACAGGGCGATCTCGGCAAACTGGTGCAGGTTGATGGCGGCATCGATGCCGGGATTCCATTCGGCGACGCCCATGCAGCAGGTCAGGTAGATCTCATTCGGCGGCACCCGCAGCGGCTTTGAAACGGCTTGCCGCACCTTGTCGACGAAGAGGATCAGTTCCTCGCCGCCCGGCCCGCCTTCGCCGCTACTGCCCATCTCATGAATGATGGCAAACTGGTCGCCCGGCAGACGGGCAAGGCTGGAGGTTTCCGGCAGCAGCGTCTCGATACGGCGGGCAATGCTCTTGAGCAGGCTGTCGCCAATCTCCTGGCCCAGCCTGTTGTTCACCACCCGGAAGCGGTCAAGGTCGACGATCATCACGGCCAGCCGCGAGCCCGGCGTTGCGGCGACGCGGCTTACCGCGCGATTCAGCCGGTCGATGTAAAGGGCGTAGTTCGGCAGGCCGGTGACGACGTCATAGATCGCGTCGGACAGCATCCGCTCCTGCGACTGGCGCTCCTGCGAGGCATCAGACAGAACGCCGGTCAGCCGCAGGCCCGATTCGGCGGCATTGGCCAGCGAGCGGCCCTTGAGGGAGTACCAGCGATAGCGGCCGTCCGCGTGGCGGAAACGCAGCTGCTGATCGAAGCGCTGGTTGGGACGCACGCAGGCCGCTTCCATGACGGCGTTGAAGGCAGCCAGGTCGTTCGGGTGCAACAAGTCCGTCCAGCCTGCAAGGGACGTATCGTCCACGCTGCCGGGCTCATAGCCAAGCAGCGTCTCGAACTGCTCGCCGACGAAGAACGAACCGTCGTTCGGCTGGTAGTCCCACACAACCTGCTCGCCGCTTGCGAGCGCCAGGGCATTGCGCTCGGCCTCGATCGCATCCAGCTCGGGATTGAGCACGCTCGAGAATGCAAAGTAGGTCAGCACGAAGGCGAGCGTCACCAGAACGAGCGCCAGGCCGCCCACGAGTATGGGAGAGGCGAGTTCGCTGGGCGGGCGGGCGGCAGCGATGTAACCGGCCATCACGGTCCACATGCCCAGCATGAGCCAGACCAGAAGCGAAGAGCGGGCCCGGACGCCGCCGCGCATGACCAGCGCTCCAGCCGTCAGCAGTACGGTCGCCACGGCTGCGGCGAATATGGGCCTGGCAAGCTGCTTGACCAGCACGGGCTCGAACAGGGCATACCCTGCCAATCCGATGCAGGCGCCGCCAGCGGCCATCAGCAGCGCAGACAGCACCGGCATCTGACGGCGGGTCCGCATGATGGTCACACCCATCAGCAGGACGCCTGCGGCCATCAGAGCCTCGACGATGGCGCTGAGCACCTCTTCGCCCGGAACCGGCACTGGCAGCAGCCTGTTCAGGACTGGATGCAGCAGTCCGGTCTCCAGCGCGATGAACGACACCGCCGCCCAGGAAAACACCGCAGACAGGGGAAACAGTATTTGCGGCGACAGCACGACGAGACAGGTAATTACCAGCACGGCGAGGATGGACATGCCCAGCACCACGCCCCGGTACAGGGACTGCCGGTATGCGTTGCCATCGAACGCGGCGCGCTGCCACAATCGCATGCCGTTGACACCAAGCTCGGACAGCTCGAGGGCAACGGTCATGGACGTGCGCGGCGGAATGGTGATCGCAAAGGCATCCCGGTCGGGAACGGCAAGACGGCGGGGCTGGACGCTTGTCGAGGATGTTGCCGCCGCAACCCTGCTGCTGAGGTGAGACGGCTTGAAAATGCCGGAACCGGGGAATGACTGGCGCGATGCATCAACTACCAGCTCGATGGGCGAAATCTCCGGATTGACGGCGGTGAAAATGGCCCATCGATGATTGGGCGAGGTGGCGGTTGCCTGCAGCGCCATTGTCTCCTTGACGCCGGGGGTAGTCGAGGGAACCTGAACAGATACTTGCGGCCGGTCAGATTCAACCGCGCCAAGAAATGGCACAAGATCCATGTAGGCCGACTTGAAGTTGGCCTCTACCACCTTGTCCGCGCCCTGCGCCAAGCCTGCAACCGCGCCACCTAGCAGGCCGGCGGCAAGGATGGCGAGGACAGCCGCTATGAACCGCCACGACGGTTTCGCCATTACCCTTCCCACTTTCCACTCACCCGGGACAGCAGACTAACCGTTCGGCGCTATCGCCAAAAGCACATGGACGCAACTGGCGGGTGCTATCCACCATTATTGCCGATGCCGGAACGATACATGCTGCCGGGAGGATCTGTATCCAGCAGCGCGAACAACAGGTGGTCCTGCCACCTGCCGTTGATCTTGAGGTACTGGCGGGCATAGCCCTCCTCGCTGAAGCCGGTGCGCAGCAGCAGGCGCCGGGAGGCTTCGTTGTCCGGCAGGCAGGCCGCCTCGACGCGATGCAGGCGCAAGCTGTCGAACGCAAACGAGACAGCCGCAGTGAGCGCTTCGGTCATGTAGCCCTGCCGGGCGAACGGCATGCCGGTCCAGTATCCTACCGAGGCCGTCTGGGCCACGCCCCGGCGAACGTTCGACAAGGTAAGCCCGCCGACAAGATCAGCGGTTGCGTTGTCGAAAATGAAGAACGCATAGGCATAGTCATCGCGCATGTCCCGGTTGTAGCGTCGAACACGTTGGCGGAAGGCTGCGCGGGTGAGGTCGTCGCGCGGCCACGTCGGTTCCCAGGGCTCGAGGAAGGTGCGGCTTGTGGAGCGCAACTGCGCCCACTGCGCATAGTCGCCCATGACCGGCGCACGCAGCATTACCCTGCCATATTGGACCACCGGGTCGGCATCCAGATAGGCATATGTCCTCAGAAAGGCCATGCCGGCGTACTTGGCTCCGGATCAACGTCCGTTTTTGGACTAACGCGCAAATCTTGCAGCAATGTCACCGCTTCTGGCAAGCGACCTCGTCGCGCCCACCGCGGCGTGCGCAATCGCCGGGCCGGTAAAGGTCTGGCCTGCCAACCGCGAGATGCCGGCTGTTGTGACCGCGTCCACGCGGGAGAGAATGTCGGCAATCGGGGGAACGCGGCCATAGGTGAGAAACTGCCGCGCGATCTGGTCGGCCCGGGCAGACGGACTTTCAAGGCTCATGACCAGAGAGGCCTTGAGCTGCGCGCGGGCCCGTTCAAGTTCGTCCGTCCCCACTGACGCAGACAGCGACTGCAGGATGTCTGCGGCTACGGCGACAAACTCGGCCGCCTTGTCCGGAGCTGTGGCGGCATAGACCTGCACGAGCCCCGCATCGGCGTAGGCGGACACGTAGGCGAATGTGGAGTAGCAAAGCCCACGCTTTTCACGCACTTCCTGGAACAGCCTCGACGACATGCCGCCGCCAAGAATGGAGGCCATGAGGTGCGCCGCGTAGATGTCGTCGTGGTGATAGCCGATGGTGGGAAATGCCAGAACCTGGTGGACCTGGTCGAGCGGCCGGCGGGTCATGACGGTTCCGCCCCTGAACGCCGGCATCGTGCGTTCTGCCGCCGCTCCGGCGGGCAAGCCCTCGAGATTGCGGGCAGTTGCGTCCACCAATGCCTCATGGTCGACGTGGCCAGCGGCGGACACCACCATCCGCCCGGCCGTGTAGTGGCGTTCGCGATAGCGGCGCAGATCATCCTCGCGGAAACTGCGTACGGTCTGTGGCGTGCCGAGAATGTCGCGGCCCAGCGGATGGTCCGGCCACGCAGCGGACTGGACCTGATCGAAAACCAGGTCGTCAGGCGTGTCCTGGGCGGCCGCGATCTCCTGCAGGATGACGCCCTTTTCCAGTTCAAGGTCGTCGGGCTGGAACAGCGGGCGCATGACGATGTCGGCCATGACGTCCAGCGCCATGCGCCAGTCATCCTTCAGGACGCGGGCATAGTAGGCGGTCTTCTCCATCGACGTGGAAGCGTTCATGTCGCCGCCTGCCGCCTCGATCTCGGCGGCAATGTCGAAGGCTGTCCGCGTCGGCGTTCCCTTGAACGCCATGTGCTCGAGCAGGTGAGCGAGGCCATTCTCTTCGGCGGTCTCGTCGCGCGAACCCGCGCCGGCCCATACGCCAAGCGCCACCGTTTCCACGTGTGGCATGTGGTGTGAGACGACCGTCAGCCCATTGTCGAGCGGCGTGATCCTGACCGTCATGCGCCACCGGCCGCCCTGGTGCGGGATCCGATATACTGCTTCACAGCGTCAAGGTCGTTCGGCAGAACGTCATAAACCTCGGTGCGGCTCATCAGGTCGCCCAGACGTGGGGGCAGCTGGGGCCTGACGCCGCTTGCTGCCTCGACGGCATCCGGGAACTTGGCCGGGTGGGCGGTGGCCAGCGTCACCATCGGCGCTTGCGCGGTGGCGCGCTGAAGGGCGACCGCATAGCCCACGGCCGTGTGCGGATCGAGCAGTTCGCCGGTTTCAGCCAGGGTCTGGCGGATGGTCTCAGCGGTTTGCGCCTCATCGGTGCGGCCGGACGAGAAGCCGTTGCGGATGTACTCGAGCATGGTCTCCGGCAGGGTGAAAGAGCCCGACTGCTTCAGGCCGTCCATCAGCCGTTTGACTTCGGCCGCATCCTTGCCCGCAGCCTCGAACAGCAGGCGCTCGAAGTTGCTCGACACCTGGATGTCCATGGACGGGCTCTGCGTGGGCGAGACGCCCAGCACTTCGTAGCGCCCCGTCTCCAGCGTGCGGTGCAGGATGTCGTTCTGGTTGGTGGCGATCACCAGATCATTCACCGGCAGCCCCATGTGGCGCGCCACCTGGCCGGCGAAGATGTCGCCGAAATTGCCCGTCGGCACGCAGAAGCTGACCGGGCGGTCAGGGCCGCCAAGCGCCAGCGCCGAGGTGAAGTAATAGACGGTCTGGGCCATGATGCGGGCCCAGTTGATGGAGTTGACGCCGGACAGCAGCACCCGGTCGCGGAAAGCCACATCGGCGAACATCGCCTTTACGTGCGCCTGTGCGTCGTCGAACGTGCCTTCGAGCGCGATGTTGTGCACATTGGGCTTGCCGACCGTGGTCATCTGGCGGCGCTGCACGTCGGATACGCGCCCGTGCGGGTGCAGGATGAACACGTCGGTACGGGTGGAGTTGGAAAACGCCTCGATGGCCGCACCGCCGGTGTCGCCCGAAGTTGCGCCGACGATGGTGGCGCGCCGGCCGCTGCGGGCCAGCGCATGGTCCATCAGCCGGGCCAGCAGCTGCATCGCCACATCCTTGAAGGCGAGGGTCGGCCCGTGGAACAGCTCCATCAGCCACTGGTTGGCATCGAGCTGCTTCAGCGGCACCACGGCCTTGTGGGCAAACGTGCCGTAGGCTTCGTCGATCATCGCCTTGAGGTCGGCGCCGGCAATCTCGCCGCCGACGAAGGGCTTGAGTACGGTAAAGGCCACGTCCGCATAGGGTTTGCCGCGCATGGCCCTGAGTTCGGCAGCGGAGAAGGTGGGCCAGGTATCGGGGACATACAGGCCGCCGTCGGCTGCAAGACCTGCCAGCAGCACGTCGACGAAACCGAGCGTCGGGGCGCCACCCCGCGTTGAAATGTACTTCATGTTGTCACGTCCGGCTGCTGCCGGCTCCATCCTCGCGACGGCGGCGGCGGATGAACAGCCAGCTCATCACCACCAGCACCAGCGCCAGCGAATACCAGGTCAAAGCGTATTGCAGGTGATTGTTGGGCAATTCAACCTTCAAGTCTTCCGGTTCAGGTGATTTCTCTTCACCGGG
>CAZYKZ010000034.1:0-16954 GCA_964648175.1 uncultured Anderseniella sp.
TCAGGCGTTGTCTTCAACGGCGATGACGAAGTCATGCGCCGAGCGGGTATCCTCGTGCAGCGGCATGTCGGACATCACCATCAGCAGGCCGGGGTGCATGCGCTTTTGGATCTCGGCGATGATCGGCTTGTCCGCGCCCAGCCGCTTGATCGTGTCTTCGTCCGGGTGGTTGAAGTTGGCGTTGGCCTGCGGGTGGTGGCCGATGGCGTGCCAGGCGAGGCCCTTGCGGCCGTCATGCGGCTTTTCGAGAATGAACACGTGGTTGCCCAGCGGCTGGCCCGGGTTCTTGATGTAGGCCTTGCCGGTCGCGATGATGTGACCGTTTTCCAGCACCATGATTTCGCTGGTCGCGCTGGAAACAAGGATCGAGGTCGCCGTGTGGCCTTCCTCGTGCTGCGGGATGCGCTGGGCGGCAGCGGTCTTGAAGTGCTTGCCGGTCAGTTCCTCGAATTCCTTCTCCGCATAGTCCGCCAGCACCATGCCGGGGTGCACCACCTGCTTCGGCTGGCTGTGGCTGTTGGCCAGGATCACCGGCGTGCCCAGATGCGTGACGGTGAACAGCAGCTGCGAGAACTTCACCGGCAGGCGTACGCAACCATGTGAGGCCGGGTAGCCCGGCAACTGACCGGCGTGCAGCGCAATGCCCGACCAGGTCAGCCGGTTCATGTTCGGCATCGGCGCATTGTTGTAGGTCGATGACTTGTGGTGCTTGTCCTTCTGCAGGATCGTGAACACACCGGTTGGCGTCGAATGGCCAGCTTTGCCGGTGGAGCAGGTGGACACGGCGATGCGCACGCCGTTGCGGTAGACGTGCACGCGCTGGTCGTCGATTGAAACGATGATGGCCACCGGCCCGTCAGGTGAACGTTCGGGGTGCCAGGTGAAGTCGCCAGGTTCCATGTTCTCGGGTGAGTCCACCTGCCGTCCGGCGGTCATCGCGCCAAGCACTTCGCCACCGGTCAAAAGGCCTGCCGTCAGCGCTGTAGCTCCCAGCACCGTGAACTTCCGTCGGTTGATTTCTGACATGGTCAAACTCCTTAGTTCACGATGAAGCGATCGATCGACGTGCCGCTCGAGTTGAACGAGCACTGGAAGGTTTCCTCGACGCCGCGCAGGTACGCGGTGCCGTTGACGGCGTGGGTGCCATCGGTGCGCTGGCCTTCGTACTTGGTCTCGACGTCGCCGGCGCGCAGGTGGAACACGTGCACGGCGCGGTCGCGGCACACGGCCATCATGCGGCCCGGATTGGCGTTGCCGCCGGAGCCCGCCATGGCGCCGCCGCCATCGTCGCCGTCAACCTCGACGTCGACTTCGGCGTGCAGCTGGCCAATGCGCATCTGGTACATGCGCTTGACGCAGCCCGGGTTGCCGCAGCGATCGCGCCGGGCAATCCACTCCTTTTGCTCGGCGCGGATGCGCCGGTTGGCCGATGCCCAGGGCGAGTCGCGAAGCGCGGTCTGATAGGCTTCGGCCAGGTCGCTGTCGAGTTCGCCCAGCCGCGGGTTGTCGCAAATCATGCGCTCGACCTTGGTCGAGGCCTTGGCGCAGTCGAAGCTCTGGGCCTTGGCCCCTTCGCCTCCGGCAGTGAGACCGCCGGTGCAGATGACGCCAGCGATGGCCGCCAGCATGAGTGTCTTCAAACGGGAGTTCATGGTGCATCTTCTCCTATGTGTGTGTCTTGCTGTGCCGTCCCGAAACGTGTTGTCAGCTGTCTTCCTGAAGGTAGCGCTGCGCCGCAAAGCCGCGCAGGCCCTGCCACTCGATCTCGCACCAGGTGCCGTGATCGTGTTCGGACCACTGGCAGCCGAGACTGCGAACTCCGCGAGCGTTGTGTGGTAGCGAACCGATGCGCGGGCTGGCGAGACTTGCCGTTCGGTGAACGTAGAGAACGTCGTTCACTGCGACGCCGGAGACGCGCCAGTTGTCAGGCCCGCCGGCATTGCCGTCGGCATAGTCCTGGCCATAAGCCGCCTGTTCCGCCGGATAGTAGTAGAACTGCCCGTCGACCACCTGCCCCCTGCGGTCGAAGTGACAAGTGTAGTGCATCATGTGGTCGGTGTTGTACCAGCGGATCGAGCCGGTTCCTTCAAGCATGCGCCGGGTCAGATGGCCGGTCACCAGCCGCACCCGGTCGAACTGGGCATGCGAGTGGCGCAGGTTGCGCGCAATCTCATGCTTGCAGGCCTGGTTCAGGTGATCCCGGTCAGCGAAGGGGTTGCCGCCGCCATAGGCCGGATAGGGTGCGTAGTCCTCCTCCCGGTCCGACAGGGCAGCTGCCGTTCCAAGCAGCACGGCGCCGAGGACCGCCTTGCCGATGGCCTCGCCGGGCTTGTCGGGGTGGGCCACTCTCAGGCCGATGATTTCGCCATGCGCGACGCGGCAGGTGAAGTTGTCAGGCCGGCTCTGGTAGCGGGTCACCTTGCCGGTGACGGTGAAGTTGCCACGGCCCTCCCGCGCCACGCCAACGTCAGTAAGCGAGGTGCGACGCAGACCGTAAAGTTCATGCAGGCGCTGCTCGCAGGCGCGGCGGGCATCACGCCTGGTGTAGGTCACGCCATAGCCACCGCCTTGACCCGCTCCGGCCATTGCGCCGCCGCCGTCATCGGCATCGTCCTCGACGCCGGCCGGCAATTGCGCCGCACCGCTGGAGATCTCGAAGGAAATCCGGTAACGGCAGGTTTCGCCCCGGCGGGCCGCGCTGCGCATCTGGTAGACCTGAACGGTATACTCGCCGTTCGACGGCAGGCGCGACGAGAACTCGTTGCCCGAGATGGACCCGTTGAAGATGGCGGTCTGTGAACCCGGGGGGAGAACGTTGAAGTAGCAGGCGCCATTGTCCGGGCTGAACAATACCTGCATGGATTGACCAGCGGATGCGCCGAGCCGGTAGTTGACGCCATCATAACCGGTTATGGCGCCGGAAATGGTTGCGCCGCTGGCGCCTGCCGCAAACCGAACGGTTTCGTTCCGGTCGGCCGCCTGGGCGGGCGTGGACAACAGTCCCGCAGCTGCAAGTGCAACCGCACATCCCGCAGAGCCAATCAACTGTCGCAGGTTCCCCATTATCGTCCTCTCCTTGTTTCTTGATCTTGACGTAAAGGTGCAGTTCATCTCTGCGTGCCGGTTTGTTCATCCTTGGCCTGATAATTGACTATAATTCATCAGTAAGCAATCTTTGTCATTGGTATGATAACGTACTAAGACGAATTTTTGTGGCTTGGCAGCCGCATGGTGCAGCGGGCATAAGTGTCCGTCTCCCGCGGCTAGTCGCTTCTGAAAGATAGAATCCTGGACAAGAAGGATCCAAACGTCCTGCGCAGCCTGCAGTATTTCGAGGCTGTAGCCCGCCACCGCTCGGTGAAGCTGGCGGCTGAGGACCTTGGCGTGACGCAAAGTGCGGTCAGCCACCAGATCCGGCGTTTCTCGGATGCCATCGGCCAGCAGTTGCTGGTGAAGTCCGGACGCGGCATCGAGCTGACGCCTGCCGGAGAAAAGCTGGGAACGAAATTGTCGGCCGCGCTTGGTGGCCTTGAGGACCTGGTGAAGGACCTGGTCGGCGAAGGCCGTCAAACGCTGCAACTGGCCGTTTGCAGCTCCTTTGGGCCCGGGTGGCTTACCGAAAGGCTCGAAGATTTCTACCGCACGTTCCCGGAAATCGATCTTGAGCTTCGCCTGTACGCGCGTAACCCCCTTTACATCAATGAAGTCGCTGACGCTTACGTCGTGGCGGACGAGTTGAAGTCGGGGTACACAGCGATCCCGCTGAAGGAGGAGTTCCTGATTGCAGTCGAGGCGCCCGGGTCAAGGCGGGCGCCGGCGCAAGGCAGCAAGCGCCGGTTGATCACGACAGATGTGGAACGTGACAACCTGGGACAGGACTGGATCGACTTTTCCCGGATGACCGGCACGAGCCTGAGCGACATCCAGGACGGCTCCTTCCGGCTCTGCAGCCACTATTTTCTGGCCCTCGAATTGGCAAGGGCAGGGCAGGGCGTGGCGCTTGTTCCCGACTTTCTGGCCAAGCGCGAGATAGCTTCAGGCAATGTTGTCACCTTTCATGACGCAATAATACCATCTGGCAGGACCTATTGCCTTTGCATCAAGGAAACGCGGGTCAATGAAGTGAAGCTCAGGAAGCTTTCGGACTGGCTGGTTGCAATGGCTGGAAAGGACGCCGCGGCGCTTCCGCATCCCTCGAAGAAGGCAGGGCGCTGACGTCTTCATGCATTTTGATGTCGCGCGCCGCATTGCGCCTGCGCCAGCAGCACCTATGTTCGTCGCAGCAATCTCTGTATTCAGGGCATCATGTTCCTCTCTGTTTTTGACATCTTCAAGATCGGCATCGGCCCGTCCTCGTCACACACCATGGGTCCGATGACGGCTGCCGCCATGTTCCTCAAGGATTTGCGGGGCGGCAAGATGCCGATCCCCGGCGCTGGCGAACCGGCCCATCTGACCTGCACATTGCACGGCTCGCTGGCCTTCACCGGCAAGGGCCACGCCACCGACCGTGCGGTCATCCTCGGCCTGTGCGGTTTCGAGCCCGCCACGATTGACGCCGATGCGGCAGAAGCAGCGCTCGCCCGCGTGCACGAGACCGGCACCGTGGAGCCGGAAGGGCTGGGCACCTTGCGCTTCCGGCCTGACGAAGATCTCGTGTTCGACTATGGCCCGCCGCTGCCCGGCCATGCCAATGGACTCGTGCTGCGCGCCTTCGATGCCCACGGGGCGCTACGGCAGGAAGAAACCTACTATTCCATCGGCGGCGGTTTCGTGGTTACGGCTGATGAACTGGCAGGGCTCGACCGCAGTCCGAAGGGACTGAAGGCTGCCAAGAAGGAAGCCGGCTACCCTTATCCCTTCGGCACCGCGAAGGAGATGCTGGAGATGGGCGCGCGCGCGGGCAAGACCATTGCCGAAATGAAACGCGCCAATGAACAGGTCCACCTGGAGCCGCACGAACTCAATGCCCGCGTGGACCAGGTCTGGAAGGCCATGTCCGACTGCATTGACCGGGGCTTGCGGGTCGACGGCATCCTGCCGGGCGGGCTGAACGTGCGCCGCCGGGCGAAGAAGATCCACGAGCGCCTCATGGAGCAGCGCGGCTCCAACATGGCCCAGCCCCATGTGGCCAACGACTGGATGAGCGTCTACGCCATGGCGGTGAACGAGGAAAACGCTGCCGGTGGTAAGGTGGTTACCTCTCCCACCAATGGCGCGGCCGGCGTGGTGCCGGCGGTGATGCGCTACTATCGCGACCACTGCATCGGCTCGAACGACGAGGGCTTGCGAACCTTCCTGCTGACGGCGGCTGCCATTGGCGGGTTGATCAAGCACAACGCTTCCATTTCAGGCGCCGAAGTGGGCTGCCAGGGTGAGGTGGGATCCGCCGCGGCCATGGCTGCGGCAGGCCTGTGCGCTGCTCTTGGTGGAACCAACGAGCAGATCGAGAATGCCGCCGAGATCGCCCTTGAGCACCATCTCGGCATGAGCTGCGATCCTGTTGCCGGGCTGGTCCAGGTGCCGTGCATCGAGCGCAACGGGCTTGGCGCCATCAAGGCCGTCTCTGCCGCTTCACTGGCGCTGCATGGCGACGGCCAGCACTTCATGCCACTCGACAACTGCATCGAGGCAATGCGCCAGACCGGTGTCGACATGAGCGAGAAATACAAGGAAACCAGCCTCGGCGGGTTGGCCGTTAACCTTCCCGAGTGTTGATACCCGGCTGTCACGCCACGCACTGACGTAATGGCATGCTGTTTGCTGCGTCCTGTCCCAGCATGGTCTGCATTCCCGTTGAAATCCCGGGTTGCAGGCGAGATGGATCAGACAGCGGCGGCAGGCAATGACGGTTTACGAGGGCATATCCAGTTTCAATGACAGCACCGCGCAGCTCAACCTGGCTGTGCTTCGCACAAGCGAGGAAATCGAGGCGGCGGGGGCCCAGTGGCAGGCGCTTGAATGCCGGTGCCAGGCAGACAAGGCGTATTTCCAGACATTTGACTGGTGCAGCAACTGGGTACGCCATATAGCCCCCAATATTCCCGGCTGTGAGGCCCACGTGGTTTCTGTGTGGCAGGCCGGCACGCTGGTCGCCGTGGTGCCGCTGATGCAGAGCCGGGTTGCCGGAGGAGTCCGGGTGCTGTCCGCTCTCGGCGATCCGCACACCCAGTATGCCGGCATGCTGCTAGATCCCGCCGCCTGTTCGGCCTCGATCGCGGCCATGATCCGATCCTATCTCGATGCCCCGCAGGACTGTGACGCGCTGTATGTGGAATTGCTGCCTGCAGACTCGCCGCTTGCGGCCATGCTCAACCCCGCCGACCGGGAAACGGCCTACGTCAACCAGAGCTCGAGCCTCGACCTGACCCAGTTCGACACACCGGGCGACTTTCTCGGGGACGCAGATCCCAAGAAGCGCCGCAAGCGCCTGCAGCGCCGGCAAAAGATCGAGAAGGAGTTCGGCGAGTTGCGCCTGCGCACCGTCTGGGGCGGCGAGCCCGAGTTCGAGGCGCTGGTGCACCGCTGCGTGCAGATGAAGCAGGACTGGATTGCGGGTACGGGCCGGATCAGCACCGGTTTCTCAATCCCTGGCTATGCGGACTTTCTCGGCCGCCTGCATGGCGATGCGAGCACGCGCGAAGGCGCGGTTGCGTTCGTCAAGCAGGTTGGAGACAGGATCATCGCCATCGAGGTGTCGATGATCCGCCGCGGCCACCTGTATGCCTATGTCGGCGGCTTCGACTGGGAGCTGCGCAAGCTCTCGCCCGGCAAGGTGCAGATGGAAGCAACCGTATGCTGGGCCATCAGGAATGGACTGACGGCCTATGACCTGCTCGGCAACGCGGCCGCCTACAAGGACAGCTGGACAAACATTGCGTGCGATCTTCATGCCTACAGCCGGGCCTACACCCTGGCCGGCTGGATCTACAGCAGTGCCTGGCGCACCCAGATGAGGCCTGCCTTGAAGCAGATCTACAACGCCCTGCCGCAAGGCATCCGGCAATGGGCATCCTGGGCGGCGGCGTCGTGACCGCAGCCGCAACAGATGTGCACGGTGAGCGGGGGCAGGGCCGCGCGCATCTGCTCGACGCCGCCTTCACGTTTGCCATGCGGGTGGCAAGCGCAGGGCTGGTGTTCGTGCTGCAGGTCTTTCTTGCCCGCACCATGGACCTCGGAGACTACGGCAGCTATGTGACCGCCTGGACCTGGCTGGTCATGCTGGGCGCATTCATGCCGCTGGGATTTGCCGAGTCCGCGGTGCGGTTCGTGCCGCGCTATCGCGCCCGCGCGCGCCACGGCTCCGCCGTTGCGTTCTGGCGCTTCGGCTTGCGGGTTGTGCTGCTGGTGTCGCTGCTGATGGCGGGCATTGCCGCCATCGTGGCGCTTGCAGGCGGGCTGGCAGATAGCCGCACCGGTTTGATCGTGTTGCTGGTGGCGGCTGGCTTGCCGTTCCTGGCGGTACAGAACTTCCTCGAAGGCATCGCCCGCGCACACGGCTGGTACAAGCTGACCTCTGTACCGATCTATGTCATCCGGCCGCTGCTGATCATGGGCGGCTGTGGCGGCCTGGCCTGGGCGGGCCTGTCGCTGAGCCTGGTCAACGTCGGCTCCGTGGTGGTCGCAGCCATGGCGCTCGTGTCGCTGGGCCTGTTTGCAGCGCTCGTGCGCGCCATGTGGCGCCAGCCAATGCCGGCCGGCGATGAAGAGGTGACCGGCAGCCGGCGGGTGTGGCTCAAGGCGTCGCTGCCGCTGATGGTGGTGGCCGGCATGGAAGACCTGCTGATCTACACCGATGTGCTGGTGCTGGGCGCCATGCTGGAACCGGAGCAGGTGAGCATCTATTTCGCCGCCGCACGCGCGCTGGCACTGGCCAACTTCGTCTACTACGCCTTCTATTTCGTCTCCGCGCGGGGCTTTTCGATTTCCAACGCGCTGGCTGACCGCGAACAGCTGCAGCAAGCCGTCTGGGCGGCGACGCGCGCCACCTTCTGGTTCACCGCGCTTGCCGTTGCCGCCACCCTGGCTGCCGGTCCCTGGCTGCTTGCTGCCTTTGGCGAAGGCTTCGCGGGCGGCTACCCGGTCATGTGGATACTGGGGGCCGGACTGCTGGCGAGAGGGCTCGCCGGTCAGTCCGCCGAACTGCTGATCACCACAGGCCGCCAGCGCGAGATCCTGATTGCCGGCATGACGGCGGTGCTGTTCAACGTGGGGCTGTCGGTCCTGCTGATCCCGCATTTCGGCATCGAGGGTGCGGCTGCCGCAACCGCGGCGGCCATGGTGGTGCGCTCACTCATGCAGTGCCTGGCCGTGCGCAGGTCGCTCAACCTGTCCGTCATCTCGCTCGGTTTGCCGTCGCTGCGCCTTTCCGCTGCGGGCTGACCTTGCCCGGTCAAACGACCCGGCTGCCGGTGGCTCGCTCCTTGCTGGTTCCTTCCGAGGTCTTAACCCGGTGTATCAAAAGGAAACGGTGCGGCATGTTGTGGAAGGTATTCAAGGTCGGCAAATGGGTCATCATCGCGGACCTCGCGCTTGGCGTGGCAATCAACGCCGCCTGGGCCATGGGGCTGATCAATCCGCTGGGCTGGGGCCCCAAGCTTGCCGGCACCATTCAGGCAACCTTGCAGTGAACCTCGCCGATTCCTTCCGCAAAGCCGTGCAGCACATCACCTCGCACCACCGGCCCAACGCCTGACGGCGTGCCGGTCATGATCAGGTCGCCCGGCGCCAGTTCGAACAGGCGCGAGAGATAGGCGATCATTTCAGGCACCTTCCAGATCATCTGGTTCATGTCGCCGCTCTGGCGCACCTCGCCATTCACCTTCAGCCAGATCGCGCCCGAGTCGGGGTGGCCAATTTCCGAAGCGCGCACCAGCCCCGACATCGGTGCGGAGTGGTCGAACGCCTTGCCGATCTCCCACGGCCGGCCCTGCTTCTTCATCTCGCCCTGCAGGTCGCGCCGGGTCATGTCGAGGCCGATGCCATAGCCGAACACATGGTCCAGCGCGTCCTCCACCGCGATGTCGCGGCCACCGCTGCCAAGCGCGACGACCGTCTCGATCTCGTGGTGCACGTCCGACGAACAGCTGGGGTAGGGGAAGTCCGCACCGCCAGTGACGATGTTCTCCGGGCACTTCAGGAAGAAGAACGGGTCTTCGCGGTCCGGGTCATGCCCCATCTCGATGGCATGGGCGGCGTAATTGCGGCCAACGCAGTATACACGGCGCACCGGATAGATTTCGTCCGAGCCGCGAACGGAAAGGTGCACGCGATCGGGCGGCGTGATGGCATAGCGCATGGTGCGGGACTCCGTGTCGGATTGTTCGAAACCCCTATAAGCGCAAAGCCCCGCCACCGGAAGGGGCAGGGCTTGAATGGTGCGGGGAACGGAGCGGCATCAGTCGAGGCAGGTGTTGTTGTTCATGCAGTTTCTCATCTCATCGCGCAGGCTGGCCTTCCAGTCCTGTGCGTCGGCCTGGCCATCGTTGCTGCCATCGCGTTCGCCGCTGGAATAGCCGGTCCTTCTGCTCACTTGCGCAGGCTGGCCATGCGCACGGCGCATTTGCCCTCGCGCCTGCAATCGCCTATTGCTGCACCTGCTCACACCAGAAGCCTGATCTGATTGCCCGGACCCCGCCCGACACATGCTGCACATTCTTGGTTTGATACTGCCGCTGTTCGGACTGATCGTGATCGGCTTCGTGACCGCCCGCATCACCCGCCAGCCGGTCGAGGCGCTGGGTTGGCTCAACACGTTCATCATCTACGTGGCGCTGCCGGCGTTGTTCTTCAAACTGCTCTCGAAGACGCCGGTGGAACAGCTCGCCAGCATCGAGTTCATCGGCACAAACATCGTCGCCACCTACCTGATCTTCCTGCTGACCTTCGTGCTGGGCATCATCGGCACGCGCGGCAACGTGGCGGAGTCGACCATCCAGGGCCTCGCCGGCGCCTATGGCAATATCGGTTACATGGGCCCCGCCATCGCCATCCTCGCGCTGGGCGAGAAGGCGGCTGTCCCCGTGGCGTTGATCTTCTGTTTCGAGAACATCCTGCACTTCGTCATGGCGCCTCTCATGATGGCGCTTTCGGGTCAGCAGAAGCAGTCACCCGCCGCGCTGGTCGTGGGCGTGCTGCGCAAGATCTTCTTCCACCCGTTCATCATCGCAACGGCGGTGGGCGTGGCCTTCGCCTTCATCGACGTGGAACTGCCGGAAGCAGTGACGCGGCTGATCGATTATCTGGCGCAGGCTGCGGCTCCATGTGCCCTGTTCGCCATGGGCGTCACGCTGGCGCTCAGGCCCCTAAAGCGGGTGCCCCTGGCGCTGGGCTACATCGTGCCGATCAAGCTTATCGTGCACCCGATGCTTATGTACTTCATGCTGTCGTGGATTGGCGACTTCGACCCGGTCTGGATCTATACGGCGGTACTCATCGCCTCGCTGCCAACCGCAACGAACGTGTTCGTCATGGCCCAGCAATACGGCGTCTGGATCGAGCGCGCCTCCGCCAGCGTGCTGATCACCACGGCCCTGTCGGTGGTGACGGTGTCAGGCCTTCTGTACATTGTCACGACGGGCATCCTTCCTCCCGACTGGTGGCCGGCAGGCTGACCGCTACCATTCCGGCCGCGTCCGCAGTAGGGTTTCCATTGCGAACGGTGATGGAACGGAGCGGGACGAGCCCATGAACAGGCACACCAAACCTCTCGAACTGCCACAGGGCGAGCGTGGCTCGTTCACGCTCGACCCGATGACCTCGCCGACGCTGCCGTCGCGCTACTACACGGATGAAGCCATCTATCGCGCCGAGATGCGGCAGATTCACCGCAAGAGCTGGTGTTATGTCGGCCACGTCTGCGATGTGGCGGAACCGGGCATGTACTTCACTGACGTGGTTGGCGAGCAACCCGTCCTTGTGGTCAAGGGCCAGGACGGAGATATCCGCGCCTTCTACAACGTGTGTCAGCATCGCGGTCACGAGCTGCTGCAGGGCAGGGGCCAACTGAAGACCAAGGGCGTTTCTTGCCCCTATCATGCGTGGTTGTACCGGCTGGACGGTTCGCTGGCGGCAGCGCCGATGACCGAACATCTCAAGGGCTTCGACAAGTCTCAATACGCGCTAAAGCCCATCGCGCTCGGAATCGCAGCCGGCCTCATCTTCATCAATCTGGACCCGCAAGCTGCGCCGTTCGAGGACGAGATGGGCGGGTTCGGCGAGAACATCGAGACATTCCTGCCCGAGGTTGGAAACTGGGTGGTGGCCGAACGGCTGAACTACGACATCGAGGCCAACTGGAAGGTCGTCGTAGACAATTTCTCCGAGGCCTATCACATCCCCATCGCGCATCCACAATTGTCGAGGGTGCTCGAGCAGGAGATGGTGGAGTTCGTCGAGCGCCCGCGCTGGACCTTCAACCGCTTCAAGTCCAAGGAAGGCTTTCCCGGTCTCGAACTGACGCCCGGCTCGCCCTACTATGCCTGGCAGGCCTGGCCGCACCTGTGCATGCTCAGCCTGCCGGGGTCGGACAACCTCGTGGTTCTGCGCATGGCGCCCGATGGCGTCACGAAATGCGCCGAGCGGGTGGACATCTACACGCCGGCGGGAGATGCCACGCAAGACCCGAAGATGCTCGCCGTGCGCGACCTGTTCATGCACATGTTCAACATCGAGGACATCTCGATCGTCGAAAGCGTTCAACGCGGCCTTCAGTCCATGGGCTTCGACCAGGGCCGCTATGTCTGCGACGAGGGTAATTCGTGGTTTTCGGAAATCCAGCTTCACTGGTTGCACCGGCAGGTGCTCGAGGCGCTCGCGGGCGAGGACGCCTAGAACGGCACAGGTGCTTCCAGCTTGAGCCACGCGCCATCGGCGGGATGATGTAGCTCCAGCGTATGGGCATGCAGCATAAGCCGCGGGGCGGACGATGCATCGCCATACATCGGGTCGCCGAGGATCGGGTGGCCGAGCTCCTTCATGTGCACCCGCAGCTGATGCGACCGGCCGGTGTGCGGTTCAAGCACAAGCCGCGTGGAGGACTGGCCCCGCTCAATTACCTTCCAACGCGTCAGCGCCGGTTTGCCGTGCTCGAAGCAGACCTTCTGCAGCGGCCGGTTGGGCCAGTCGGCGATCAGCGGAAGGTCGATCTCGCCTTCATCTGTCTCAACCACGCCAGCCACCACTGCTAAGTAAGACTTGGCGAGCTTGCGGCGTTCAAACTGCAGCCCCAGGTGACGCTGGGCGGCTGCGTTCATCGCCATGATCACGAGCCCCGATGTGTCCCGGTCCAGCCGGTGCACCGTCAGCGCCTGCGGATAGCGGGCCTGTACCCGCGCTTCCAGGCAATCGGCCAAGGCCTCGCCCTTGCCGGGCACCGACAAGAGACCCGACGGCTTGTCCAGCACGATCAGGTGATCGTCATGGTGGATCACTGCAAGTCCGTCATCTGGCGGAGGGCAGTAAACTTCCGGGTCAGCCCGCGCGTTCATGGCCGCCTCAACGCAGCCCAGGCTGCAGCGCATGCCGCCAGCACCACGGCCACGTTGGCCAGGCCAACGCTGCTTACGCTGACGCCTGCATCGAACAGCACGCCATACAGCGCTGGCGACAAGGCGCTGGCGAAGATCATCAGCGCCGTCGCCACGGCCTTGATGGCGCCGAGATGCTTCACGCCATAGACCTCCGCCCAGAACGGCGGCGACACTGCGCCGGTCATGCCCGACGCCGCGCCGAAGCTGACCAGCACGCCCGCCGTCCACAGGGGGCTTGCGGTGCCGAAGGCGAGGCACATGCCGCCCGCCGCGATGGGCAGGGTGAACACCGGCATCAGCCGGCGCGCGCCATGCCGGTCGACCGCCGCTCCCGCCAGCAGCGAGAAGACGATCGACGCCACCGCATAGGCCATCAGCAGCAGGTACCAGGTTTCCAGCGGCCAGCCCTTGGTGGAGGCGATGTGCTGGTGATGGAACATAAGGCCCGTATTGAAGAACGACGGCGCGAGGATCACCGGCACCACGCCATAGAACCGCGGATCGCGCAGCATCTCCGCCCGTGACCACTGCCGCGCTCTCTGTGCGCCACCGCTGCCGGTCGAGGGCAGGGGGTCGTCCAGGATCGCCATCCGGTCCAGGTACCGCCCGTGCCGGCGCCGGTGATCCGCGATCAACACCAGCAGCAGCGGCAGCACGATCCCGGCGCACACCGCGCCCAGGATGAACCAGGACGAGCGCCAGCCCACGGCCAGGATCAGCGAGGAAATGGTGATCGGCAGCACGGCCTCCGCCAGCGTGAAGCCCTGGTTGACGATGGCCGACGCCTTGCCGCGCACCGTCTCGTAGTAGCGGTTCACCGAGGTGACCGCGATATGGCTCATCAGCCCCTGGCCGAACTGGCGCAACAGGAACAGCGCCACGAGCAACCCGGCCGCCCCGCCAGCGCTGCCGGCAATGGCGCACGCGGCAGCCAGCCCCAGCGTGGTCACGGTGAACACCACGCGCAGGTCATAGAGGTCCACCAGCTTGCCCGACCACAGGATCACCGCTGCGCTGGTCAGCGTGGCGGCCATGTACAGCGTGCCGAAGCCGCCGTGGCTGAGGTCGAAGGCCGCGCGCATGTCGGCGTTGAACAGCGAAATCACCAGCGTCTGGCCCGGTGCGGAAGCCAGCGAGGCCAGCGTGCCGAAGGCCAGCAGGCGCCAGTCCGCTATCAGTTCGGATCGGGGATGGCCGGTGCCGCTCATGTGGCCTTCATGTCGGGGTCTCGGACGGTTGCGCAGAAATGCGCGGGGACCGTGGCCCAGACCGGCGGCGAAGGCAAGCGCCTTACAGGACGATGACGCGGGTGCCGATCTTCACGCGCTTGTACAGGTCAACCACGTGGTGATTGAGCATGCGGATGCAGCCCGAGGTGACCGCCTTGCCCAGGTTCCAGGGCTCATTGGTGCCGTGGATGCGGTAAAGCGTGTCCTTGCCGTTGCTGTAGAGATACAGCGCCGCCGCGCCCAGCGGATTGTTCGGTCCGCCATCGAGCTGCTGGGGCAGGTTCACGCCCTTGGCCCGGGCGCGGACATGCATTTCGGCCGGCGGCGTCCACGATGGCCACTCGGCCTTGCGGGCGATCTGCGCCGTACCCTTCCAGCGCATGCCGTCGCGGCCGACGCCGACCACGTAGCGCAGCGCCTTGCCGCGGCTGGTGACGTAGTAGAGCCGCTTGTGCGCGGCCACCACGACGATGGTGCCGGGATCGTACTTTTTCGGGAAATCGATTTCATCAGGGCCGGGCAGCCCGCGCGGAATGGCCCCAAGCCGCATGCCGGCAAACAGGCCTTCCGCGCGCGCAATACCGGGGGAGACAGCAAGCAATACCACAGACACCGCCGCCATCAGGCAAACGGCAAACCTGACCATCGCGTTCATGATCACCCCACGCTTTACGCTTACTTACCTGACCATCTTGTTGGTCCGGGATCGGATTAAACGCGACGTTGGTTAAGGCCGCGTAAAGCGGCGCGCGGGGGCTGGCCCCCAAAAAAGGAAACCGGCCCTTGCGGGGAGGAAAGACCGCAAGGACCGGCTTCTGAACAAGGTCTGACGAGGGCGTGTCAGACCGAGTAGTACATGTCGTATTCGACCGGGTGCGGGGTCATTTCGTACCGCATGTTCTCTTCCATCTTCAGCTCGATGTAGGCATCGATCTGGTCGTCGGAGAACACGCCACCCTTCTTCAGGAACTCGCGGTCTGCATCCAGCGAGGCGAGCGCTTCACGAAGCGAACCGCACACGGTCGGGATGTCCTTGAGCTCTTCCGGCGGCAGGTCATAGAGGTCCTTGTCCATCGGATCACCGGGGTGGATCTTGTTCAGGATGCCGTCCATGCCGGCCATCACCATGGCCGAGAAGGCCAGGTACGGGTTGGCGGTCGGGTCGGGGAAGCGGACTTCCACGCGCTTGCCCTTCGGCGACGCGGTCCACGGAATACGGCACGAGGCCGAGCGGTTGCGCGACGAGTAGGCCAGCAGAACCGGGGCTTCATAGCCCGGCACCAGACGCTTGTAGGAGTTGGTGGACGGGTTGGTGAAGGCGTTCAGTGCCTTGGCGTGCTTGATGATGCCGCCGATGTAGAACAGGCACATTTCCGACAGGTCGGCATACTGGTTGCCGGCAAACAGCGGCTTGCCGTCCTTCCAGATCGACTGGTGCACGTGCATGCCCGAGCCGTTGTCGCCGAAGATCGGCTTCGGCATGAAGGTGACGGTCTTGCCGTACTGGTGCGCCACGTTGTGGATGGCGTACTTGTAGATCTGCAGGTGGTCGGCGCAGCGGGTCAGCGTCTCGAACTTGATGCCGAGTTCGTGCTGGGCGGCAGCCACCTCGTGGTGGTGCTTTTCAACGGTGACGCCCATCGACGCCATCGCCGCCAGCATTTCGCCGCGGATGTCCTGGCCCGAGTCGATCGGGTTGACCGGGAAGTAGCCGCCCTTGACGCGCGGACGGTGGCCCATGTTGCCCATCTCGTACTCGGCGTCCATGTTGGACGGCAGTTCGGTCGAGTCCACCTTGAAGCCGGTGTTGTACATGTCGGCCGAGAAGCGCACGTCGTCGAACATGAAGAATTCGGCTTCGGGGCCCACGGTGATGGTGTCGCCGATGCCGGTCGACTTCACGTAGGCTTCGGCCTTCTTGGCCGTGGTGCGCGGGTCGCGGTCATAGGCTTCGCCGGTGCCCGGCTCGAGAATGTCGCAGAAGATCGCGGCGGTCTTCTGGGCGTAGAACGGGTCCATGTGCAGCGACGTCGGGTCGAGCATGAGCACCATGTCGGACTCGTTGATCGCCTTCCACCCGGCGATGGACGAACCGTCGAACATCAGGCCGTCGGCGAACACGTCTTCGTCGATGGTGGAGATGTCCTGGGTCACGTGCTGCATCTTGCCGCGCGTGTCGGTGAAGCGAAGGTCGACGTACTTCACGTCGTTTTCCTTCAGGAACTTCATGGCGTCTGATACGGATTTCGGTGCTTTTGCCATCTGTATTTGCCCTCGTTGGTCTTTCAGTTGAGTGGTTTGGGGTTGGTGGAACTGAAAAGGCTCAAAGCGCGTCCGAGCCGGTCTCGCCGGTGCGGATGCGGATTGCCTCGTCAATGGTGGAAATGAAAATCTTGCCGTCGCCGATGCGGCCGGTGCGCGCGGCGGTCATGATCGCCTCGACCGCCTGGTCGACCATCTTGTCGTCCAGCACGATCTCGATGCGCACCTTGGGAAGGAAGTCGACCACGTACTCCGCCCCGCGATAGAGCTCGGTGTGGCCCTTCTGGCGGCCGAAGCCCTTGGCCTCGGTGACGGTAATGCCCTGCAGGCCTACTTCCTGCAGCGCTTCCTTCACCTCGTCCAGCTTGAACGGTTTCACGATGGCCTCGATCTTCTTCATATGCCCTCTCGATGCGTTCCTCAGGGATTGGGGCGGTGCCGCATGTGCCCGCCACTAAGAATTGGTTAACGCGGATTGCATGAGCCGTGCCAGTTTGCGGGCAGGGGGAATATGAAGGAATTTCAGAGGGTTGGGTTGGTGGGCGGAATCAACGCCTGAAAAACAGGCGATTAAAAATTAGGCGGATGATGGAAAATTAGGCTACAGGTAACATGCATCTCCGTCATTCCGGCGAGGGCCTGCCCCGGGCTCGCACGGGACCCGGAATCCATGCCTTACCATAACCTCTCCATCCCCGTCATTCCGGCGAAAGCCGGAATCCATGCCTCGGCGCTTGCCCAACCGCCGCCGCATGGACCCCGAATTTCATCGGGGTGACGGGGGTTGGGACGGCGCTTGCTAAAACACGCGCCACCCCGCCTCATTGACGAACCGCTCAGGAACCCGCACATAAGCCTCCGGAAATCGCCGGGGGGCATTTCACCACCGCAGGACCTGACCGACCATGCTTCGCGCCAAGCTTGCCTCGCTCG